>DASWYE010000169.1:0-28734 GCA_036405115.1 Telluria sp. | reverse complement strand
TAGTCGTACATCGGGTAGATGCACCACTTGTCGCCGGTGCGGTGGTGGTGCGCGTGGCGGATGCGGTACAGCGCCGGATCGCGGTTGGTCATGTTCGGCGAGGACATCGCGTCTTCCGACATCTTGGCGCGCAGGATGTGTTCGCCGTCCTTGTACTTGCCGGCCTTCATGTCGCGGAACAGCTGCAGCGATTCTTCCACCGGGCGGTTGCGGAAGGGCGAGTTGGTGCCCGGAGTGCTGAAATTGCCGCGGTTCTTCGCCATTTCTTCGGGGCTCTGGCTGTCCACGTAGGCCTTGCCTTCGCGGATCAGGTACTCGGCCATCTGGTACAGCTGTTCGAAGTAGTCGGACGCGTAGTGCAGGTGCTCGCCCCATGAGAAGCCCAGCCACTTGACGCTGTCGATGATCGAATCGACGTATTCCTGCTCTTCCTTCTCGGGATTGGTGTCGTCGAAACGCAGGTGCGTGCGGCCCTTGTAATCGTTGGCCAGGCCGAAGTTCACGCAGATCGATTTGGCGTGGCCGATGTGCAGGTAGCCGTTCGGCTCCGGCGGGAAGCGCGTGATCACGTCGGGCAGGCCGTCGCGGCGGTGCTTGCCGCTGGCCAGGTCCTGCTCGATGATCGTGCGCAAAAAGTTGGGCGCCGGCGCCACTGGCGCCGGATTGTTCTTGTCGTTGCTCATGGAGGCGTGCGAAGGAAAGTGGGATATCCCGTCCATTTTACCTTATTGCGGCAGTAACAAATCCGCACGCGGGAATCCCCATTCGGGAACGCCTTGCGGGCAGGGCTGGCCGCTGAAGTCGCGGAAGTAGATGGTGGAGAAATTACCGTCCGGGCCGGCGCCGTAGCGCATGTCCCAGCCGGCGGCCGCGCCCAGCGCCGGCGCGCGCACGAAACGCAACCAGGCGCGCAGGTGGCAATCGGCGCGATGCATGCGGCGCAGCGCCGGCAGGCTCCCCTCGCGGCTGTTCAGGACCATGACCGCCTCGCCGTGGCTGGCGGCACTGTCGTCTGCTGCGCCGCCCCTGGCCATCAGGGCGGGTGGGCACTGCGCCGCGCCAAGCAGCGAAGGGAACAGGCCGGCCACGCCGCGCCGCACCGTGAAGGTGCCCGCAGCCTCATTGGCCTGCACGGATACCCAGGACCAGCACAGGGGATTGGCGGGGAAGGAAGACATCGCGACGTCGACCACGCGATCGGCCGGCTGCGCGCGGTGCAGCTCCTGCGTCACGACGCTCCGTCCGAAGGAGGAAGTTGCGCCCTGCAGCGCGACGAAAACCAGCATCAGGATGAAGATCCCCGCCAGCGCGCCTTTGCCCGCCGGCCCCGAGCGGTGCTGGGCGAAGGCGACGCCCGCTCCCAGCGCCACCAGTGCGGCCAGCGAAGCGGGCAGCATGAAGCCGCGTACGGTGAAGTAGGCTAGTGCGAGGCAGGGCAGGGCGAACAGCACCAGGCGAAGCGTCACGCTTCGTACCATCATGGCGAGCGGTACGCCGAACGCGACCCAGAACACCGGCTCGATGATGTACACCATGTCACCGTAGAACCAGCGCGCATCGAACGGATAGAAGGGGTGGATCCCGTAGGAGTTGAGGAAGTCCATCGACAGGTGCAGCAGGAAGCCGGTCGCCACCGCGATGAGCGCGCCGTACCGCGCCGGCTGGCTGGCGCCGACCAGGCGGCGCGCGGACGGCCACGCAATCAGCGTCGCCAGCAGCAGCACGATCGCCTGGGGGATCGCGTACAGCAGCGTGTGGGTGTGGCCGCGGTGGTGCAGCAGGTAGCCGAGCGGCGCGGGCAGCAGCTGGGTGAGCACCAGGTCGAGGTCCGGCACCGTATTACCGGCCGCACAGGAAAACAGCAGCAGGCGTCGGCGCGTGGCATGGCGTTCGGGGTCGCCCTCGCGCGGCAGAACCCGGTGTAGCAGTTCGCCGGCAGCGAGTCCCGCCACCATGTGACTGAGATTATCCATCAGCAAATATTACCCCGTGCCATTGGTGATACGCCGGACGTCTCACAGAAGCTCCTGTGATACATTTTAAATATCACCACGATCGCGGTTGTTTTTGCCGTGACCGATCCGTCACCCGTTCGCGCGGATTCAGGTAGCATTGTTGTCAATCTGAACTTCCTACTGAAGGAGCCGCCTCGTGTCCATCTTCCCGCTCAAGAGCCACCTGCCGTTCGCACTTGCCCTGGCGCTGTCGGCCTCGTTCGCGCCGCACGCCGTGGCGCTGGAAACCAGCGGCCCGCCGCCGGCGGTCAAGGGCTGGCGCGCCGTCACCGTCGCACAGGGAGTCGCGCGTCCCTGGGGCCTGGCCTGGCTGCCGGACGGCCGCGCGCTGGTCACCAGCAAGCAGGGCAAGCTGTACGTCGTCAACGGCCAGCGCTTCGACGAGGTGCCGCTGGAGGGCCTGCCGGCAGTGTTCACCGGCGGCCAGGGCGGCCTGCTCGACGTTTCGGTGCACCCGGGCGACAAGGACAATCCGCGCATCTACCTGACTCTGGCCACGGGCGACAACAGCGCCAATCGCACCACGCTGGTGCGAGGCACCTTTGACGGCAAGCGCGTGCACGGCATCCAGACCGTGTTCCAGGCCCGGCCGGACAAGAGCGGCGGCGCCCACTTCGGCTCGCGCCTTGCCTGGCTGCCGGACGGCACGCTGCTGATGAGCGTGGGTGATGGCGGCAACCCGCCCACCCGCATCGGCGACCGCCTGGCGCGCGAGCAGGCCCAGAACCTGGCCGCCCACCAGGGCTCGATCCTGCGCCTGACCGCGGATGGAAAAGCGGCGCCCGGCAACCCGCTGGCCAAGCGTCCCGGCGCGCTGCCGGAAATCTGGTCCTACGGCCACCGCAACGTGCAGGGCCTGACCGTGGACAAGGCCACCGGCCGGGTCTGGGCCACCGAGCACGGCCCGCGCGGCGGCGACGAGCTGAACCTCGTGGCCGCGGGCCAGAACTACGGCTGGCCGCTGCAAAGCTACGGCGCCGACTACGTCACCGCCGAGCCGATCGGGCAGAAGGAAGTGGCCGGCATGACCGGCCCGAAAGTGGCGTGGGTGCCGTCGCCTGCGCTGTCCGGCCTGGTGGTGTACAGCGGCTCGCAGTTCCCGCAGTGGCGCGGCAGCGTCTTCAGCGGAGCGCTGGTGGGCATGGACATCCGTCGCATCGCCATCGACAGGAACGGCAACGCAGGCAAGCAGGAGCGCATGGAGATCGGCGCGCGCGTACGCGACGTGAAGCAGGGGCCGGACGGCCACCTGTACGTGCTGATCGACGAGGCGGAAGGCCGCCTGCTGCGCATCATCCCCGAGTGACGCATCAACGGGGGCTGTCCCTTTGCGCCAAGGCGGTGGGGCCGTCCCAGGTCTCTGTGACTCCGTTGGAAAGGCGGGGGACAGTCCCCGTCCTGGCGTCCGTTGGGGCAGTCACCGACGGATCACTGATCGCAGAGTGGCAGCGTGAGGGCCATCTGTAGGATAATCTCTCTTTTAACGGTTTTGCCGGGAGCTATCCTCGTGGAAAATTTGTACCATGTGCTCGGCGTGGCCCCCAACGCCAGCGACGACGAGATCCGCAAGGTCTACCGCTCGCTCGCCATGCGCTTTCACCCCGACCGCAACCAGGAGCCGGGCGCTGCCGCCCGCTTCCAGGCGATCGCCAAGGCGTACGAGGTCCTGTCGGACCCCGCCAAACGCGAGGAATACAACCAGACCCTGACACACCGGATCGTGATCGATCCGCAGGCCGAGGCCTATGGCCTGTGGCGCTCCGTGTTCAGCGTGAACGGCGTAGCCATCCCAGCAGAATAAGTACCGAGGATCCAGATCATGAGAAGAGTACACCCGGAATTCGCCTACCAGTCGCGCGAACTGGATGGCCAGGTTGAAGGCATCCTGGGCGACCCGCCCAACAAGAAGAACTACGACCTGATGGTGCAGGCGCTGGTGTCCGAATACGCCAGCGGCGGCGGCATCGAGGACGTCAACATGATGGCGTTCGCGCTGGTCGACCACATCCGCTTCACCAACCCGAAAGGACTGATGGCCGAAACGCGCAACTACGACAGCAGCAAGCCCGAAGCCGTGTTCGCGATGGCCGAATGCGACGGCGAGGAAGGCGCGAGGATGTACGCCGAAATGACGTCCAACTTCCCGGAGCTGGCGCGCCAGGCGATCATCACCGCCTTCCTGTACAAGAATCCGCGCCAGTGGGACGAAGACGACCAGTCGCTCGACCAGCTCGCGCGCAACGACGAAGGCGAAGACGACGAGGAAGAAGACCAGATGGTCAGCGACGACTTCGCGCAGATGTTCGACCAGGAGGGCGACGAGCAATGAGCGAAAAATCCAACCTGCCTGCGATCTCCAAGCAGGTGACGGAGCTGGTGCTGGCGGGTTCCCTGAGCCACGCCGAGGAAGCGTTCACGCAGGCGGCCGAGGAGCACGGCGACTACGCGGTCGCCGAAGTCCTGTCCGCGATCCCGGCGCAAGTCACCGCGCTGCACCTGGCCGGCTTCGACGGCGGCAAAACCTCGCTGGCGACGCTGCTGGTGCCGCCCAAGGCCTGGGCCGACAGCCTGGCCTTCATCGCCGCCACCTGGCCGGATGACCTGATCGAGGACGACCCGGAACGCATCGCCGAATCGTTGTTCGCGCACGTGCATGGCGTGGTGTACGCCACCGACGACGAAGAACGCCGCCGCGAACTGCTGGCCGAAGCCTCGGCCACCGACTTCGGCGCCACCATCTTTGCGATCCTGTTCTCGATGGCGCCGCGCGAAATCCTCGAAGTGGCCGCGGAAGTGATCCAGAAGGGCCCGTACATCACCGGCCAGACCTCGTCCGACAACGACGTGGTGCCGCTCGCGATCGAGCTGGTCAAGGCCAGCGAGGATGGCTGGGACCGCGCGCTGTTCGAACTGTTCCCCGACTTCCGTCACAGCGCGGACCTGGCGGACGCCGAGTTCTCCGACGATCCGGACGAGGAGCCGAAGTTCCTGCAGCGTTCCACCAAGGAGCTGCTGTACCGCCTGCGCAAGCAGGTGCCGACCACGCGCGCCACGCCCAAGCGCGGCAGCCGCCGCAGCCTCGGCACCGATATCTTCTCCTGAAAGGTGCAGGGAAACTGATGCTGCCAGCACTTGTAGTAGAGCGCCTGCCGCGGCTGGTGGGCGCGATCCGCCGCCTCGCCACGCGTGCTCTGGACGAGGACGAGGACATCATCCTCGCCGACGAACTCGCGGGCGTAACCGCCATGGTGGCCGAGAAGTTCACCAACGACCGTACCGCCGAAGGCATCCAGCGCGCGATGTACCTGACCACCGGCTGCGTCTCGCTCGGCCTGGAGGACATCCTGTCCACCGACAGCGACGACGCCGCGCTCGACTTCCTGATCGAGCATGGCGCCGAGCAGGCCTTCAAGCGCGGCTACGGAATGATCAAGGAACTGTCCCTGCTGCCCGAGGACACGCTGATTGGCGAATACGACCAGGACACCGTGTACGCGCAGCGGCGGCTGAAGGAAGTCTTCTTCGACATCTGCTTCGCCGACCCTTCGCAGAACTGGAACGGCCCGGACAAATACCAGACCCAGCTCACGCGCCGCCAGGAAGTGCAGGCGATCGTGCGCGCGGCATCGTGGCTGCGACGCCACCACTGGGAAGGGCCGGTAACGGATCCGGACCTGAACGCGGAAGGCGTGATCGCGCTGGCGATCATCTTCGCCATCGAGAATACCGGCCGCATTACCGCGCGCACCGGGCAGAAGGAATTCGAGCGCCTGGTGGCATCGGTGCGCAAGAACAAGCCGGATTACGAAGAAGGTTACGCCAAGCTGCTGGCGCAGGTGCCGGCACAGCACCAGGCCGTGATCGCGGACCGCATTGCCAACTACCGCGAAAACTGCACCGTGATCCAGAAGATGCGCGGCCGCACCGCCCTCAAGACGCTCTTCACCGAGCTGGAAAGCTACGCCGGCTCCGAGCTCGAAGCCGACTACTAGCGCGGCCGTCATCCCGCGGCCCCATCCTCCAGCGTGCTCCCGTCATCCCCGCGAACGCGGGGACCCCTGCTGAGCAAAATGAATCGGCATTGCCAGCCGGCCCGGGCTATGCAATCAGCATGGGAACCCGCGTACGCGGTATGACGGCGCTACATCTGGCGGAACAGGGAGGTGTAGAGCGGCCCGACCCGCAGCCTCTCCGGCCGCGACTTCAGGTTGAGCGTCACCTTGCCCGCCTCGTCGCGCGTGGAACTGGCCACGCAATGCGAATTGACGATGGTCCCGCGGTGCACCTGCCAGAACACCTCCGGGTCCAGCTGAGGCAGCAGCTCGCGCAGGCTGACGCGGATCAGCGCTTCATGCTCGCTGGTGACCACGTTGACGTACTTGTCCACCGCCTCGAAATACACCACCTCCGACACCGGGATCAGGCGCACCTGGTTGCCCACCGCCGCGCGGATGATCGACAGGCGCGGCTGCTCCGGCTGCGCCGGCACCATCGCGCGCAGCTGCGCCAGCAGCGTGTCCATGTCCGGCCCGCGCGAGGCAAGGCGCTGCTGCAGCCGCGCCACCGTCTTGGCCAGCCGCTCGTCGCTGACCGGTTTGAGCACATAGTCCGCCGCGTCGCCTTCGATCGCCGCGACCGCATATTCGTCATAGGCCGTCACGAACACCACCAGCGGGAACGGCTCGCCGTCCGGCCACTGCTCGGCCAGGTCCTCCGCCGCCTCCAGTCCCGTCTTGCCGGGCATTTTGATATCGAGGAACAGTACCTGCGGACGTAGCTCCAGCGCCTTGGCAACTGCATCCAGCCCGTTCGGGCAGATGCCTGCCACTTCAAGCTCGGGCCACAGCCTGCGCAGGCTATGCTGCAAGGTCGCGGCGAGGATCGGTTCGTCTTCTGCGATGAGTGCGCGGATCGTCATGGCGTGGTCGGGATCAGGATGGTTGCGATGGCGCCGGCAGGTTCGGCCGGCAGCAGGGAAAGGGAAGCGCGTTCGCCGTACACGGCGGCCAGCCGCGCACGCGTGTTCGCCATGCCCACATTGGTGCCGGGCTTGCCGGACGGCGCATCCGGGCCGCGTCCGTCGTCGGCGACCGTCAGCACGATGATGCCGTCGCGCTGCGACGCGCTCACGCGCACCCTGCCACCTTCCACCTTCGGCTCCAGCCCGTGCGCGATCGCATTTTCCACCAGCGGCTGCAGCAGCATCGGCGGCAGCGGCGTGTTGCGCAGTTCCTGCGGCAAGTCCAGCGCATATGTCAGGCGCTCTCCCATGCGTACCGCCATCAGCCCGAGATAGGCGTCGAGCAATGCGAATTCCTGAGCCAGGGTAGTCTGCTCCGAACGCGACGATCCGAGCGTGGCGCGCAGGTACTGGATCAACTGGTCCAGCATGTGCTGCGCGCGCGGCGGATCGATCGCGATCAGACCCTGCAGGTTGGCCAGCGTATTGAACAGCATGTGCGGTTCCAGCTGTACCTGCAACAGCTGGAGCTGGGCCTGCACGGACTGGCGGGCCGCCGCCTCGGAGCGCGCACGTTCGTGCGCCGCCTCGGTTTCGGCCCTGACCATGCGCTCGCGACCGATGAAAATTACCAGCGCGGTCCCGGATGCGATGAACGTAAACAGCAGGTCCCTCAGCCAGCCGTTGGAGCCCACGACGGGCGTGTTGCCTTCTGTTTGCAGCCCGAGGACGAAGGTGCCAAGGTAGGAGCCGGCGATTTGTCCGGCCGGGATCAGGACCAGCAAGGCCGGGGTGAAGATCTTCCAGTTGATACGCTGCCCATGACCCCATACCGCCAGGCGCATGCCATCGATGAGGACGAAGATCGTGCTGCCGATGCAGATCGAGTACAGCAGCACCACCGGGAAGCGGTGCAGCTCGCCCGCGATGGAAGTGATGATGATCGCGCACGCGACGTTAATCGCGGTGACGTAAAGCGCGTCGATGAAGAAACGCCGGAAGGGAAAAGGTCTCATGGCGCTATTGTCGGGAGCCGGGAGCGCACGGCGCCAGCGCAATGCGACAAACCCGCGCTGGCGTGGAGTAAAACGCTGCTGGCCTAGAGCACACCACGTTCGCGCAGGCTGGCGATATCGTCGTCGGAGCGTCCCAGCACCTCGCGCAGCACCTCGTCGGTATGCTCGCCGAGCAGGGGAGGAGGGCGGTCGCTCTGTGCAGGCGTGGCGGACAGCTTCATCGGGCTGCGCACCAGCTTGACCTTGTCCGCGGCCGGGTGCGGCATCTCGATCGCCACGCCGCGCGCCTTCACCTGCGGGTTCTCGAACACATCGTGCAGGTCGTTGATCGGACCGCACGGCACGCCGACCGCTTCCAGCTGCGCGATCCACTCGTCGCGCGTCTTCAATGCCACCATCTGCGCCAGGATCGGCACCAGGACATCGCGGTTCTTCACGCGCAGCGGATTGGTGGCAAAGCGTTCGTCCTGCGCCAGCTCGGGGCGCTGACCCGCTTCCACGAACTTCTGGTACTGGCCATCGTTGCCGGTGGCGACGATGATGTGCCCATCCTTGCAGGCGAAAGTCTGGTACGGCACGATGTTCGCATGCGCGTTGCCCCAGCGCTTGGGCGGCTTGCCGCTGTTGAGGTAGTTGCTGCCCATATTGGCCAGCATCGCCACCTGCGTATCGAGCAGCGCCATGTCGATGTGCTGGCCCTCGCCGGTGCGGTCGCGGTGCGTGAGTGCGGCCAGGATCGCCACCGTCGCGTACATTCCCGTCATCAGGTCCGTGATCGCCACGCCGGCCTTTTGCGGGCCGCCGCCGGGCAGGTCGTCGCGTTCGCCCGTGATCGACATCAGCCCGCCCATGCCCTGGATCAGGAAATCGTAGCCGGCGCGGTGCGCGTAGGGACCGTCCTGGCCGAAGCCGGTGACCGAGCAGTACACCACGTCCGGCCTGATCGCGCGCAGCGACTCGTAATCGAGGCCATAGCGCTTCAGGTGGCCGACCTTGAAGTTCTCCAGCACCACGTCGCAGTGCAGGACCAGCTCGCGCAGCAGCGCCTGGCCCTCGCTGCTCGCGATATCGACCGTCACCGAACGCTTGCCGCGGTTCGCGCACAGGTAGTAGGCAGCTTCCTTCGTATCGTTCCCGTGCTCGTCCTTCGCGTACGGCGGACCCCAGGCGCGCGTATCGTCGCCGCTGCCGGGACGCTCGATCTTGATCACATCCGCGCCCAGGTCGGCCAGGTTCTGGGAGCACCATGGCCCGGCCAGCACGCGGGACAGGTCGAGGACGCGGATATGGCCGAGTGCCTTGTTCAGGCCGGTTGTATGGTCAGTCATGATGCCTAGAAATTGTGCGGATTCAAGATTATAGCTGGCGACAAAAAATGCTTGAAACCTGTACAACTGGCTCTACCTGAGATGAGTACCGACATAGGAGGACGCATATGAATACCACCTGGATCCTGGCAGCCGACGGCACCCGCGCGCGCATCTTCGAAATGATGGACGGCAAGAACCTACACGAGCTGGATGACCTGATGAACCCGCATGGCCGCGACCAGAACCGCGACATCAACACTGACGAGGATTTCCGCAGCCACGGTGGCGGCACCGCCGCGCACAAGCTGGCCGGTCACGATTACGAGCCGGACGTCAGCCCCGTACAGCACGAAGAGATCAAATTCGCCAAACGGATCGGCGAATACCTCGACAAGGCATCGCTGGAACACAAATTCGACGACCTGTGCGTCATCGCCCCGTCCGAGTTCATGGGCCGGCTGCGCGAAAACATGGGGCAGCACGCCAAACAGGCCATCAAGGAAGAGCTGGTCAAGGATATTTCGTGGTTCTCCGAGGCCGAAGTGGCGAAGTACGTGCAGCAACACATGCATTAAGTACATGCATTGACAGCAAGCACGTAACCTGCAACCATACAGGCATGACCACGCATCCATTGCACAACGAACAGACCTGGTGGCGCCGCTGACAGCGCGCGGCCTTAGTTCGACTAGCAACAGATGTCTTAGAATAACGCCGCCTCACCAGGTGGCGTTTTCATTTGCGCGGCGGGTGAGGGGCAAACAGGAGCCCACATGACAGCCAGCACCAACCAGCAAATCATCCTTACCGGCGACCGTCCGACCGGCCCGCTGCACCTTGGCCACTTCGTTGGCAGCCTGCGCAACCGCGTCGCCTACCAGCACGACTACCGCCAGTACATCATGCTGGCCGACGCCCAGGCCCTGACCGACAACATGGACGACACCGGCAAAGTGCACCGCAACGTGGTCGAAGTCGCGCTCGACTACCTTGCCGTTGGCATCGACCCGAAGATCAGCACCATCTTCATCCAGTCGCAGGTGCCCGAACTGGCCGAGCTGACCTTCTACTACCTGAACCTGGTCACCGTCGCGCGCCTCGAGCGCAACCCGACCGTGAAAGAAGAGATCCGCCTGCGCGGCTTCGAGCGCGACATCCCGGCCGGATTCCTGACGTATCCCGCGAGCCAGGCCGCCGACATCACCGCCTTCAAGGCTGCCGTGGTGCCGGTGGGCGAAGACCAGATTCCGATGATCGAGCAGGCGAACGAAATCGTGCGCCGCTTCAACCGCCTTGCCAACCGCGACATCCTGGTCGAATGCAAGGCGCTGGTGCCGGAGATTGGCCGCCTGCCTGGCACCGACGGCAAAGCCAAGATGAGCAAATCGCTCGGCAACACCATCAACCTCGGCGCAACCGAAGCCGAGATCCGCGCCGCAGTGAAGATGGTCTACACCGACCCGCTGCACCTGCGCGTCGAAGACCCTGGCCACTTGGAGGGCAACGTCGCCTTCCTCTACCTGGACGCCTTCGACCCTGAAAAGGAAGCCCTCGCCGAAATGAAAGCGCACTATGTGCGTGGTGGCCTGGGTGACAGCGTCGTCAAGAAGCGCCTCGACGTCGTCCTGCAGGAACTGCTGGCGCCGATCCGTGCGCGCCGCGAAGAGTTCGCCAAGGACCGCGGCCAGGTCCTGCAGATGCTGAAAGAGGGCACGATGGTGGCGCGTGAGACTGCCGCGCGCACGCTGGACGAAGTGCGCGCCGCGCTTGGACTGTCGTATTTTTAAACACCCTTGGGGTCAGGCCTCGTCCGCAGAGTGAAGACGTGGCCCCGCCGCTTACCACACGGTGCCTGACCCCGGTAGTAGATCCTTCCACTTTGGCCGCGCACGATTGCGGCAGTAGCGCCACGCGCTACAAAATCCTCTCGAAACCCGCACGATCCCTGCGCTACATCAATCGTGGGGTCAGGCCTCATTTGCCCTTGGGGTCAGGCACCTTGGCTAGGGCGCGTGACCTGACCCCGGGGTGACAGTAGCGGCTGGTGATACTTTGGGTTGCGCGGCGGCATGCCAGCTGCAGTGCGTTCGCCACGAAAGCCCATCGCTGGCAGACTGGCGCCTTCCCGGGAGGTGGTCAGAGCAAGGGTTTGCGATTGTCCGAGAAATGGTTCCAGCGCGGACTGTGGCTGGTGGCGGCGGTGTTCATCAAACGTGGGGTCAGGCCTGATTCCCCTTGGGGTCAGGCACCTCAGTGACGGCGAGTTACCTTGACCCCGTGCCCCGCTGCCCGGGTGCCACACAACTCTCTTGCGTCAAGTCAACTATGAGATTCGGTCTGGATTAAGGCAGTCCGGTTTCCCTACGGTTAGATTCAGCACCTAATCAACTTTCTACCAAGTTGGGAGGAGTCATGGAGAGAGGCTTGCGGTTATCGGAAAAATGGTTCCATTGGGCGCAGTGGCTGATCGCGCTGGCGTTCGCGGCTTTTCTTATCGGGTTAGGTGGGAAGGTCGTGGAAAACTTTGCCATGATCGAAGAGCCAATTAGTGAGGAGGACTTCATCGATCCGGTACAGGGGCCGCCGCTGGCCCAGAAGATCAAAGAAAAGGATGAAAAGCTCGATAAGCTTAATGGGCAGTACCAAGAGCTCAATCTCGTCTATAACACCGCACACAACGATTACGCTGAGGCGAAAGACAAGTTTGATAACTGGATCAACACCAGACAGGCGACCGCTCGCCCCGAACAGGATGGGGAGCTGATCGCACGCACCCGCGAGCTGGATTCGCTCAAGGCGACGGAGCGGAACGCCGCAAAAGCACTGGAAAACGTGGAAAAGGAGCTGCTCGGTGTCAAGCAAGCATCTACCGAACTCGGGCTTCAATGGCAGGTTTTGATGGTGGCGGCTCAACAGGAGGCCGATGTGGCTGCGCGAGCGGCGGAGCTCCGAATATTTCTATATCGCTTGGCGTTGACGCTTCCACTGCTTGTGCTTGCCGTCTGGCTGTTTGTTAAAAAGCGCAAGGGGGCCTACTGGCCCTTTGCCTGGGGCTTTATCTTCTTCGCGCTATTTGTCTTTTTCGTCGAGCTGGTACCGTACTTGCCGAGTTATGGGGGCTATGTGCGGTATGCGGTGGGTCTCGCATTAACCGCTGTAGCCGGCCGCTATGGGATCATTGCCATGCAACGCTACCTGGCCCGTCAGCGCGAGGCGGAGGCGCTTCCCGATGAAGAGCGGCGCGCGACGCTGAGCTATGATCTGGCCATGACGAGGCTGAACAATGCGGTGTGCCCCGGCTGTGAGCGACCCATCGACCTGAAGAATGCTGCTGTAGATTATTGCGCGCATTGCGGAATCAATGTGTTCGACCGCTGTGGGAAATGCAGTACGCGAAAGGGCGCATTCGCACGCTTTTGCTTTTCGTGCGGCACGGCTGCGCAGGCAGCGCAATAGCGCGGACCGGCGCGCAGTTCCGATCCTGCTGGCTAAAGAGCTGGGGACGGTCCCCGTGCGGGGACAGTCCCCCCTAACCCAGTCAATCGCGCAGGTCGGCCGGCACCTTGCCGCCGTTCGCGGCCAGGCGGTTCATCACCTGGCGGTGCAGCCAGATGTTCATGCTGGCCGAGTCGTTCATGTCGCCCTTGTAGTCGAGCTCCTGCGCCAGCTCCTTGCGCGCGGCCAGGCTATGGTCGATGTCGAGCAGCTTGAGCAGGTCGACGATCGAGGTGCGCCAGTTCAGCGGCTCGCCGGCGCTCTGCGCCTTCTGGTTGAGGATGGCCTCCACGTCCACCTGCTGCATCGGCGCCGCAGGAGGAGGGGCCGCCGGGCGCGCAGCCGTTTGTCCGGCCGTCGAAGCGCCTGCCTGCTGCGATCCGCCCGACGCCGTCTGGCTCGAACCGACCTGCGTGCGTGCCTGGGGCTGGTCCTTCTTCATGCCCGGGAAGATTTTGCCGAAAATATTGCTTAGAATACCCATTCGATTTCTCCTTTATTGTTTGCGCATGCCTTGCGCCATGTGGCCCAGCGCGATCGCGAGGGCGGCGCCGCCCAGCGCTTTGACGAGGGTCGGATTTTTTGCGTAGAACTGGCCCATCTGGTCCATGATGTGCGGGTCTTCCTGCTCCGCACGCTCGGCGACCTGTTTGACATCGTCCGGCGACAGTTGTTCCGCTTCCTGCGGCGTAATCTGCGGCGCCTGCTGCGCGCCGCCGCGGTTCTTCAGCAGGTTGCCCAGGCCGCCGCCCAGCGAGGCGAGCACGCCGGGTCCGAGCGTGGACAGCATCTGGTTGAGCATGCCGGCGCGCTGGTTGGGGTCGCTGCTGCCAAACAGCTGCGACACCATTTGCGGGAACGGTGGCGTCTGGTCGGAGCGGAACGCCTGTGCGACGCCGCCGGCCAGTTCGCTTTGCGGGGCGCTGTCCGCGACGCGCTCGAAGTCGTACTCCGCCTGCTCTGGCGGGACCCGGTTCTGTCCTCCCATGTACTGCTGCAACAAACTCCCTAGATCGAATGCCATTGTGCCCTCCATGTGATGCTGGTTTGAGGGGCAAAGGTACGCCGTCTCCCGGCGCACTTCTGTTCGCCAAGCCACCCCCGCGCCCGATCCGCTATGCTTGTGTTTTCGAAAGGTTTTCGTTGAGATATTTGTCGATCCTGGCGTTCGCAGCCCTCGCGGCATACCTGCAAGTCCCGCCCGCCGTCGCGGCCGTGTACGCGGCCGCCAGCCTGCTCACGTTCGCGCTGTATGCGCTCGACAAGCGCGCTGCCATCCAGCGCGCGCGCCGCACACCCGAGCGCACGCTTCTGGCGGCCGGCCTGGCCTGCGGCTGGCCCGGCGCGGCGCTGGCCCAGCAATGGCTGCGCCACAAGTCGTCCAAGGCGTCCTTCCTGGCCTGGCACTGGCTGTCAGTGCTGCTCAACGCGGGCCTGCTGCTCCTGCTGATGCGCGGCCGCGATTGGTTATGATGGAGCCCTCCTGAACTACGTTCCGTAGCCATGTGGCCTTACCCTCGCATCCTCGCGCATCGCGGCGGCGGCAAGCTCGCCCCCGAGAATACGATGACCGGTTTTGCCACCGGCTTCGGCCTCGGTTTTCGGGCTGTGGAGTTCGACGTGATGCTGGCGCGCGACAAGGTGCCGGTGGTGATGCACGATCCCTACCTCGGCCGCACGGTCAACGGCGTCGGCCACGTCTATGACTACGACGCACATGAGCTGGCGCGCCTGGACGCGGGCAGCTGGTTCGGCCGCGCGTTCGCCGGCGAGAAGGTGCCCTTGTTCGACGAGGTGGTCGCGTTCTGCCAGCGCCACGCGATGTGGATGAACATCGAGATCAAGCCGGCGCCGGGCCATGAGGAGGAGACGGGCAGGGTGGTGGCCGAACTCACGCGCGCGGCGTTCCGTGATGCGATCGCTCAGGGCCACGGGCAAGCCATCCCGCTGTTCTCGTCGTTCAGCGAAACGGCGCTGGAAGCCGCGCTGGCGGCCGCACCCGACATCCCGCGCGCGATCCTGTTCAAGGCGATCCCGCCGGACTGGCTGCAGGTCGCCCGGCGCATCGGGGCGGTGGCCATCCACTGCAACCACCAGTACCTGGAGCCGGACGCCGCGCGCGCGATCAGGGACGCCGGCTTCGGCCTGATGTGCTACACCGTCAACGACCCGCAGCGCGCGGCCACCTTGGCCGGGTGGGGAGTGGAAGCGCTGTGCACCGACCGCCTTGACCTGATTCCGCCCGCCTTTTTTGGCGAGTGAACGCCGGTCATTACGCGCTTTCTATCGGCTATAATCGTTTTTTTAAAGCATCCTGCCCTGACTCCGCCCATCCGACATGAAATCATCTGAAATCCGCGAAAAGTTCCTGAAGTTCTTCGAATCGAAGGGCCATACGGTCGTCCGTTCCAGCCCGCTCGTTCCGGGCAACGACCCGACCATGCTGCTCACGAACAGCGGCATGGTGCAGTTCAAGGATGTGTTCCTGGGCCTGGATTCGCGTCCGTACTCGCGCGCGACCTCGGTGCAGCGCTGCGTGCGCGCCGGCGGCAAGCACAACGACCTGGAAAACGTCGGCTACACCGCGCGCCACCACACTTTCTTCGAGATGCTGGGCAACTTCAGCTTCGGCGACTACTTCAAGCGCGACGCGATCCAGTTCGCGTGGCAGCTGCTGACCACCGTGTACATGCTGCCGGCCGAGAAGCTGACCGTCACCGTATACATGGAAGACGACGAAGCCTACGACATCTGGGCCAACGAGATCGGCGTGCCGAAAGAGCGCATCATCCGCATCGGCGACAACAAGGGCGCGCGCTACGCATCGGACAACTTCTGGCAGATGGCCGACACCGGCCCGTGCGGCCCGTGCTCGGAGATCTTCTACGACCACGGCCCGGAAATCTGGGGCGGCCCTCCGGGCTCGGAGCAGGAAGACGGCGACCGCTTCATCGAGATCTGGAACCTGGTGTTCATGCAGTTCAACCGCGACGAGCAGGGCAACATGACGCGCCTGCCGAAGCAGTCGGTGGACACCGGCATGGGCATGGAGCGCCTGGCCGCCGTGCTGCAGCACGTGCACTCGAACTACGAGATCGACCTGTTCCAGAACCTGATCAAGGCCGCCGCGCGCGAAACCGGCGCCACCGACCTGGAAGCGAAGGCGCTGCGCGTCATCGCCGACCACATCCGCGCCGCCAGCTTCATGATCGTCGACGGCATCATCCCGGCGCCGGAAGGCCACGGCTACGTCCTGCGCCGCATCATCCGCCGCGCGCTGCGCTACGGCCACAAGCTGGGCCAGACCAAGCCGTTCTTCTACAAGCTGGTGGAAGACCTGGACAAGGAAATGGGCAGCGCCTATCCGGAACTGACGGAAGCGAAAGAGCGCGTGGCGCAGACGCTGAAGGCGGAGGAAGAACGCTTCGGCGAGACGCTGGAAAACGGCATGAAGATCCTGGAAGCGCAGCTGGCCAAGGATCCGAAGCACCTGGACGGCGCTACCGCGTTCACGCTGTACGACACCTACGGCTTCCCGCTCGACCTGACCGCCGACATCTGCCGCGAACGCGATGTGGTGCTGGACGAAGCCGGCTTTGCCGCCGCGATGGAGCAGCAGAAGAAGACCGCGCGCGCCGCGGGCAAGTTCAAGATGGCCGCCAACGTCGAGTATTCGGGCGCCAAGACCAGGTTCATCGGCTACGAAGCGCTGGCGCATGATTCGAAAGTGATCGCGCTGTACGCGGAAGGCGCGCCGGTCGAGCAGCTGGAAGCTGGCCAGAGTGGCATCGTGGTGCTCGACACCACCCCGTTCTACGCGGAGTCCGGCGGCCAGGTCGGCGACCAGGGCATCATCGGCGGCGACGCCAGCCTGTTCGTGGTCGAAGATACGCTGAAGATCCAGGCCGACGTGTTCGGCCACCACGGCGCGCTCAAGACCGGCACCCTGAAAGTGGGCGACATGGTCGGCGCCAAGGTGGACGAGGCGCGCCGCGCCCGCACCATCCGCAACCACTCGGCCACGCACCTGATGCACAAGGCGCTGCGCGAAGTGCTGGGCGGCCACGTGGCGCAGAAGGGCTCGCTGGTCGACGCGGACAAGACCCGCTTCGACTTCAGCCACAACGCACCGCTCACGAGCGAGCAGATCGCCCAGGTCGAAGCGCTGGTGAACAAGGAAATCCTCGAGAACCACGCCACCCAGGCGCAGCTGATGTCGTTCGACGACGCTGTCAAGCATGGCGCGATGGCGCTGTTCGGCGAGAAGTACGGCGATGAAGTGCGCGTGCTGGACATCGGCTCGTCGAAAGAGCTGTGCGGCGGCACCCACGTGGGCCGCACCGGCGACATCGGCCTGTTCAAGATCATCGGCGAAGGCGGCGTGGCCGCCGGCGTGCGCCGCGTGGAAGCGGTCACCGGCGAGAACGCGCTGAACCTGGTGCAGTCGCTCAACCGCCGCCTGGTGGAAGCGGCCAGCGCGCTCAAGACCAATCCGGACGAGCTGACTTCGCGCATCCAGCAGGTGCAGGACTACGTGAAGTCGCTGGAGAAGGAAGTCGCGGCGCTCAAGTCGAAGCTGGCCGCAGGGCAGGGCGATGAGCTGGTCAACAAGGCGGTCGAGGTCAACGGCATCAAGGTGCTGGCGGCAACACTGGAAGGCGCCGACGTGGCGCGCCTGCGCGAGACCATGGACAAGCTGAAGGACAAGCTGAAGACCGCGGCCATCGTGCTGGCCAGCGTCGCCGACGGCAAGGTCAGCCTGATCGCCGGCGTCACCGCCGACAGCACCTCCAAGGTCAAGGCCGGCGAGCTGGTGAACTTTGTCGCCCAGCAGGTGGGCGGCAAGGGCGGCGGCCGTCCGGACATGGCACAAGCCGGCGGCACCGACCCGTCCGGCCTGCCGGCAGCGCTCGAAGCCGTCCCCGCCTGGATCGCCGAGCGCGCCTGATGAAGTAAGGCGGCGTCACCGCCGCCACCGTCATCCCCGCGGATGCGGGGACCCCTGCTGAGCAAGCAGCATCGGCAACATACGCTCGGCATGGGTCCCCGCGTGCGCGGGGATGACGCTTGTGCGGCGCCTTTTTGCGCTAAATCAAGACGCAAATACGTGCGATTTCACGTTGTGGCACCGCAACAGCACTTGCAATTTCATGGTGCAGTGCGTCAAACTCCGCGTTTTGGAGTATATTCCTCCCAACGGCACTTCCTTCCGACCTTGCAGGCACTGCGATGAGCACCGCAATCGACATCGATATCATGGACTACCAACGAGAACTGGACGCCCGCGGCCTGAACTGCCCGCTGCCGATCCTGAAGGCGAAGAAGGCGCTGGCCGAAATGCAGACCGGCGAAGTACTGAAGATCGTGGCCACCGACTCCGGTTCGGTGCGCGACTTCCAGGCTTTCGCCAAGCAGACCGGCAATGCGCTGCTGCACCATTCGCAGAACGGCCTCGAGTTCACCTTCCTCATGCGCCGCAAGTAGAACGCAAGGGCAGCAATCCCGATGCGGCTTGATATGCCGCATTTTTTTCGAAATTAAAAACGCACGATCGTGCTAAAATTTAGCGGTAGAATGCTTTTTCTCTTATAATCTACGCCACTTTTCAAATCCGTCCATCATCTATTTCCCAAAGGTTAAACCATGAAAGTCCTGGTACCCGTCAAACGCGTGGTCGACTATAACGTCAAGGTCCGCGTGAAATCCGACGGCAGCGGCGTCGATATCGCCAATGTCAAAATGTCGATGAATCCATTCGACGAGATCGCGCTGGAAGAGGCGATGCGCCTGAAGGAAGCGGGCAAGGTCACGGAAGTGGTGGCGGTGTCGGTCGGCGTGGCCCAGTGCCAGGAGACCCTGCGCACCGGCATGGCGATCGGCGCGGACCGCGGCATCCTGGTCGAGACCAGTGTCGAGACCGAGCCGCTGGCAGTGGCCAAGGTGCTCAAGGCACTGGTGGACAAGGAGCAGCCGCAACTGGTCATCCTCGGCAAGCAGGCCATCGACGACGACTCCAACCAGACCGGCCAGATGCTGGCAGCCCTGCTGGGCTGGCCGCAGGCGACCTTCGCGTCGAAAGTGGTGCTGGAAGACGGCAAGGTCACCGTGACCCGCGAAGTCGACGGCGGCCTGGAAACGCTGGCGCTCACGCTGCCTGCGATCGTCACCACCGACCTGCGCCTGAACGAGCCGCGCTACGTCACGCTGCCGAACATCATGAAGGCCAAGAAGAAGCCGCTGGAAACGGTCAAGCCGGAAGACCTGGGCGTCGATGTCACCCCGCGCCTGAAGACCCTCAAGGTAGCGGAGCCGGCCAAGCGCTCGGCAGGCATCAAGGTGCCGGACGTCGCCACGCTGGTCGCCAAGCTCAAGACCGAAGCCAAAGTCATCTAATCCAGGATAAACCATCATGACCGCATTAGTTATCGCAGAACACGACAACGCTTCGCTCAAGGGAAGCACCCACCACACCGTCACCGCGGCCGCACAGTGCGGCGGCGACGTGCACGTGCTGGTCGCAGGCTCGAACGCGGCGGCAGCAGCCGCCGAGGCAGCCCAGATCGCCGGCGTGTCGCAGGTAATCGTGGCCGACGCGCCGCACTTCGCCGAAGGCCTGGCCGAGAACGTGGCGGAGCAGGTGCTGGCGCTGGCCGGCGGCTACTCGCACATCCTGGCCCCGGCTACCGCCTACGGCAAGAACATCCTGCCGCGCGTGGCCGCCAAGCTGGACGTGGCGCAGATTTCCGAGATCACCAGGGTCGATTCGCCGGACACCTTCGAGCGTCCGATCTACGCCGGTAACGCGATCGCGACCGTGCAGTCGTCCGACAGCGTCAAGGTCATCACCGTGCGTACCACCGGCTTCGACTCGGCTGCCGCTACTGGCGGTTCGGCTGCGACCGAGACCGTGAGCGCCGTCGGCGACTCGGGCAAGTCCTCCTTCGTCGGCCGTGAAGTGGCCAAGTCGGACCGTCCGGAACTGACCGCTGCCAAGATCATCGTTTCCGGCGGCCGTGGTATCGGCTCGGCGGAAAACTTCAAGGTGCTCGAGCCGCTGGCGGACAAGCTGGGTGCTGCCATGGGCGCATCGCGCGCCGCGGTGGACGCGGGCTTCGTGCCGAACGACTGGCAGGTCGGTCAGACCGGCAAGATCGTCGCGCCAAACCTGTACATCGCGGTCGGCATCTCCGGCGCGATCCAGCATCTGGCCGGCATGAAGGACTCCAAGACCATCGTCGCGATCAACAAGGATCCGGAAGCGCCGATCTTCTCGGTGGCCGACTACGGCATCGTGGGCGACCTGTTCGAGATCGTCCCCGAGCTGGTCAAAGCCCTGTAAGAGATAAACTCTGAAGCACCCCCGTCATTCCCGCGAATGCGGGAACCCCTGCTGAAGCTGCCCAGCCACTTCAGCACGGGTTCCCGCATACGCGGGAATGACGCATTTGAGGAGACCTGAAAAAATGACGTACCAAGCCCCCCTGAAGGACATGATGTTCGTGCTGAACGAACTGGCCGGCCTGTCCACCATCAACCAGCTCCCCGGCTGCGAAGACGCGACCCAGGACACCGTCGAAGCGGTGCTGGAAGAGAACGCGAAGTTCTGCGCCAACGTGGTCGCCCCGCTGAACCACGCCGCCGACAAGGACCCGAGCTTCTGGAAGGACGGTAACGTCACCACCTCAAGGGGCTTCAAGGAAGCGTTCAAGGGCTTCGTCGAAGCCGGCTGGCAGGGCGTGCAGCACCCGGTCGAATTCGGCGGCCAGGGCCTGCCGAAGCTGGTCCACACTCCTTGCACCGAAATGGTCAATGCGGCCAACCTGTCGTTCGCGCTGGTCGCGCTGCTGACTGATGGCGCCATCGAGGCGCTGCTGACCGCAGGCTCCGAGGAGCAGAAGAAGACCTTCCTCGAGCCGCTCATCACCGGCAAGTGGACCGGCACCATGAACCTGACCGAGCCGCAGGCAGGCTCGGACCTGGCCGCCGTGCGCACCCGCGCCGAGCCGCAGGGCGATGGCACCTACAAGATTTTCGGCACCAAGATCTTCATCACCTACGGTGAGCACGACATGGCCGAGAACATCATCCACCTGGTGCTGGCGCGCACGCCGGACGCGCCACCAGGCGTGAAGGGCATCTCGCTGTTCATCGTGCCGAAGTTCCTGGTCAATGCGGATGGCTCGCTGGGCGCACGCAACGACGCGCATTGCGTCTCGATCGAACACAAGCTGGGCATCAAGGCCAGCCCGACCGCCGTGCTGCAGTTCGGCGACAACGGCGGCGCGATCGGCACCCTGGTGGGCGAGGAGAACCGCGGCCTCGAATACATGTTCATCATGATGAACGCGGCCCGCTTCGGCGTCGGCATGCAGGGCATCGGCCTGGCCGAGCGCTCGTACCAGCAGGCAGTGGCGTTCGCCAAGGACCGCATCCAGTCGCGCGACCTGGCAGGTTCCGCCGGCCCGGTATCGATCATCCACCATCCGGACGTGCGCCGCATGCTGATGTCGATGCGTTCGCAGGTCGAGGCGGCGCGCGCGCTGGCCTACGTCGGTGCGGCGATCAGCGACATCGCCCATTCGCATCCGGATGCATCGACCCGCGCGGTCAACCTGGCGGTGTACGAATACCTGGTCCCGATCATCAAGGGCTGGTCCACCGAAATGAGCGAGAACGTCACCCGCGACGGCGTGCAGGTCCACGGCGGCATGGGCTTCATCGAAGAGACGGGCGCCGCGCAGCACTACCGCGACGCCAAGATCCTGCCGATCTACGAAGGCACCACCGCGATCCAGGCCAATGACCTGGTGGGCCGCAAGACGGTGCGCGACAACGGCGCCGTGGCCCGTTCGATCCTGGAGCAGGTGCGCGCCACCGAAGAGCAGCTGGGCAACCATGCCAGCGCCGACTTCAAGGCGATCCGCGCGCAGCTGGTGGAAGGCAGCGAGGCGATGGAAGAGGTGATCAGCTTCATCGTCGCCAACGCCAAGGCCGACATCAAGGCCGTGTACTCCGGCAGCGTGCTGTACCTGAAGCTGGCGGGCATCGTGCTGGGCGGCTGGCAGATGGCGCGTGCGGCCCTGGTCGCGCAGCAGAAGCTGGACGCGGGCGAAGGCGACGCGTCCTTCTACAAGGCCAAGATCGCCACCGCGCGCTTCTTCGCCGACCACATCCTGTCGCAGGCGGCCGGGCTGCGCAGCGCGATCGTCGGCGGCAGCGCTGGCGTCCTTGCCCTGTCCGAAGACCAGTTCTGACCGGGTTCACCCCGTTGTTCCCGCGTTCGCGGGGATGACGGGGTGGCGTACTATAATCAGGCGAACACAACTGTCGTTGCCACAGTCGCCTGAAAGGATGCACCCGTGTCTCCACACCGCCCGGAATCCAAACTCATACCCCTGGTTCTGGCGGCGCTGCTTTCCGCCTGCGGCGGGGGCGGTAGCAATCCGGCTCCGCGCCCGCCAGCCCCCGTCCCCGCGCCGCCACCTCCTGTGTCAAGTTGTCCCATGCAGGTGGTCGCGGACGCCACCGTCCCGGCAGGTAAAACCGCCAGCGTCAGCGTGCTCGGATGCGGCGGCTACTTCGCGGAAGTGACCTGGACCCAGGTCGGCGGTCCTGCGGCTGACATGATCGCCACGCGCAACCCGACCATTGCGCTGGAGACCACCACCCCCGGCGTCATCCGCATGCGCGCCGATGCCCGCTACGTGGATGGCCGCACCGATTCGGCCACGGCCGACATCACGGTGACCGAGGCGCCCGCCGCCAGCTACGTGACGGTGCGTGCCGACCATGCTGTGCGCGCGGGCGCCAACACCTCCGTGCGCGCCTGGCCGGTTATGCGCAATGGCGAAACCGCCACCAGCGTCACCTGGTCCCAGGTGGCCGGTCCTGACGTGACCGTCGATACCAGCACCGCCAACGTGCTGATGTTCAAGGCGCCGACGGTGGCCGTGGACACGGCGTTCAGGTTCCGTGCGACCATGACGAGCAGCAGCGGCGCGCAGGACTCGGACGACGTTACCGTGAGTGTCGAATACGTCCCGCCGGCACCCGCCGGCGCGGTCCTCGAGAACGTCGCGCGGGTGTACCCGTACCGTTCGGCGGGCGCATACGCGGGCGTGCTGAAGGCCTGCGCATACAGCCCGGCGCTGTACTACTCGAGCGAATCGCAGAACAACCTGTGTCCGATCTCGAAGCTGCCGCTGCTGCAGGCCGAAGCCGGTCCCGGTGGCGTGCCGACCGTCGCACAGGTCATGAGCCGCGTGCTGGTGTCGCACGACTACCTCGGCGCCAATTTCGAGGAGTTCCTGACGACCCAGGATCCGCACGGCGATTTCCGGCGCCTGTTCGCGGGCACCACCGCCATCGTGATCGGCTCGCACGTACGGCCGAGCATGTACACCGCCGCCACCGGCGCGATCTACCTGGACGCGAACAACCTGTGGCTCACGCCGGGCCAGCGCGACATCGTCACCGAAGTGCCCGACTACCGGCTGGCGTTCGACGACGAGCTCAATTTCAGTTCGCTGGGACGTCCGGTCAAGAACAATGCGCCGGGACGCGGCAGTTACCCGCTCGCCGAGCGCAATGCGCGTCCGGTCGGTGAGCTGGTGCACTGGCTCGGCCGGCTGCTGTACCACGAGCTGGGACACGCATCGGACTTCGTGCCGCCCGCGCACCGCTCGCTCGATCCGTCCAAGTCTGTGTGGGGCAACGTAGCCATGCGTGTCGGTTCGCAGCTGCCGTCCGACCTGCTGGCGCAGCAATACCCGCTACGCTCGTTGCAGATGTATTCGCTGGCGCAGGTGATGTTCTGGGGCGATCCGCCCAACTTGACGCAGAAGAGCTACACGGCCGCCGATGTGGCCGGATTCTTCTCGGGCGACCGCGCCAACGACGAGTATGCGTACTCGCGCAGCGGCAACAGCAATTCGCGCGAAGACCTTGCGATGCTGTTCGAGGAATTCATGATGAGCTACCGGCACGGCGTGCAGTACGACATCGCCTACGCGGACAAGGTCCCGGATGGCGCGACCGCCGACCAGGTCATGGTGGTGTGGGGCCAGCGCGGCCGGATCGGCGAGGCGGCGATCCGCCCACGGGTCAGGCTGGTGCTGCAGCAGATCGCACCGTGGATCGATCCGGCCGCGGTCGATGCGCTGCCCGCACCGCTGCTGATGCGCGCCGGCGAGAGCTGGGCCGCCAACCTGCAGCTTGGCGTGCCGCCCAACAGCGGCTTCGCGGCGCGCATGATCGAAACGCAGGCGCAGAAGGCGGCGCGCCTGAAGGACGACCTGGACCAGGTGCGCCACTGACGAAGTTGGCGGAATCGACCATGTTATGGCCGATTCCGCCAACTTCAGGCAAAAAAAAAAGCGACCTCGCGGCCGCTCTTTACGAATGAAGCGGCTTAGCCGCCGTATGGCAGGAACGCCACGCCATCTTCCATGACGCCAACCATCTTGGCGATGAACTCCGCCGAGTTGCTGAAACCCATGAGTACTTCCGCAACCGTCGCCTCGTTCCGGTCGAGCACCCCGGTCCAGTGCGAGATGCCTTCGAGATCGCCCGCGCGGTCCAGGATATTCTCGTAGAGCATCGCAACGACTTCCGCATTGCTCGCACCGCTGTACAGGTCCTTGAACTCCTGCGAGGAGGCGAAGTCGCGGGCGACCGCATCGAGCGTGACACCGTTGTCCATCATCGCGATCCAGAAGCCGACGCCGAAAGCATCAGGCGTGCGGTCGAAGGCGGCCTGGTACAGGCGGTACGCCTGGCCCGGAATGCCATCAATGTCGAACGCAACGCCCCCGTCGGCAAAATGGATGCGCTCCACCTGCAGCAGCGAATCGTCGCCCTGCGCGCCGGTGACGGTGGCGCCGGTTTCGGTTTTCGTGACGGTATAGCTGGCGCGCGCGCCGCTGTATATCACCGTGTCCAGGCCCGCACCGGCATCGATGCTGTCGTTGCCAGTCCCGCTGTAGATGATTTCCCTGCCGTTGCCGCCCACATAGGTTTCGCCTGCTTCGCGTGCGCCCGTGACGGTAATGCTGCTGTAGTCCGAGTTCGGTCCAAAGAACTTGATCGCCGAAACATCGACCAGCGTGTGGGTGCCGCCTGCCAGGGTGGCCTTGGCCACCGTGAAAGTGTCGGTGTCGATGTGATAGGTCGTAGTCACGTCGGTCGAACGCAGGTTGTTCATGATGACCAGGTCGCTGCCGCCGGCGCCAAAGACAACGTCGCTGCCGCCGCTGAGCGTGAACTCGTCGACGCCCGCGCTGCCGATGAGAAGGTCGCTGTGAGGGGAATCCGCCACCGCGTGGATGTTCTTCAGGGTGTCGCGGGTGCCGTAACCGTCCTGCGCGACGCCGGTCGCCAGGTTGACGGTGACGCCAGCGGGGGAGTTCGAGTACGCCGCGGTCGGGTTGGTGGGCGCGTCCGAGCCGTAGTCACGGGCTCCAATGATCGTGTCGTCACCCGCTTCGCCGTGTACGCTCGCATAGGCGACACGAATGGTGTCATCGCCCGCGCCGCCATAAATGTTCAGCCAGATATGTATTCCGGGCGAGTTCAGGTTCTCGATGTTGTCATCGCCGTCGGTGCCGAAAATGTCCATGTTGCAATCAAAAGTGAAAGGGCAAGGCGGACATTTAATCGGCGTCGCAGAAGGGTGTCAAACAAAAATTTGCACCCGTCTGTAACGGTGCTCAGCCCCAGGGATCAAACTCGATCCCGTTCTGCGTGACGCCGACCAGGTTGGCCTTGTTCTCGGGTGCCTCGCTGAAGCCGACCAGCACTTCGGCCAGCGTGGCGTCGCCGGCATTGAGCCGCTCGATCCACCACGCCGTGCCGGCGGGCTCGCCCGCGCGGTTCAGGATGTTGGCGTAGAACTCATTGACGATTTCCGCATTCGACTTGCCGGCGAACTTTTCCTGGAATTCCGGCGATTCGACGAAGCCCACAGCGATCTGTGCCAGCGTCGAGCCCTTGTCCATCGAATCGATCCAGTAGCCCAGGCCGCCGTTGTCGGCGGGGCGGTTGAACGCCGCCTCGTACACGCGGTAGGCCTGGCCGGCCACGCCATCGATGTCGAGGGCGATGCTGAGGTCGCCGAACTGCAGGCGCTCGACCTGCGCAAGCGTGTCGCTGCCCTGCGGGCCGCTGACGGTGAACCCGCCTTCGACCTTTGCGACGGTGAACTGGCCCCGGTCGCCGCTGTAGACCACCGTATCCAGCCCGGCGCCGGCGTCGATCGTATCGTTGCCCTTGCCGCTATAGATGGTTTCCTTCGCCGCGCCGCCCGCGATGCGTTCGCCGCTGTCGCCCGCGCGGTACTCGCCCGAGGCGGGGACGCGGTTCGCGAATGCGTTCATCAGGACGCTGAAGGAGCCGTTCGACGAGGCTTCCACCAGGTCGGGCTTGCCGTCGCCGTTGACGTCCACCGGCAGCACATGCACAAACGAACCGCCGCGCCAGCCTTCCGTGAATTTGCCGGTACCGTCGTTCATGAAGACGCGCGAACCCGCGTAAGGGTTGCTCGCGTCGGTGACGATGTCCTGGAAGCCGTCGCCGTTCAGGTCGATCGGTGTGGCGGACAGGTACCAGTTGGCGGAGTCCGACGTGACGTCCTTGCTCTGCGGCAGGCGGCTGGCGGTTTCGTCGCGGAACTGGCCATTGCCTTCGTTAATGAGTAGCTGGAGGTAAGGCACTTTGTAGAACTCTGCATGGCTGCCGCCGTTCGTGGCAGACAGCACCAGGTCCGGCAGCGCGTCGCCGTTCAGGTCGATGGTTTCGATGCCGATCACCACCTGGCGGTCCAGTCCCGTCGCCGGCAATGCGATCGGGGTGGACGTGGCAAAGCTGCCGCCCTTGTTGAGCACAACCAGGCTCGGACCGCCATTCGCATCCCAGGTGCCGAGCACCATGTCGTCGTAGCCATCGTTGTTCAGGTCGCGCAGCATCGACCATGTGTAGCCCGCGTCGTAGCCGTACTGGCGCAGTGACGGCGGAAGCAGGTCCTGCTTGACGACGAAGTGGCCCGTGCCATCATTCATCATCACCAGGTTGGCGCGGCCGGTGTAGTCATGCAGCACATTGACCAGCAGGTCGGGGAAGCCGTCGCGGTTGATATCGCCGATTGAAGTGCCATGGCTTTGCAGCAGTGCCTGCGGAAGGCTGGCAGTGGCGTTCTCCAGTAACCCGGTCGATGGATTGGATAGGAACAACGAGTTCTGGCCGCCCGGGAAGGGCGGAGCGTCATAGCCGAAATCGGGATTGAAGATGTCGGTGATGCCGTCCTTGTTGAAGTCGGCGGCAAAAATGCGCGGGACGTAATTCACCTTCGGGATCAGGCCGTCCTTGAAGTAGGCTGCGGTCTGGTCAGTGAACTTGCCGGTGCCGTCACCGATCAGGATTTGCAGGGGTTCCGCGGTCAGGCCGAGGTCACTGTTGGCGCGCACGACCAGGATGTCGACCTTGCCGTCGCCATTGAAGTCCGAAGCCCGCATCTGCTGGATCTTGAACATGTCGAACGAGGGCAGGATGCTGGAGGGCGAACGCAGGAATCCGCCGCTGGCATCGAACATGTCGCGCGTGATGTCGACGCTATCCGATTGCGGTCCGGTAAACGAAATGCGCGACACCCCAGTCAGCTTGTTGATGCCTTTGTCGCCGGCCGCCGTGTTTTTTACTAGCGTGAAGGTGTCGCTGGCCGTGTCATACGTGATCGTGACTTCGCTCGACTTCACGTTGTACAGGATGGCGTTATCTGAACCGCCTCCGCCAACGACGGTATCGCTGCCCCAGCTCAGCCAGATATCTTCGTTGCCGCTGCTGCCCGTAATCTGGTCGTTGTGCCCGGAATCCTGGACGACCCGGATGTTCTGCAAGGTGTCGGTCGTGCCGTAGCCATCCTGCGCTGTGCCGTTGGCAAGATTGATGACCACGCCGGCCGGTGAAGTCCAATACGCCGCGCCTGCATAATCACCGGCGCCGATGATGGTGTCATTGCCTGCCTCGCCAATGGCATTGCCCACGGTGACCTTGATTGTGTCGTCGCCGGCCCCGCCGAATAGGTTGGAGCCTGCAGGCAGCCCGAGGGCTGCCTGGTCGAGGTTGTCGTTACCGGCTGTGCCTTGGTATTCCATTTTCCCGTCCCCAGTGTTGAATTGTTTGCCGACATTTAAACGATCGCAGCTGGAAGTGTCAAACGGGAAAAATATTTGTTGCTAGCGGACATCGGGCGGGCCTGCGGCTCAACCGTAGGCGCCGCCGGTATAGAGCAGGTCGAACAATCTTGCCATTGTAGCAATGATCAGCGTGCCGGAGGTGAGCATCATCGTCACCAGCACCACGGCCAGGAACCAGCGCGATTCGGTGTGCTGGCCGGAGCCGGCGTTGTATTTGGCGTCGAATTTCTCGTCCGGCATGAGGCCGATCACGAAACCTTCGATGAATCCGGCGATGTAGGAGACCAGCAGGGGCAGGATCTTGAAGAACCAGTCCGCCTCCGGCGCCAGGCCATAGATGAGGCCGCACACCGGGACACTGGCCAGGTGTAGCAGGCCCACCTTGTCCGGTCCCGGGCGCAGGTAGAAGCGGTGGGCGCCGAAGCCGCCCAGCAGCAGGGCGAGGGTGGTGGCGAGGGTCTTGTTTTTGTGGGAGGCCATCTGAGCGTCGTGTTGAGTGGGGGAAACGCAGAGTATACGCTGCGGCGACGGTATTGCAGGCAGCAGCCGGGTGGGCGATAATGCTCAATTGACCCGAAGGCGCGACTTGTTGTAGGCATTGCTTGCTGCTGTGCCGCCAATCGCGTTATAATAGTCGGCTTTTTCCGCTTCGCTAACTTTTTGGAATTATTATGGTCGTTATTCGTCTGGCACGTGGAGGCGCAAAGAAGCGCCCGTTCTTCAACATCGTCGCAACCGATTCGCGCAACC
>DASWYE010000168.1:0-2528 GCA_036405115.1 Telluria sp. | reverse complement strand
GCTGCGACTACACTTTCCGCTTCCCAGAAGGAGCAATGCCTGCATGTGCGGAATCGTCGGCGCGATCGCCCACCGTGATGTCGTCCCGCTGCTGGTCGACGGCCTGAAGCGGCTGGAATACCGTGGCTACGATTCGGCCGGGATCGCGGTGGTGGTGAACGATGCGGTGCGCCGCGTGCGTCGCACCGGCCGGGTGTCCGAAATGGAAGCGGCGGCCGCGGCGGAAGGCCTGGACGCGCAGCTGGGCATCGGCCACACCCGCTGGGCCACCCACGGCGGGGTCACCGAATCCAATGCACATCCGCACATCAGCCATGGCGAGCTGGCGCTGGTGCACAACGGCATCATCGAGAACCACGAGCAGCAGCGCGAGCGCCTGCGCGCGCTGGGCTACGAGTTCGAATCGCAGACCGACACCGAGGTGATTGCCCATCTGATCCATCACTACCGCGCGCAGGGCGCCAGCCTGCTTGGCGCGTTGCAGCAGGCGGTCAAGGAACTGCATGGCGCCTACGCCTTGGCGGTGGTCGACAAGCGCGACCCGGGCACGCTGGTGGCCGCGCGCATGGGCTGCCCGTTGCTGGTGGGACTGGGCGAAGGCGAGAACTTCGTCGCCTCGGACGTGTCGGCGATCGTCTCGGCCACGCGTCGGGTGATCTTCCTGGAAGAAGGCGACACCGCCGAACTCACCTGCGAGGCGGTGCGCGTGTTCGATGCGGACGACGCGCCGGTGACGCGCGAGGTGCACGTCTCCGACGTGTCGCTGGCGTCGCTGGAACTCGGCCCGTACCGGCACTTCATGCAGAAGGAAATCCACGAGCAGCCGCGCGCGATCGGCGACACCGTCGAAGGCATCCTCGATGCCGGCGGTTTCGACGCGTCGCTGTTCGGCAAGGACGCGGCGCAGGTGCTGGCCGACGTGGACTCCGTACAGATCCTCGCCTGCGGCACCAGCTACTACGCGGGGTTGACCGCGCGCTACTGGATCGAGGCGCTCGCCGGCATTCCCTGCGCGGTCGACATCGCCAGCGAATACCGCTATCGCCAAGTGGTGGGGAACCCGAAGCAGCTCATCGTCACCATTTCCCAATCCGGCGAAACACTGGACACGATGGAGGCGCTGAAGTACGCCAAGGCGCAGGGGCAGGACAAGACCCTGTCGATCTGCAACGTGCCGGAGTCGGCCATTCCGCGCGCCAGCAAACTGGTGTTCCTGACCCGCGCCGGCGCCGAGATCGGGGTGGCGTCGACCAAGGCCTTCACCACCCAGCTGGTGGCGCTGTTCGCATTGGCGGTGGCGCTGGGCAAGCTGCGCGGGCGCGTGGACGACGCGCGCGAGGCCGCGTTGCTGGACGACCTGCGCCACCTGCCCGGCAGCGTGCAGCATGCGCTGAACCTGGAGCCGCAGGTGGCGTCGTGGGCCGAGAAGTTCGCGCCGCGCCAGCACGCGCTGTTCCTGGGCCGCGGCACGCATTACCCGATCGCGCTGGAAGGCGCGCTCAAGCTCAAGGAAATCTCCTACATCCACGCCGAGGGCTACCCGGCCGGCGAGCTCAAGCACGGCCCGCTGGCGCTGGTGGACACGCAGATGCCGGTGGTGGTGATAGCGCCGAACGACGCGCTGCTGGAGAAGGTGAAGTCCAACATCCAGGAAGTCCGCGCGCGCGGCGGCGAGATGTTCGTGTTCGCTGACGCCGACAGCAGCTTCAGCGAGTCCGAGGGCGTGCACGTGATCCGCACCCCGCGCCACGTCGGCATCCTCTCGCCGATCGTGCACGCCATCCCGGTGCAGCTGTTGGCCTACCACGCCGCGCTGGCACGCGGCACCGACGTCGACAAGCCGCGCAACCTGGCGAAGTCGGTGACGGTGGAGTGAGGTGGTATGAGCTAATAGTTGGTCCAACCAAGTAATAGTTGGTCCAACTGGCTTTGAAGCTGAAACAATAGATCGTCCAACGCTTTCTCGCATTGATCGCAGACTTTGCGACTATTCCTGACGATGCTGCTGCACGTAAGCAGCCAATAGGAATCGCAGATGACGATGCCAGATGAACGAACCCTTGCCTTGCTTTGGGCTGGCGGCTTCTTGATCGAAGTTGCCAGGGACAAAAGGCTGCCGGCTGACATTAGGCGAAGTGCAGTCGTTATCGCTCGGCACTTCCAACGATTGAAGACATAACGGCGATGGCCAATTCTCGGCACGTCTCCGGACTCGGCATCGGCCTTGCGCCGCCACAGGAGTGTCCTGCGTGGGCGGAAGTCTGTCGTCACGGCCCCTTGCGGCACTCAACGCGGCTCGACTGGCCGAAGGATTAGGCCCGGGCTCTGCTGCCGTCGCGCATACATCTGAACATCATCAGTCTTGGACCTGGATCATGAAGCTGCCTGACGCAAAATTCCTCGAGGCAACCCGGAAAGCCGAAGTAGTTCTCGCCGAGGCCCTCTTGAATGAGTTTCCAAAGCACTACCTCATCAGCCAGCGCCTCTTGAGAACCCCAAACGACACCGAGCCATTCCTTCGAAAGCTT
>DASWYE010000167.1:0-13869 GCA_036405115.1 Telluria sp. | reverse complement strand
TCCCCAACTGACACAAACCTGCAACAATTCGGCGAAAAACGGGAAAGTTGCCCATGATAAAATCGACCGGTCATTGTCAGGCGTTCTACCCGTATGCACACAGAACCCGCCACTGGCGGGTTTTTTCATTTCTACCCAACGAGACGGCCCCAGGCCGCAACCACAGGAGTCAGAGACACATGAACACTACGCGCGCAGCCGTCCTCGCTGCCATCATGGCCATGTCCGCGTCCGCCACCGGCGCCGACGACGCTAACGGCGACAAGAAGAAGTGGGACGTCAACAATCCTCCGGGCCCGAAGGCGACCGTCAATATCGACACGAAGACCGGCACCTGGATGACCGTGGATGTCAGCCCGGACGGCAAGAACATCGTGTTCGACCTGCTGGGCGACCTGTACCTGCTGCCGATCGAAGGCGGCGAGGCGAAACCGCTGACCCACTCGGTCGCGTGGGAAATGCAGGCGCGCTTCTCACCGGACGGCAAGCAGCTGGCCTACATGTCCGACGCCGCAGGCGGCGACAACATCTGGGTGATGAACGTGGATGGCACCGGCGCGCGCGAAGTCAGCAAGGAAAAATTCCGCCTGCTGAACAACCCCGTGTGGCACCCGAACGGCAAGTACATCGCCGCACGCAAGCACTATAGCGGCACCCGTTCGCTGGGCTCCGGCGAGATCTGGATGTTCCACACGCAGGGCGGCGCCGGCGTGCAGCTGAACGAGAAGCCGAACTGGCAGAAGGACCTGGGCGAGCCCGCGTTCTCGCCGGACGGCCGCTACGTCTACTATTCGCAGGACACCACGCCGGGCCGTACCTTCGAGTACAACAAGAACTCGAACGGCCAGATCTACCAGATCTTCCGGCGCGACCTGAAGGAAGAGCGGACTATCCCGTTCGTCAGCGGCGCCGGCGGCGCGGTGCGCCCGACCCCTTCGCCGGACGGCAAATACCTGGCCTTCGTGCGCCGCGTGCGCAACCAGTCCACGCTGTTCATCAAGGACCTGGCCACCGGCCGCGAAACCCCGGCATGGGGCAAGCTCGAACGCGACATGCAGGAAGCATGGGCGATCCACGGCGTGTACCCGGCCTTCGCCTGGATGCCGGGCAGTAAGGAGATCGTGGTCTGGGCCAAGGGCCAGATCTGGCGCGTCGACCCGTTCAAGAAGAGCGCCAAAGTGATCCCGTTCCACGTCAAGGACACGCGCACCGTGACCGCCGCGCTGCGTTTCCAGCAGGACGTGGCGCCCGAATCGTTCAACGTGCGCCAGCTGCGCTGGGTAAACGTGTCGCCGAAGGGCGACAAGGTGGTGTACTCCGCGCTTGGGCACCTGTACCTGCGCGACCTGGCGAGCGGCGCCGAGCCGACGCGCCTGACTAAACAGAATGACCACTTCGAATACTTCCCGAAATTCTCGCGCGACGGCAGGCAGGTCGTGTTCGCGACCTGGAACGACGAGAAGCTCGGTTCGATCCGCACCATCGACCTCCGGTCCGGCAAGGAAACCGTCGTCACGAATACGCCCGGCAAGTACATCCAGCCGACCTTCACCCCGGACGGCAAGGAAATCGTGTACGTGAAGGATGGCGGCAGCTTCCTGACCACGCCGTGGTATGGTCTGGAGCAGGGCGTGTACCGCGTGGCCGCCAACGGCAAGGGCAAGCCCGAGATGATCACCGAACGCGGCGCCAACCCGCAGTTCGCCGCCGACAGCGAGCACGTGTACCTGACCCGCACCGAGCGCAAGGACGAAGTCGATTCGATGACCACGCTGGTGCGCGTCGACATGGACAAGCACGAGGAGCACGCGGTCGCCAAGGGCGAGTTCGTGACCAACTTCGCTGTGTCGCCGGACGGTGCATGGCTGGCCTACGGCGAGCGCTTCCACACCTGGGTGGCGCCGCTGCCGATGGCCGGCAAGGCGGTCACGATCGGCGAGAAGACCGACTCGGTGCCGATCCGCCAGCTGGACCAGGATGCGGGCGACTACCTGCACTGGTCGGGCGACAGCAGCGCGCTGCATTACGCGCTGGGCGACGAGTTGTTCACGCGCGACATGAACACCGCCTTTGCGCCAGCCGACCCGGACGCGAAGAAGGAGAAGGAACGCATGCAGGCGCTGCTCAAGCAGCCGGGCGTGAAGATCGGCTTCAAGGCCAAATCGGCGCTGCAGCAGGGGACCGTGGTGGTGGACGGTGCGCGCATCGTCACCATGAAGGGCGATGAGGTGATCGACAACGGCCGCATCGTGGTGAAGGATGGGCGCATCGCCGCGATCGGCAAGGCTTCCGACGTGGAAGTGCCGGCCGGCGCAACCCGCATCGACGCAACCGGCAAGACCGTGATCCCGGGCCTGGTGGACGCGCACTGGCACGGCGCCATGGGCGAGGACGGCATCGTTCCGCAGCAGAGCTGGGTCAACTACGCCGGCCTCGCGTTCGGCGTGACCACCGTGCACGACCCGTCCAACGACACCGGCACCATCTTCACCCACAGCGAGATGCAGCGTGCCGGCGACGTGGTCGGTCCGCGCATCTTCTCGACCGGCACCATCCTGTATGGCGCCAAGGGCAACTTCGCCGCGCCGGTCAACGGCCTGGACGACGCGCTGACCCACCTGCGCCGCATGAAGGCTGCGGGCGCTATCAGCGTCAAGAGCTACAACCAGCCGCGCCGCGAGCAGCGCCAGCAGATCCTGGAAGCGGCGCGCCAGACCGGCATGATGGTGGTGCCGGAAGGCGGCTCGCTGTTCCAGCACAATATGACGATGGTGGTGGACGGCCACACCGGCGTGGAGCACTCGATCCCGGTCGAGAAGGCCTACGACGACGTCAAGCAGCTGTGGTCGCAGACCCGCGTCGGCTACACCCCGACGCTGGTGGTGTCCTACGGCGGCCTGGATGGCGAGCATTACTGGTATGCGCGCACCGACGTGTGGAAGCACCCGCTGCTGTCGAAGTACGTGCCGAAGTCGATCCTGGAACCGCGCAGCGTACGCCGCGAGACCGCCCCGGAAGAAGACTTCAACGTGATCCGCGTGGCGCAGACCGCGACCGAACTGCAGCGCGTTGGCGTGCCGGTCAACATCGGCGCACACGGCCAGCGTGAAGGCCTGGGCGCGCACTGGGAGATGTGGTCGCTGGTCCTGGGCGGCATGACCCCGCTGGAAGCGATCCGCTCGGCGACCATCAACGGCGCGAAATACCTCGGCCTGGACAAGGACGTCGGCTCGCTGGAAGTGGGCAAGCTGGCCGACCTGTCGATCATCGACGGGGACGTGGTCTCGGACATCCGCAAGTCGGACCGCGTCACCCACGTGATGCTGGGCGGCCGCGTTTATGAAACGGCGACCATGAACGAAGTGGGCGCCACGCCGAAGGCGCGCAAGCCGTTCTACTTTGAAGGCGCCGAGGGGGCGAGCGTGCCGGTGCAGGCATGGACGCACTCGCACAGCCACACCTTCGGCGAGTCGAACAGCCAGCACTAAGCGCTATTTGGCACAGCAAAAAGGGGACAGTCCATTGGACTGTCCCCTTGTTCTTTTAGAGGCTGGGCAGCGCGCCAGGGCGGCAGTACTGTCCCCGTTCTTTTACGCCAGCGTCGTCAGGTGTTGATCAGCTGGTACAGCTGCGAGCAGCGGTTGCCGGTGCGGCAGTAGCCGAGCACCGGTTGCGGCAGCGCGTCCAGCGCGGCGCGGAACTTCTCCACATCCTCGGGCGTGATTTTTCCGGGAACTACGGGCACGTAGGCAAATTCGATCCCGAACTCGCGCGCGGCGCTGGCGATTTCTTCATGGCTGGGCTGGTCCGGCCCCGCCTCGCCGTCCGGGCGGTTGCAGATCATGCTCTTGTATCCGGCCGCGGCGATTTCCGCGACGTCCTCGCGCGCCACCTGGGAGGTGGCGTGGAAATGGCCGGCGATTTGCTTGATGTCTTCCATGGCGTGTGGTCTCCGTAAGGTTGGCACAATTATAGCGTCCCGCCGGCAGGCGCGTTTGGCGCCGTGATACGCGGAAAGTATCACAGGACCCGCTGTGATATCTTTTACGACTCGCTAGCTCCCGGCCTCTACGGGGAGGCGCCTTGCGCTACCATGCAGGGATGAATCAACGGGACAGCATGCAAGCGGACGACAAGGGACAGGACGCGCCAGCGCCGGCGCCATGGTTCGCCGGCGAGGGCGAGATGGTGGAACGCGTCAATGCGCTCGACTGGGCAGCCACGCCGGCCGGGCCGGTGGAATCCTGGCCGGACAGCATCCGCACAGCGGTGAGCATCGCGCTCAATTCCACCTTCCAGCTGGTGGTGCTGGCCGGCCGTGACCTGGTTTATATCTACAACGACGCCTCCATCTCGATCTTCGGCGCCAAGCACCCCTGGGCGCTCGGCAGGCCGACGCACGAGGTGTGGGGCGAGATCTGGCCTACCATCGGGCCGATGCTGCATTCCGTGCTCGACACCGGGCGCGCGCTGCGTTACGACGACCTGCTGCTGGTGCTGAACCGGCACGGCTTCGACGAGGAGGCATATTTCACGTTTTCGTACAGCCCGGTGCGGGAAGCGGACGGCGAGATCGTCGGCCTGTTCCTGTCGGTGCTGGAGACCACCGAGCGCTATATCAACGAGCGGCGTATGCGCACCCTGGCCGAGCTGGCCGCGCGGGTGGCGGCCGAACGTGGCGAGACAGCCTATTCACTGATCGCCGATACGCTCGAAGCGAATCGCGACGACGTGCCGTCCGCGGCCCTGTTCCTGTGCGAACGCGAGGGCAAGCTGGCGCGGCGTGCCTTCGTGCGCGGCACCGCGTGCTCGCACTGCCACTGGGACGATGTCGTGCTGGGCGCCGGCAACCCGCATCCGGTGGCGCAGGCGGCCGCCACCGGCAGGATGGAAGTGTTCGATACCGCGCGGCTGTATGCAGACGGAGCGGGGAGCGCCCCCTGTCCGGGGATGCCGGCGCGCTGCGTTGCACTGCCGCTGATGCTGCCGGGCCGCGGCCTGCCGAGCGGCGTGCTGGTGCTTGGGGTGAACCCGCGCAAGGCGCTCGACGAGCCTTACAGCGCCTTCCTGAAACTGGCCGCCGGTCACGTCGCGACAGCAGTGGCGAACGCGGAAGCAGCGCGCCTGGAACGCGACCGGCTGGAAGCGCTGGCGCAGCTCGACCTGTCCAAGTCCGCGTTCCTTGCCAACGCCAGCCATGAACTGCGTACGCCGCTGACCCTGATCGAAGGTCCGTTGGGCACGCTGCTTGAGGACCCCGCCGAACAGCTGTCGGCAGGCGCACGGGAGTCGCTGCAGATGGCGCGCCGCAATACGGCACGCATGAAGGTGCTGGTCGACTCCTTGCTGGACTTCGCCCGGCTCGAGGCGGGGCGCATGGAAGCGCAACTGGAGCCGGTGGACCTGGGCGAGCTGACCTGCGAACTGGCCAGCCTGTTCCGTTCGGGCTTCGCAGCGGCTGGCATTGCATTCGAGGTCGATGCCGGCCCGGGCGCGGTGCTCACCATGGTGGACAGTGCGATGTGGGAAAAGATCGTGATCAATCTGCTGTCGAACGCGCTCAAGTACACCCCGGAGGGCAAGGTCGGACTGACCCTGCGCCGGCGTGACGGCGCGATCGCTCTGGCGGTGCGCGATACCGGCATCGGCATTGCCCCGGACGACCTGCCGCACGTGACGGACCGATTTTTCCGCGGCCGGCAGCCGGGTGCGCGGGCTCCCGCAGCGGGCACCGGACTCGGGCTGGCCATGGTCAGCGAGCTGGCCAGGCTGCATGGCGGCTCCCTGTCGATCGAAAGCAAACAAGGGCAGGGCACCGTGGTGACGGTGCTGGTTCCGGATCGCGCGCAGCGTAGCGTGCAGCGGCGCGCGCCGGGGCTCGATGCGCTGAACCAGTCCGCATTTGCGAGCAGCTCTCTGTCGCAGGCCAGCCAGCCGCGCGTGGCGCGCGGGGACGACGGCCAGCATCTGGCCGGCGCTGGCGAGTCCTTCAAGGTCGTGGTCATCGACGACAACGAAGACATCCTGCGCTACATCGAACGGCTGCTGCACGACGTCGCGGTAGTGACCAGCGCCGGAAGCGCCGCTGACGGGCTGGAAGCGATCCGGTCCATCCGTCCCGACCTGGTCCTGCTGGATGTGATGATGCCAGGGGTTGACGGCTTTGAACTGCTGGGCCGGTTGCGCGCCGACCCCGCGATCCAGTCGGTGTCCGTGATCGTCCTGTCGGCGCACGCTGGCGAGCATGCGCGGCTCGATGCGATGGCAGCCGGCGCCGACGACTACCTGCCCAAGCCGTTCAGCGGGCGGGAACTGGTCGCCACGGTCCGATCCCACTTCAAGCTGGCGCGCCTGCGGCGGGCGGCGCTGGAACGGGAAGGCGTGCTGCTGTCGGAGATCGGCAATATCCGCAGTGGCATGCAGAGCCTGATCGAAGGCACCAGTGACGCTTATGTCCACATCGGGCATGACCTGCGCATCCGGGCCACCAACGACGCGTGGGCCCAGCTGGCAGGCAGGCCTAAGGCAGCCATCATCGGCATGCCGTACGAGGAGGTCCGGCCCGACGCGCCGCAGGCGCTGGCGGCATTTCGCCAGGCATTGGAAACACAGCGCATCACCGGGGTCGAGTACCAGCACGAGGCATCCGGGCGCTGGTTCAGCGTGCGTTGCTACCCGACCTCCGATGGCGTGATCGGACTGGGGAACGACATCACGGCGCGCAAGCAGCAGGAATCGGACCTGCGCCTGGCCCACGACGAGCTGGAAGAGCGGGTGCGGGAACGCACCAGCGACCTGAACGCCGCCAACGAAGTGCTCAAGGCCCTGTTCGACCGCGCGCCGGCGGCGGTGGCCATGATGGACCTGGACGGCAACATCCTCCGCTCGAACCAGGCGTTCTCGCGCCTGGTCGGCTACAGCGAGGCCGAATTGCGCGGCCAGACGCTGGAGGGCATTACCGATCCGGACGACTTCGCGCGGGGGCGCTCCATGGTGCGGGCAATGCTGGAAGGCCAGATCGCAACCTTCGACATCGAAGTGCGTTACCGGTGCAAGAACGGCCAGGCCATCTGGGCCGACAAGTTTGTCGGCACCATCCCGGGCGATGACGGGCGGCCGCGCTTCCTGGTCAAGATCGTGCAGGACATCACCGACCGCAAGCGCGCCGAGGAGATGGTCAGGGCGTCGCAGTCCGAGCTGCGGGCGCTGTACGAACGCCTGCAGCGGGTGCGCAAGGAGGAACGCATCGCATTGGCGCGCGAGGTGCACGACCACCTCGGCCAGTTGCTGTCGGCTGCCAAGATCGACATCAAGCTGCTGCTGGAGGACGTGCGTGAAAGCGCGCAGCCGGTGGCGCCGGACAGGCTGGTGCCGGAACTGCGCAGCGCCGTCGATTCGCTCGACCAGGCGATTGGCTCGGTGAGGTCGATCGCGCGCGACTTGCGTCCGCCGGAGATCGAGAACCAGGGCCTGTACGCGGCGATCCGCTGGCACGCGCAGGACTTCGAGCGCCGCACCCGCATCCGCTTCGAACTGGACCTGCCTGCGGACGAGCGCGGCCCGTCGGACGACGCCGCGCACGAGCTGTTCCGCATTTTCCAGGAGGCCTTGACGAATGTGCTGCGCCATGCGATGGCCACCACCGTGTCGGCGTCCATACAGGTGCGTGGCGAGCGCCTGCTGTTGCGGGTGCGCGATAACGGGATGGGTATCGGGCGCGCGGCGCTGCGGGGGCAGACCCTGGGCCTGGTGGGCATGCGCGAGCGTGCCTGGCTGACCGGTGGCAGGGTGCTGGTCGGGCCGCTGCGCTCGGGCGGCACGCTGGTGTCGGCGCTGCTGCCGCTGGGCGCGCACGTGCGTGCGCACGGGTAACAGAACACTCCATATCCGCTACAATCGCCGCCAATGGAGGAGCCACGCTTGATTTCGATTGCCATAGCCGACGACCACGAACTGATCCGCGAGGGGATCAAGAAGATCATACGTTCCTCGAAGGACTTGCGGATCGTGGGCGAGGCGGCCGGGTTCGAGGCGCTGGCGGACCTGGTGGGGCAGGCCGCTCCCGACCTTGTCATCCTCGACCTGAGCCTGCCCGGCTACGAGGGCCTGACCGGGCTGGTTGAACTACGCGCCCGCTTTCCGCGCCAGCGCGTGCTGATCCTGTCGATGTTCCCCGAGGAGCAGTACGCCATCGCGGCATTGCGGGCCGGCGCCTCCGGCTACGTCAGCAAGTCGATGGCGGCCGAGGAGCTGGTGCTGGCCATCCGCCGCGTGATGGCCGGTTCGACCTATGTCAGCGAGCACCTGGCGGCGCTGCTCGCCACCGATGCGGCCATGCCGCCGCCGCGTCCGGCGCACGAGCTGCTGACCCGGCGCGAGCGCGACGTGCTGACCATGATCGGCGCGGGCAAGCAGATCAAGCAGGTCTCCGCCGAACTGGGGATCAGCATCAGTTCCGTCAACACCTACCGCGCCCGCATCTTCAAGAAGATGGGGCTGGCGTCCAATGCCGCGCTGATCCGCTATGCGCTGAAGTTCGGCCTGGTGGGCTGACGCAAGCCGGGCCTGCGGGGTCGCAGCATCCCTCTCTGTTGCGTTTCCGCAAATCTTGATCGGTAAAATCCGTGACGCCGTCGTCGTACTTTTCGTGACGGGCGGTGGTTGCTGGGGCGAGGGGATGCGCCGGAATCAGGGCTTGCGGAAGCGGACGTCTTCCCTGACCACGTCCGCGTGCACCTTTGGCTTCTTGGGCTTCTTCGGTTTTTTCACCAGCTCGCCTTTCGCATTGGTCATCGGGACCCGGTGCTCCGCCACGAAGCCCGGCTCCTCGCTGCGCGGCAGCACCTGGCGGGTGAGCGTTTCGATGGCGGCCAGCAGCGGCGCCTCGTCCGCGCACACCAGCGACAGCGCTTCGCCGCTGGCGCCCGCGCGTCCGGTGCGTCCGATGCGGTGCACGTAGTCCTCCGCCACGATCGGCAGGTCCAGGTTGACCACCAGCGGCAGGTCGTCGATGTCGAGCCCGCGCGAGGCGACGTCGGTGGCCGCCAGCACCTGCACTTCACCGGCCTTGAAGCGCTCCAGCGCGCGCATGCGCGCCGGCTGCGGCTTGTCGCCGTGGATCGAGTCGACCGGAATGCCGCGCTTCTCGAGCGCCACGGCCAGCTGGTCCACGCCCAGGCGCGTCTTGGCGAACACCAGCACCTGGCCCCATTTGCGCTGCTTGAGCAGGTGCAGGAACAGTTCGGTCTTGCGCTTCTTGTCGACCGTGACGACCGACTGGCGCACGGTCTTTGCCGCCGTGTTGCGCGGCGCGACCTCGATCGACAGCGGATCGCGCAGCATCTTGCCGGCCATCGCGCGGATCGGATCGGAGAAGGTGGCCGAGAACAGCAGGGTCTGGCGTTGCTTCGGCAGCACCGCAAAGATCTGGTCCAGCTCGCGCGAGAAGCCCAGGTCCAGCATGCGGTCCGCCTCGTCCAGCACCAGCGTTTGCAGCTGGTTGAAGCGCACCGCGTTCTGCCGGTACAGGTCGAGCAGGCGGCCGGGCGTGGCGACGATCAGGTCGACGCCCTTGCGCATCCTCATCATCTGCGGGTTGATGCTGACGCCGCCGTAGGCGACCAGGGTGCGCACCGGCAGCCCGGCGCCGTAGGCCTTGAAGCTTTCATGCACCTGGTCGGCCAGTTCGCTGGTCGGCACCAGCACCAGCGCGCGCGTGCTGTTGGGCGCGGCCTGCGTGCCTTCCATGACCAGGCGCTGCAGCAGCGGCAGCGCGAAGCCGGCGGTCTTGCCGGTGCCGGTCTGCGCGGCGGCCATCAGGTCGCGCCCCTGCAGCACGGCGGGAATGGCCTGCGCCTGTACCGGCGTGGGATTGGCGTAGCCCAGCGTTTCCAGGGTGCGCAACAGGGGATCGATCAGGCCAAGCGAGGCAAACGTCATGGATCAGCGGGCAAAGGGTGAAAACAGCGCGCATCTTACCTTATCCGGATGGTACTGAAGCGATCCGGGGCGATCTGCGGCCAACCCGGCGCTTTGCGCGCCGAACTGCGCTAACCGGGCCGATCTGCAGCCAATTTGCGCTATCTGGACGCTTCTGCGGCCAGTTTCGGCTTGGTGGGCTCGGGTTTGGTGTCGCACCCGCCCAGCAGCAGCACGCAGGCGAGGGCGGCGAGCACGGTTTTCAGGATGGGCATGGTCGCTCCCCGGTCGGTTCGATAATCCGATGCTACCGGATTCCGCGCGCGGGCGTCGCGTGGGGCCGGCTTGGGCGCCATCGGACCCATTTCGTCGCCGCAGCGTCCATTCCATCGGATAATGCAACCCGTCCGGTACGCCGGTTGCTATCTTGAAGCCAGTCCAACCACCAGAAGAATTCATCATGACTGCTTTTTTCCTTGTCGTCCGCCTCGTCGCCGCATGGTTCCTCGCCTACCTGGCGCTCGCGATCTTTTTCTCCGAGGTGATCCTCGACGCGCTCGGTTTCGACGACAACGAGGGCTTCCTCGTACTGGGCGGATTCGTGCTGGCCGGCCTGGTCGCCAGCGTCGCCTTCTCGCACCTGCGCCGCGTGCGCCTGATCGCCGACCGCCTGGACCGCAGCACGCTGGCCAACCGCCACCGCCGCCAGATCGAAATCCCGTTCGACGCCAATGAAGCGTTCGCGATCGTCGATGCCGCGATCCGCGAGCTGCCCGGCACCCACAATATCAACAGCGCGCGCGACAGCCTGCAGGTGCGCGCCAAGGTCACCCGCATCGACCCGTACCATGACGCCCCGGACGGCGAGCCGGAACGCCGCTGGTTCGGCCCGCGCCGCAACCAGATCCTGGCCACCGTCACCCCCAACGGCAGCGCCGGCACCGTGATGCTGGTGTGCGAGCCGGAGCGCCCGGCCTGGACCGACATCTTCCTGGTCGATGACGGCACCAACCTGGAGAACGCCGAGGCGATCTCGCGCGCCCTGACGCGCCGGGTGGCCGAGCACCGCCGCAGCGAGCAGGCGTCCGCCCTGCAGACCGTCACCGAGAAGGAACTGATGGCCGCGCGCCTGTCGCTGCTGCAGGCCCAGGTCGAGCCGCACTTCCTGTACAACACGCTGGCCAGCGCCCAGCTGCTGACGCGCACCGATCCGGAGCGCGCCGACCAGATGCTGGGCAACCTGATCCTTTACCTGCGCCATTCGCTGCCGCGTGCCGGTGTGTCGATGTCGACCTTCGGCGAGGAACTGGAGCGGGCCCGCGCCTACCTCGACATCCTCAAGATCCGCATGGGCTCCCGCCTGAACCTGCAGATCGAGGTGCCCGACGAACTGCACGGCCTGATGGTGCCGCCGATGATGCTGCAAACGCTGGTCGAGAACGCGATCAAGCATGGCCTGGAGCCCAAGTCCGGCGGCGGCAACATCTGGATCCTGGCGCGCGCCTTCGACCGCTCGGTCGCGATCACGGTGGGCGACGACGGGCGCGGCTTCTCGGCCGAGGGCGGCGGCACCGGCATCGGACTGGCCAACCTGCGCGAGCGCCTGCGCCTCGCCTTCGGCGACGCAGCTTCGTTCAGCATCGCCGCCAACTTCCCGAGCGGAGTGGCGGCCACCATCACCGTGCCCAATTCGACCATCGCGGAGGGCCAGTCATGGCAAGCTGCGTAATCGCGGAAGACGAAGCACTGCTGCGCGACGCGCTGGTGCAGATGCTGGGCGAGGCCTGGCCGGAGCTGGAAATCCTGGCCGCGGTCGACGACGGCGGCGCCGCGCTGGAGGCGATCGCCCGCCTGCAGCCGGACGTGGCCTTCCTCGACATCCGCATGCCGGGCCTGACCGGGATCGAGGTGGCCGGCGCCATGGCCACGGCCAGCCCGCATACCCAGGTGGTATTTGTAACGGCATATGACCAATATGCCATCGACGCCTTCGACAAGGGTGCGGTCGACTACCTGCAAAAGCCGGTGTCGCCGGAGCGGCTGGCGCATACGGTGGGCCGCCTGAAGGCGCGCGGCGGCGCCGACGCGGCCAGGCTGGCCGAACTGCTCAAGGTGCTGGCGCCGGCCATGCCGCCCAAGGCGCGCTCGGAGCCGCTGGTGTGGCTGACGGCCAGCGCGGGCAGCGAGACGCGCCTGATCATGATCGAGGATGTGGCCTACTTCCAGTCCGACAGCAAGTACACCGTGGTGATGACGGCGCAGGGCGAATCGCTGCTGCGCAAGCCGATCCGCGAGCTGCTGGAGGTGCTCGACCCAGCGGTGTTCAAGCAGATCCACCGCTCGACCATCGTCAACCTGCGCGCGATCGCCTCGGTGGCCCGCGACGACACCGGGCGCGGGGTGGTGAAGCTGAAGAACCGGCCCGAGACGCTGACCGTGAGCCAGCCCTTCATGGCGCTGTTCAAGGCGATGTAGCAGGACGGCCGAAGGCGCGCAAGTGCGGTTACGCCTGACACGTTTGGTAACAATCGAAACGTGTGTCGACGTAGCAAAATCCGGTACGGCGTGGTTACAATCGAACCATGCAATCACCCACCAGAGGCGCACCATGAAAAACCTGATTCTCGCAGCGGCAGTCTTCGCCGGAGCCATTCTGCCCGCAGCGGCACAAACCAATGTGTCGGTCTCGATCGGCCAGCCCGGCTTCTATGGCCGCATCGACATCGGTGACTATGCCGCGCCGCCGGTGCTGGTGTCGCAGCCGGTGATCATCGAACGCGAAGTGCGCTACGTGGCCGAACCGGTGTACCTGCGCGTGCCGCCTGGCCACCGCAAGAACTGGGCACGCTACTGCCGCCGCTACGAAGCCTGCGGCCGTCCGGTGTATTTCGTGCGCGACGACTGGTACCTGAACTCCTACGCGCCGCGCTACCGCGAACGCCATTTCCGTGAAGTCCGCCGCGAGTACCGCGACGACCGGCGCAACTACAATGAAGGCTACCGTGAGGGCCGCCGCGACGAACGCCGCGAAGACCGCCACGATCACAAGCGCGGCAAGGGCCACCACGAAGACCGCGGCCATGGTAACGGTCACGGCCGCGGGCATTGACGCGCGGACTGGATGAGCAGGACAGGAAACGGACCGCACGGTCCGTTTTTTTTCGCGCGGCCCGCATTGCGGCCGCCCTTCAGCCGCGCCCCGGCTCCTGGTGTGACGCGCAGGCAGGGGACTGGCTGCGTGCCCAGTCGGCGGCCTGCCGGAGTGCCGCATCCTTCCCGGCGCCGGCCGGCAGAGCCACGTCCGGCTGGAAGGCGCCCCGGATCGCCGGCAAGCCCGCGAACGAGTATCTGGCCACACTGACCGCCAGCGCGTCGCCGGTGGCCAGGGGCACGGTGTTGTTGACGGTAGTGTAGCCGCCGGTCGGCCAGCCGAACACCCGCGCGCGCGCTTCGCCCTTGAGCAGGATGCCGATCATCTCGCCGGCCGACGAGGTCTGCCTGGTCACCACCACCGCGAACGGCAGGCTACGGAAACGGGCAAGCAGCTGCCGGTTCTCGTCGCGCAGCTGCATGGTGTAGTACTCCAGCGCTTCGGGCGGCGCCAGCTTTGTGCGGCTGCCGTCGCGCGCCTCCATCATGGCCAGATTCGCCGGCGTGATCAGGTCGGCCAGCGCCGCGATTCCGGGCCACGCGTTCCCGCCGGTCTGTCCCGAAAGGTCCACCACCAGCCCGCATGCCTGGGCCGATCCGGGAACACCGCGAACAGTATCGAGGAAGGCATCGGCTGCCTGCACGATGTTCGGATTGCCCTGTGTGTCAGTGGCCGGAGGCGCGAGCACCAGCACGTTCGCGCCAGCGCCGCCGACCGTGTAGGCAAGCGGGGCCGGCGCACGCCGGAGGACCTGCGGATTGAACGGCTGGTACCGGGCTTCGCGGCGCTGCTTCCGGATC
>DASWYE010000166.1:0-2928 GCA_036405115.1 Telluria sp. | reverse complement strand
GCCTGTTCCGGCCCCCAAACCCCGCCCCGAGGCTCCAAGGTAGCTTGCCTGAACCCCGAAGAAACACAAGCCCGGAACCCGCGAAAAATCAGGCTTTTTTCTCTCACAAACTATTGACGGTCAATAGTTTTATGGTACAATATGACTCATGGTGTAGGAACAAAGAACGGTTCTACACCAGGCAGAAAAGACCACCATCAACCGAGCAAAAAAGGAGCTTCGATCATGGCCAGCATCAACACTTTCACCATCGTGGGCAACGTGACCAAGGACGTGGAATTGCGCTACACGCCCAGCGGCACGCCTTCCGTGACCTTCACTGTCGCCGTGGATAACGTCTATTTCGACCGCGACGGCAAGAAGCACGAAGAAACCGACTTCATCCCGGTGACGACCTACGGCAAGCAAGCCGAGAACGACGCCAAGTTTCTGAAGAAGGGTTCCACCGTGGCGGTGATGGGCCGGATTCGTAGCTGGTACAAGCAGGCCGAACGCAAGGGCGGTTTCAACTTCGAGGCCGAGCGCGTGCAGTACCTGGGCCGTCCCAGCGGCAACCGTGCAGGCGGTGACGCTGGCCAGCAGCAGCAAGGCCCCGGCAACGCCGAGCACGACGACTGGATGCGCGACTACGACAGCACCGAGCAAGCCGGTCAAGGCCGCCGCTAATCATGGCCAGCAGCTTTACCCGTGATGAGCTTTTCGACTTGGAATATGCAGTGAAAAACCTCATCGACGACAAAAAAGACTACTGCCCGAACGAAGAAGGCACCGCCGAGGCGGTGGCCCGCTTGGAAGACCTCCAAGCCAAGATTCAAGGGATGTTGCGCGAATCCGCGCCGCAGACCTGAACAACCGATAGGCCCGGCGAGCAGGCCGGGCTTATCGGCCCTCAAACCCCTAGACCATCATCAACTCACTGGAGAAATGACCATGCAACTCGCAAGCCGCTTCCGCAATGCTTCCGGTATCCGTGCCGACATGCCCTTGTCGGATGACCAAATCCGCAACGTGGCCCCCTCGATCTTTGCCGAGGCCGCCCACGAAAGCCGCTCCGCGCGTTACACCTATATCCCGACCATTGACGTTTTGAACGGCCTGCGCAAAGAGGGTTTCCAGCCCTTCATGGTTTGCCAGACCCGCGTGCGCAACGAGGAAAAGCGCGAGCACACCAAGCACATGATCCGCCTGCGCCACGCCGACCAGATCACTGGCCGCGAGGCGAACGAAATCATCCTGCTGAACAGCCACGACGGCACCAGCAGCTACCAGATGCTGGCCGGCATGTTCCGCTTTGTGTGCTCTAACGGCATGGTATGCGGCGAGACAACCAGCGACATCCGCGTGCGCCATAACGGCGACGTGGTGGGCGAAGTGATCGAAGGTGCTTTCAAGGTGCTGGACAGCTTCGAGGAAGCCACCGCCCAGCGCGAGGCCATGCAGGTGCTCACGCTCAACCAGGGCGAACAGGCCGCCTTTGCCCGCGCTGCACTGGCCCTGAAGTACGACGACCAGGACAGCGGGGCGGTGCCCGTCACTGAATCCCAAATCCTGGCCCCGCGCCGCTTCGAGGATCGCCGCGACGACATGTGGACGACCTTCAACCGCGTGCAGGAAAACATGATGAAGGGCGGACTGCGCGGCCGCAACCGCAGCGGCCGCACCACCACGACGCGCCCGGTCAACGGCATTGACCAGAGCGTTAAGCTGAACCGTGCCTTGTGGGTGCTGGCCGAGGAAATGCGCCGCCTGAAGGGCTAACCCGAGCCGCCCGGCCACGCTGGACGCGCGGCCGGGCATCCCTCCCGCCACTACACGAAGGACGACACCATGAGCAGCCACCACGAATGGGCCGAGGAAGTCACCGCCCAGCACGACGCGCAAAAGCCCTATGCACCCGAGAACGGCCAGCCCTTGCGATTCAAGGCCGGTGATCCGGTGATTTACACGAACCCGGCAGGCATTGAGTTTCCCTTGCGCGTCACCGGCTTCTATCAGCGCCCGGCTTCGCCGTGCGGCCAGTACGCGAACGGAGCGCGCTATCTGCTGGACTGGGATTGCCCGTGGTTCCCGGTTCCCGAATCCCGCTTGCGCCTGGATGAATCCCGCGCCGTGCCCGAGCTGGAGGCCGCCGCCTAAATCGGAGCGCCGTCCGCTGGCCGGCGCTGCAACCCGCTGATGCGCACCAGGGCGAGCAGGCTCGCGCGTGAGCTTCACCCTTAGACCATCCAACCCGAGGATATGACCATGAGCAAGACCGCCGCCGACACCGCCACCAACGAACTGATCCGCCACGCTATCGCGGCATGGGGCTACTTGGTGCGCTGGGGTTCCCGCCTGACCCTGGCCGAGTTTGCGGCCGTGATCCGCCGTCACTCGTCCCATGAACGCGCCGAGGCCCTGGCCGCCGCGCTCGAATCGGCCACGGGCTTTGTGGCCCGCGACTGGCGCGGCTTCCGCGCCAACTGGCAATGCTGATGACCACCGCCCGCCTGCGCGGGCGGGCGCTCTTGGGGCTGCACCCCGCCGCGCGGCATCCTGCTGGGCTTGGCCGGCACGGCTTCGCCGTCCCGGCGTGGCCCTTTTTCGGGTGTGCGCCGTGGGCGTGAGAGCTGGCCAGGGCTTTGGTGCCCGCAAGCCGAAACGCGGGCTTTGCCCGGTATGTGCAAAGCGCGGCATGACGCAATGGCGGGCTACGCCTGCGGGGATGCTCCGCTGGTGCCAGTATTGCCAGCACAGCGAAGGGCAGGGCGTCTATGACCTGTTGCACCAGGATTCCCGCCGTCGTTAGGGCGTCTCCCCTGCGGGGCCGGGCTTTCGTGCTGCGCATCGAGCCGCCTGTGGCGTCTCGCCCCTTCGGGCGTCAATCCCTGACGCCTCCGCGCCGTGCCGGCGCTGCGCGCTCCGCTTGCCGGGCCTGACGGCCGATCC
>DASWYE010000165.1:0-10672 GCA_036405115.1 Telluria sp. | reverse complement strand
CCTTCGTGATCGGCGCCGCGCTGGCCGCGGTCGCGGGCGTCATGTGGGGCGCCAACTACTCGTCGATCCAGTTCGCGATGGGCTTCCTGCCGGGCCTCAAGGCCTTCTGCGCCGCGGTGCTGGGCGGGATCGGCAACATCTACGGCGCGATGATCGGCGGGCTCGCACTCGGCATCATCGAGGCGCTTGGCGCCGGCTACATCGGCGACCTGACCGGCGGCTTCCTCGGCAGCCACTACCAGGACATCTTCGCGTTCATCGTGCTGATCGTCGTCCTCACGCTGCGCCCGTCCGGCATCATGGGCGAGCGCGTGGCGGACCGCGCGTAAGGGGATCACAACAATGGCTCTGCTCAGTTTCGACACCGACCACAATCCGCGCAAGGCGTATGCCAGCATGGGCATCACGCTCGTGCTGCTGCTGATATTCCCGTTCTTCGCCTCCCAGTTCGGCAATTCGTGGGTGCGCATCATCGACATGGCGCTGCTGTACATCATGCTGGCGCTCGGCCTGAACATCGTCGTCGGCCTGGCCGGCCTGCTGGACCTGGGCTACATCGCATTCTTCGCGGTGGGGGCCTACCTGGCCGGCCTGTTCAGCTCACCGCAGTTCGCGATGCTGCTCGAATCGGTGGTCTACAACTATCCCGCGCTGGGCGAGTGGCTGGTATCCGTGCTGGGCGAAGACATCCAGACCAACGGCATCCACCTGTCGGTGTGGGCGATCGTGCCGTTCGCGGCGCTGGTGGCGGGCTTCATGGGCGCGCTGCTGGGGGCGCCGACGCTCAAGCTGCGCGGCGACTACCTCGCGATCGTGACGCTCGGCTTCGGCGAGATCATCCGCATCTTCATGAACAACCTGAACGACCCGATCAACTTCACCAACGGGCCGCAGGGTATCAACATGATCGACCCGATCCGCATCTTCGGCGTCTCGCTGGCGGGCGAGGAGGGTTCGGGCGGCATCGTCAACGTGATGGGCTACCAGATGCCGTCGGTGAACGCGTATTATTTCCTGTTCCTGGCGCTGTGCATCGCGATCATCTTCGTGACGGCGCGCCTGCAACACTCGCGTCTGGGCCGGGCCTGGGTCGCGATCCGCGAGGACGAGATCGCGGCCAAGGCCATGGGCATCAATACCCGCAACGTCAAACTGCTCGCGTTCACCATGGGCGCCTCGTTCGGCGGCGTGGCCGGCGCGATGTTCGGCGCGTTCCAGGGCTTCGTGTCGCCGGAATCGTTCTCGCTGATGGAGTCGGTCGCGGTGCTGGCGATGGTGGTCCTGGGCGGCATCGGCCACATCCCCGGCGTGGTGCTGGGCGGCGTGCTGCTGGCGGCGCTGCCGGAAGTGCTGCGCCACGTGGTCGAACCGCTGCAGAACGCCATTTTCGGCCGGATCATCATCGAAGCCGAAGTGCTGCGCCAGCTGCTGTACGGCCTGGCGATGGTCGGCATCATGCTGTATCGCCCGGCGGGCTTGTGGCCGGCGCCGCGCCATGAAGACCGCCCCGACACGGACATCGACCAGCCCGAGCATGCCTCCGGCGTCAAGGCAGCGTGAGGGAAGAACATGAGTGACCAGCTACTACTGAACATCTCCGGCGTGAACAAACGCTTCGGCGGCCTGCAGGCCCTGACCGACGTCGGCATCCGGATCAGGAAGGGCCAGATCTATGGCCTGATCGGACCGAACGGCGCCGGCAAGACGACCTTTTTCAACGTGATCACGGGCCTTTACCAGCCGGACAGCGGCACGTTCGAGCTGGCCGGCAAGCCGTATTCGCCGTCCGCGCCGCATGAAGTGGCCAAGGCCGGCATCGCGCGCACCTTCCAGAACATCCGCCTGTTCGGCGAAATGACGGCGCTCGAGAACGTGATGGTGGGCCGCCACGTGCGCACCCACCAGGGCGTGTTCGGCGCGATCTTCCGGCACAAGGCTGCACGCGAGGAAGAGAAAGCGATCCGGGTGCGCGCGCAGGAGCTGCTCGACTTCGTCGGCATCGGCGCCTACGCCAAGCGCACCGCCAAGTTCCTGTCGTATGGCGACCAGCGCCGCCTTGAAATCGCGCGCGCGCTGGCCACCGATCCTCAATTGCTTGCGCTGGATGAACCGGCGGCGGGCATGAACGCTACCGAAAAACTCGCGCTGCGCGAACTGCTGGTCAAGATCAAGGCCGACGGCCGCACCGTGCTGCTGATCGAGCACGACGTCAAGCTGATGATGGGGCTGTGCGACCGCATCACCGTGCTCGAATACGGCAAGCAGATCGCGGAAGGGCTGCCGGCCGAGATCCAGAACGATCCGGCGGTGATCGAAGCCTACCTGGGAGGCGCGCACTAATGGGCGACAACATCCTCAAGATCGCCGGCCTCAAGGTCGCATATGGCGGCATCAAGGCCGTCAAGGGTATCGACCTGGAAGTGAACCGGGGCGAACTGGTGACCCTGATTGGCGCCAATGGCGCCGGCAAGACCACCACGCTCAAGGCCATCACCGGCACGCTCCCCGCATGCAAGGTCGAAGGCGAGATCACCTACATGGGCTCCTCGCTGAAGAACGTCAAGTCGTTCCAGCTGGTCGAACGCAAGCTGGCGATGGTGCCCGAAGGGCGCGGCGTGTTCACCCGCATGAGCATCCACGAGAACCTGCTGATGGGCGCCTTCACGCGCAACGACAAGGCGGGCATCGAGGCCGATATCGAGAAGTGGTACGAGGTGTTCCCGCGCCTGAAGGAGCGCAGCGCGCAGCTGGCCGGCACCTTGTCCGGCGGCGAGCAGCAGATGCTGGCGATGGCGCGCGCGCTGATGTCGCATCCCGAGTTGCTGCTGCTGGACGAACCTTCGATGGGACTGTCGCCGATCATGGTGGAGAAGATCTTCGACGTGATCCGCAGCGTCTCGGCGCAGGGCATCACCATCCTGCTGGTGGAACAGAACGCCAGGCTGGCGCTGGAAGCGGCGCACCGGGGCTACGTGATGGACTCCGGCGCGCTGATCATGACGGGCGACGCGCGCGACATGCTGCACGACCCGCGCGTCAAAGCCGCCTACCTCGGCGAATAAGCTTGAGGTAGCGGAATCAGCATGGGTCCCCGCTTGCGCGGGGATGACGCGTTAATGGATGAAGTAGCCCGCCAAGGCGGATCCGAGCACCACCACCAGCGGCGACACCCGTCCCGTCATCAGCAGCGCGAACCCGGACAGCGCAAGCAGCATGTCCGCGCCCGATGCGATCGCGCCGGTCCACAGCGGGTCGTACAGCGCCGCCGCCAGCAGGCCGACCACCGCCGCGCTGGCTCCGGCCATCGCCTTGCGGATCGCGTCGCGCTGCTGGACCATCTGCCAGAACGGCAGCACACCGGCGACCAGCAGCAGCCCCGGCGCGAAAATCGCCACCAGTGCCAACATGCCTCCGCTCCAGCCATCCATGATCGCGCCCAGGTAGGCGGAAAACGCGAACATCGGACCGGGCACCGCCTGGGTCGCGCCGTAACCGGCCAGGAATGCCTGCTCGCTGATCCAGCCAGGTTCTACGACACTGGCATGCAGTGCCGGCAGCATGACATGTCCACCGCCGAACACCAGCGCACCTGAGCGGTAGAACTCGGCGAGCAGCATCCATGTCTGGTTGTGCGTGATGCCCGCCAGTGCGGGAAGAAGCATGAGCAGCCCGGCGAAGACGGCCAGCAGGACGGCGCCCTGGCACCGGCCGATTCCGTAATCGTGGGCCGGGGAAGGCGCCAGGTGCTGCAGGCGCAGGCAAACCACGGCAATCGCGCATCCTGCCACGATGGCGACCAGCTGCGCACTGGTGGAGGGGACTGCGAGCACAATGACCGCCGACACCATCGCGATGCCGGCGCGCGTCAGGTCCGGGCACAGCGCGCGCGCCATCGCCACCACGGCCTGGGCGACGACGGCCACCGCAGCCAACTTCAAACCATGCACCGCTCCGGAGGCGGCAGTCGTCGCGTGTCCGGCCAGGCCAAGCGCGAACAGGACCAGCAGCAGGGCGGACGGCAGGGTAAAACCAAGCCACGCGGCGAACGCACCGGTCCAGCGCGCCCGCATCAGTCCGAGCGCGAAGCCGATCTGGCTGGTGGCGGGGCCGGGCAGGAACTGGCAGAGGGCGACCAGGTCCGAGAAATGGCGGTCGCCGACCCAGGCACGGCGTTCGACGAACTCGGTACGGAAATGGGCCATGTGGGCGGCGGGGCCGCCGAAGGAGGTGAGTCCCAGCTTCAGGAAGGCGAGGAAGACTTCGGTACTGTTTCCTTGTGTTCGGGTAGTGAGGTCGTCTGCAGCCATGGAGCCGGATTATAGCCGCCGCCCCGTCGATCCGAGCATTGCCCGAATTGACTCCCCGCGGATGCGGGGACCCATGCCGAGTAACAGAAAGGGTAAGCGTGGCCGGCCCATGCTGCGCAATCAGCACGGGTCCCCGCATTCGCGGGGACGACAGGCAAAAAAAAGCCGGGAGCGAGTCCCGGCCCTTCTTGTGGTGCGGCGAGAATTACTTCTTGCCGGCTGCCTTCGGTGCCGCCGCGCTTGCTGCGTTGGCAGCCTGCGAGAACTGGCCAACCGCGGCGTTGACGTTGTTTTCGAACGTTTCAGCAGCCTGCTTGGTGGTCTTGCTCAGCTGCTCGTAGCCGGCCTGCGCATTGCCGATCGAGGTCTTGAACGCGTTGACGAAGCTCTCGGTGCCGACCGGCGCATTGCGGGTGACTTCGTCCACCAGCGCGACCACCTTGCGGTTGGTTTCGGCGATCTGGGATTCCGCGGCCTTGCTGAACTCGGCCTGGGTGTTGGCCGCGATCGAGGCCAGCTGGCGGGTGTAGGACATCGCCTTTTCAGCGGCCGGCTGCGCCTGCGCCGTGGTCACGGCGAAGAATTCCTGCGGATCTTTCACTGCCAGCAGCTGGCGCGCGGTGGCGGCCGAGTCTTCCAGCGTCGCCTTGACGGCGTGGATGTTCAGGTCGACCATTTTCTCAACGCCTTCGAACGCCGTGCTTGCCAGGGTGGAGAAAATCGCGAACTGCGATTCGAAATTGGCTTTGGTCGCATTCGAAAACTGCTCGGGGATTGCAAACATGGGGTTTCTCCAAATGGTGATGTGGGTTTTATCGCTGAGTATTGTGCGTCGCAACAAAGTGCATTCTAATCCGACTGTTTGCCAAGTCAAGCGTTTTTTGTGCGCTGCACAAAAGCCCGCCCGGTGGCGAGGCCCCGTATGCATGCCTATGAGACCGCGATTTTTCCGGCAAACAGACGAGCATGATAGACTGGGCGGGCGACGGCAGGGCGCACGATAAGTTGACGCAAATCAAACGCATCGGCGGGGCTTGATGCTGCGGCGCGCCAGCCGGGAAGCGTATATAAAAAACAACGATGGAGACGGAATGATCAGCCACACCCAGCAGGAAACAGTCGATGCCGCGATCACCTCGCGCCGCTCGATCCGCGCCTTCCTGGACACCCCGGTCGAACGCGAGGACATCGAACGCATCCTGGAAGTGGCCGCGCGCGCGCCGTCCGGCACCAACATCCAGCCGTGGAAGGTGTATGTACTGACCGGGCAGGCGAAGGAGCGCCTGTCGAATGCGATCATGGCCGCGCACGACGATCCCGAGCAGTGCCGCCAGCACACCGAGGAATACGCCTACTACCCGCGCCAGTGGGAGTCGCCCTACATCGAGCGCCGCCGCAAGGTGGGCTGGGACCTGTACACGCTGCTGGGAATCACGCGCGAGGACAAGGCCGGCATGCACCGCCAGCATGGGCGCAACTACCGCTTTTTCGACGCACCGGTCGGCTTGATCTTCACCATCGACCGGATCCTGGAGCAGGGCTCCTGGCTCGACTACGGCATGTTCCTCGAGAACATCATGATCGCCGCGCGCGGGCGCGGGCTGGACACCTGTCCGCAGGCGGCGTTCACGCCCTTCCACCGCATCATCGAAGCGCAACTGGAATTGCCCGAAAACGAAATGGTGGTGTGCGGCATGGCGCTCGGCTACGCCGACCACACAAAAATCGAAAATTCGTTGATTACGCAACGCGAACGATTGGACAGCTTCGTCAAATTCTTAAAATAGGTATATATTGGGTACTGATGAGTGCCTTCCTGGTGGCAGCTTTCCAGCACGCCAGCGGGCAACTCCCTGCTCATGATTCCTGCTGCTGACGCGCGGGAAGCGGTACCGGTTCGAGGATAGTTCGATGTTCAAGTTCGCGCTGAGCGCATGTGTATGCGCGTTTCTTTCGATGGCGCCGTCGCCCGAGGTCTTTGCAGCAGGCGCCGGCGAAGCCGCACGGCACTACGGCGAAACCGCCAAGAAGGCCCAGATCCGCAAGCGGTCCAAGATCGCCTCCAGCAAGGTCAAGCGGCGCGCCAGCCGCGAGCGGCTGGAACGGCGGGTCGTCACCGTCAACGGCAAACGCAAGGTCATCTACGAGCGCGTGGCGCGCAACGCACGCGTGGCCGCGCCGGTCATGACGATGGGGGACCTTGCCGGCCTGAACCGCACGCGCGACCCGCTCGACCTCAAGTCCAGCGTCGCCTTCGTCCTCGATGAAAACAGCTCCGAAGTCCTGTTCGAAAAGAACGCCGGCGTCGCCCTTCCGATTGCCTCGATCACCAAGCTGATGACCGGCCTCGTGGTGGTGGACGCGCAACAGGACATGGACGAAATCCTCACCATCACCGACGAGGACGTGGACCGTGAGAAGTTCTCCACCTCGCGCCTCAAGGTCGGTACGCGCATGACGCGCGCCAACATGCTGCACATCGCACTGATGAGTTCCGAGAACCGCGCCGCGTCCGCGCTCGGGCGCAACTATCCGGGCGGACTGCCGGCCTTCGTGGCCGCGATGAACGCCAAGGCGCGCGCGCTGGGCATGAGCGACACCCACTATGTCGACTCGAGCGGGCTGTCCAGCCGCAATGTCGCTTCCGCGCGCGACCTGGCCAAGCTGGTCAGGGCGGCGTCGCAAGAGCCGATCCTGCGCGAATACTCGACTGCGGAAAAGGCGATTGTCACGGCAGGGCGCAGCCGCATGCAGTTCGGCACCACCAACTACCTGGTGACGCGTCCGGAGTGGCAGATCGGCGTGCAGAAGACCGGCTTCATCAACGAAGCGGGACGCTGCCTGGTGATGCAGGCGGTGGTCGCGGGCCGCAATGTCGTGATGGTCTTCCTCGACTCGAAGGGCAAGCAATCGCGGACGGGCGACGCCAACCGCATGCGCAAATGGCTCGAAGCCATGCGCACCGGCCCGTCCATCCCCGTCACCTGAACGGTGCCGCAGGCACCCCGTCGTCCCCGCGCAGGCGAGGACCCCTGCTGACTAACAAACTAGGTAAAGGCAGGTCTGCCGTGCTGCTCGTTCAGCATGGGTCCCCGCATCCGCGGGGATGACAGCGCGGCAATGCCCCGAAGTGAGGTGCTATGGGCGGCGGAAGCCGAGCGTGGTAGAGATATGCATTGCCGTCCCCACCAGGTCATCCAGCCACTCTTCCTGCAGCCGGTCCGCCGGCGCCGAAATCGACAGCCCCGCTACCAGCTTCCCGCTATCGTCATAGATGCCGGCCGCCATGCAGCGCACGCCCAGCTCCAGCTCCTCGTTGTCGCGCGCATAGCCGCGCGCGCGCACCAGCGACAGCTCGCGTTCCAGCTTGGCCAGGTCGGTAATCGAATTCTTGTTATGTCCGGCCAGTCCGGTGCGGGTGGCATACGCCCGGATCGCCTTCGGATCGTCCACCGACAGGAACAGCTTGCCGGTCGAGGTCAGGTGCAGCGGGCCGCGTCCGCCGATCGCGCGGACCACCTGCATACCGGAGCGTTCCGAGAAGGCGCGGTCGATGTACACGATCTCGTCACCCTGTCGCACCGACAGGTTGACGGTCTGCTGGGTCTTTTTGTGCAGTGCACGCATCGCGTCGAGCGCCGCCTCGCGCACCGACAGCCGGCTCTTGACCACATTGCCCAGTTCCAGCAGCCGCATGCCGAGCCGGTAGGTACCCGGTTCGACCCGGTCGACAAAGCGCGTGGTCACCATGTCATTCAGGATACGGTGCGCGGTTGAGGGATGCAGGCCCGACACCTTCGCCAGCTCCTTGAGGCTGACCGGGTCGGTATACGAGGCGAGCGCATCCAGTAACGCGACCATACGCTCGATGACCTGGATGGACGTTTTTTGCGGTTCGATCGTTTCCATTTTCATGATGTGGTTGGTGCGCTGCAGTATCGGCCCTTTCGTTATACCACAATGTGAAAAAGTTTGGCAATCAGCTTACAAACGCGGCGATAATCGGGGACGCCATTTTTCGGAACAGGAAGCGAGTGTCATGGAACAACCGGTAAGTGAATTCAAGAGCAAGAACGGGCTGCGGCGCGTCATCGATGCGTTTGGCTATTCGGTGGACGGGATCAAGGCGGCCTGGCGGCACGAGTTCGCATTCCGCCAGGAGATCGTGGTGTTCGTGCTGGCGACCGTCCTGGCCCTGGCGTTGCCGGTGTCGGCCTTCCAGAAGCTGGTGCTGATTGTCGTGCTGCTGGTGGTCTTGCTGGTCGAACTGCTCAACTCGGCGATCGAGGCGGTGGTGGACCGTGTCTCGCTGGAACGCCACCCGCTGTCCAAGCGCGCCAAGGACCTCGGCAGCGCAGCCGTCGCGGTGGCCTTGCTGATCGCCGCCCTGACCTGGGGCACGATCCTGTTCACGCGCTTCTACTGACGCGTTCCGATATATCGTTATTTGATCTTTGCATAAGGCGCGCGATGATAGTGCGATAACATGTTCCTCCGCCGCGCCGATGCGACCTCGTCGACGCGGGTTCGTTTTTCCAACCACGAGGAGGACTGGAACATGACACTACGTTTGGGCGATACCGCACCCGATTTCGAACAGGACACGTCGATCGGCCGCATCCGTTTCCACGAATGGGCGGGCAATTCCTGGGTGGTCCTGTTTTCCCACCCGGCCGACTTTACCCCGGTGTGTACCACCGAACTGGGACTGACCGCCAAGCTCAAGGACGATTTCGACAAGCGCAACGTGAAGGCGATTGCGCTGTCGGTGGATCCGGCCGAGTCGCACAAGAAATGGATCGACGACATCGAGGCGACGCAAGACTGCGTGGTCGGCTTCCCCATCATCGCCGACGCGGACAAGAAGGTCGCCACGCTGTACGACATGATCCACCCTGAGCAATCGACCACTGCCACGGTGCGTTCGGTGTTCCTGATCGACCCGAACAAGAAGATCCGGATGACGCTGACCTATCCGATGAGCACGGGCCGCAACTTCGACGAGATCCTGCGCGTGATCGACGCGCTCCAGCTGAGCGACGGCTACTCCGTGGCCACGCCGGGCAACTGGAAGCCGGGCGAGAAGGTCATCATCCCGCTGACGATCCAGGATCCGGAAGAAATCAAGGCCAAGTTCCCGAAAGGCTACGAAGCGCCGCGCCCCTACCTGCGCATGACCCCCGCCCCCAACAAGTAAGGCCGAAGGGGGACTGTCCCCGTAGGGGACCGTCCCCGGCTCTCCAGCCCCCCAAAAAACCGTCATCCCCGCGCACGCGGGGACCCCTGCTGAGCCACAGGCAGGGCAATGGTGCCGCTCCCGGCTCCCGGTTTTCAGCATGGGTGCCCGCGTCCGCGGGCATGACGCCGACTTGGGTGCACGCGTTCGCGGGCAGGACGTCGTCTGCCGCCGCCGCGTCCGCGGGAATGGCGTCGTGCCTTATGCCGCCTGCGTCTATGCAAATAAGGATACCGTTGTTGGGTATCCGGCCCCGCAGTGCGATCATGCATGCTTGCCAAAAATCGGCCCAGGAGCATGCGTTGGATTTCCATTTCATCATTTCGGGTTTTGCGGTCGGCATCCTGGTCGGCATGACCGGCGTCGGCGGCGGCTCGCTGATGACACCGCTGCTGACGCTGATATTCGGCGTCGCCCCCTCGGTGGCGGTCGGCACCGACCTCGCGTTCGCATCGATCACCAAGAGCGTCGGCACCATCACGCACCGCGTGCGCGGCACGGTCGACTGGCGCATCGTGCGCCTGCTGTGCGCAGGGGCGCTGCCGGCGGCCATTGTGGCGACGCTGGCGCTGAAACAGGTCGGCGCGCTCGAGGACCAGGTGGCGCAGTTCATCCGCTATACCATCGCGGTGTCCGTGCTGCTGACGGTGGGGGCGATCCTGATGCGCAGGCGCATGCTGGCGTGGATCAGCCGCCATCCCGAGCGCCAGCTGCAGGGGCGTGCGCTGGACAATGCCACCATCGTCGCCGGCGCCACGCTCGGCCTGCTGGTCACCATCTCCTCGATCGGCGCCGGCGCGATCGGCGCGACGCTGCTGGTGCTGCTGTACCCGCGGCTCTCGCCCGCCCAGGTGGCAGGCACCGACATCGCCTACGCGGTCCCGCTGACGGCGATCGCCGCGCTCGGCCACTGGTGGCTCGGGGAAGAGACCCATCCCGGCCTCCGTGCCGCCGGCTAATAGATGATCTTGACGGCGACGCCGGTCAGCGTGGCGGCAAGCAGGCCGCGCAGGAAGCGTTCCGGCACCGAGCGCGCGAACCATGAACCGAGCGTGATGCCGGGGACGGAGCCGACCAGCAGCGCACCCAGCAGCGCCCAGTTGATCGAGCCGAGCCACCAGTGGCCGAG
>DASWYE010000164.1:0-26805 GCA_036405115.1 Telluria sp. | reverse complement strand
GATGTTCTCGTGGCGCTTGGTGCCGCTGGCGATCTGGATGGTCAGCGGATCCTTGGTGATGCGGCGTGCCATGTTGCCGACGACGCCATCGAGCGTGGCCGAGAACAGCATGGTCTGGCGGGTTTCCGGCGTGGCTTCGACGATCTTCTCGATGTCTTCGATGAAGCCCATGTCCAGCATGCGGTCGGCTTCGTCCAGCACCAGGATTTGCAGTTGCGAGAAGTCGATCTTGCCCGACTCCATGTGGTCGATCAGGCGGCCCGGGGTCGCGACCAGGATTTCAGGGTTCTTCGACAGCAGCTGCATCTGCTTCGGGTAAGGCATGCCGCCCAGGATCGAGACGGCGCGGATGCGGCGTGCCTGGCTGCAGTACTTATCGGTCGCGGTGGTCACTTGCAGTGCCAGCTCGCGGGTCGGGGTCAGGACCAGCATCTTCGGCTGGGCTGCGCGGAAGCGCGGACGCTCGCCGGCGCGGGTTTTCGATGCCTCGAATGGAACTTCAGGCGCGGAGACCAGCTTGTGCAGGGCCGGCAGCATGAATGCCGCGGTCTTGCCGGAACCGGTCTGGGAGGACACGAGCAGGTCGCGGCCTTCGATGGCAGCAGGGATCGCCTGTTCCTGGACCGGGGTCGGCTTGGTGTAGCCGGCGGCGGTGACAGCGTTAACGATGGCGGTATGCAGGCCTAGTGCTTCAAAACTCATTGATCTTTACTTTCGTTTGATGAAATTTTCACGTCCGCGCAACAGGCGCGGACGAGGTAAAGCAACGCTAAACCAAGACTACGAAATGACTTTGAGGGAGCAAGAAATTTCGGCACAAAAAGCTTTGCGCCGGGACGGTGCCAGAAATCGACACGCAAGGCGGGAGGGCTTTATTTTGAGGGCGCCGGTTTTGACCGGTGCGCCTGGGTTTGCGATGCTGCTTGTTGTTCTTATTGAGCGCTTATTGCAGCGCACAAACGAGACTATACCGTAGTTTTCACTTTCGCGTACAGCTATCTCGTGTCGCGTCATCCCCGCGTGCGCGGGGATGACGACGGGTATTACTCGTAGTCGGAGGCGTTCAGGCCCATCACGTGCGAGAAGCCGCCGTCGACATACATGATGTCGCCGGTGATGCCCGAGGCCAGGTCCGACAGCAGGAAGGCGGCCGAGTTGCCCACTTCCTCGATGGTCACGTTGCGGCGCAGCGGCGCGTGCGATGCCGCAAAGCCCAGCAGCTTGCCGAAGTCCTTGATGCCCGATGCGGCCAGGGTCTTGATCGGACCGGCCGAGATGCCGTTGGCGCGGATGCCTTTCTGGCCCAGGTTCTCGGCCAGGTAGCGCACCGATGCTTCCAGCGAGGCCTTGGCCAGGCCCATGGTGTTGTAGTAGGGGATGGCGCGCACCGCGCCCAGGTACGACAGGGTCAGCAGCGAGGAACCTTCGCGCAGCATCGGCAGCGCGGCCTTGGCCATCGCAGGGAAGCTGTAGGCGGAGATGTCATGGGCGATGCGGAAGTTCTCGCGGGTCAGGCCGTCCAGGAATTCGCCGGCGATCGCTTCGCGCGGCGCAAAGCCGATCGCGTGCACCAGGCCGTCCAGGTGGTCCCAGGATTTGCCCAGGTCGGCGAACAGGCGATCGATCTGCTCGTCGCTCGAGACGTCGCAGTCGAACACCATCGAGCTGCCGAATTCTGCCGCGAACTCGGTAATGCGGTCCTTGAAGCGCTCACCGACGTAAGTGAATGCCAGTTCCGCGCCTTCGCGCTGGCATGCCTTGGCGATGCCGTACGCAATGGAGCGGTTCGACAGCAAGCCGGTGATGAGGATTTTTTTGCCTTGCAAGAACGCCATTGTGGACTCCGATGATCAACGTCTCTGGTTTGGGTACGGGTGTGCCCCGGTCGGGCCGGGGCAAACCGAGATTGTAGGGGGACTTTGCTGTAACTGCAACTTGGTAAAGATGTCATCCCCGCGGACGCGGGGACCCGTGCTGACTGGACTGCCGGTTCAGCATGGGCCCCCGCGTGCGCGGGGGGGACGGATGCATCAACGCTTTTTGCGGTTGTTGCTGCGCGAACGCTTGGAAGTCTTCTTGCCGCCCTTGGCGCGGAACTTCGACTTGGCGCGCGAGGACTTGCGCTTGCCGGCGCGTTCCGGCTCCAGCGCCATCACCGCGTTCTCGACAATGTTCTCGGCGATGTCGCCGGCGCTCGATGAGGCGATCTTCGGCACCAGGATGGTGGAGCCGGCCTTCAGGCGCGTGCGGGCAGGGATGTTGTTGGCCTCGCGGATGACTTCCGGCGTGGTCTTGAACTTCGAGGCGAGCGTGGAGATCGAGACGCGCGCGCTGGCGATCCGGTGCGTGGTCCAGCTGGACAGCGCCTTGCCGAACGAGGCCAGGTTCGAGTGGAACTTCTCGGCGTTCTCCTGCGGCAGCAGGATCTTGGTGTTCTCGCCGCCGATGATGACCGGACGCTTGAACTGCGGGTTCAGCGCCTTGAAGTCGTCCAGCGACATTTCGGCCAGCTGGGCCGCGACCGCGACGTCGATGTCGCTGGTCTTGTCGATGGCGGTGAAGTAGGCCGCGTTCTCGATGCTCGGCAGCGAGACGTTGTACTGCTGCGGGTGGCCGACGATATTCTTCACGGCCTGCAGCTTCGGCACGTAGTTGCGCGTCTCGGCCGGCATCATGTGCGCCAGCGACTCGTAATCGGTCGGCTTGCCCGCGGCCTGTGCCTTGCGGATGGTCTTCTGGACGTTGCCTTCGCCCCAGTTGTAGGCGGCCAGCGCCAGTTGCCAGTCGCCGAACATATTGTAGAGGCGCTGCAGGTAGGTCAGCGCGGCGTCGGTCGACGCCAGCACGCTGCGGCGGTCGTCCTTGAACGCGTTCTGCTTCAGGTTGTAGTCCTTGCCGGTGCCTGGCATGAACTGCCAGATGCCGACCGCCGCGGCGCTCGAATTGGCCTGCGGATTGAACGCGGACTCGATGATCGGCAGCAGCGCCAGTTCGGTCGGCATGCCGCGCTTTTCCAGCTCGGTCACCACGTGGTACAGGTAGCGCGAGGCGCGTGCCGAGGTGCGCGCCAGGTAGTCCGGGCGGGTGGCGTACCAGTTGACGTGCTTGCTGACGAGCTCGTTGTTGATGTCGTTGATCGCATAGCCGGAGCGGATGCGCGCCCACAGGTCGGCCTCGGCAACGTCCGGGGCCGGCTCGGCGTTCAACAGATCAACGGAATTCAGTACGGCAGCGGCTGGCGCGGCCTGGAGGTGTGGGGCGGGCGACGGGGCGGCAGCCGGCTCGGCAGCGCTGGCGGAATACGGCGCCAGGAGGAGCGTCAGAGCTGCAGCAGCGGTAAGGCGGAGTTTTGCTTGCATAGCTTTCCATAGTTAGGTCCCGAACGGCAGGGGACACTTCCAACAGACAATGAGGCAGTGTAGGGAGGCCCCACAGGCGAGTCAAGAAATAAGTCCTTACGTCGGTGAAATTCTTTGACAAGTTTCATGCCGATCAAGTTCCGCTAACTTGTTGAAAAATATAGGGTTGGTGCTGAAAAAACATTGTTGCGCGGAGGGGCTCAAGTGGCCTGCATGGGCGCTCGCGCGGTAGAATGCAGTTTTTAGGCGGCAAGGTATTCATGAGCACCAAAGCAAACCCCAATGCGAGCGACGAGCAGATCATCGACGCCACGCGGAACTGGCTGGAAAAGGCCGTGATCGGCCTCAACCTGTGCCCGTTCGCCAAATCCGTGTACGTGAAAAAGCAGGTGCGCTATGTCGTGTCCGGTGCGACTACGCCGGAAGCGCTGCTCGAGCAGCTGATGGACGAGTTGCAATTCATCTCGGACGCCGATCCCGAAGACGTGGACACCACGCTGCTGATCCATCCGTTCGTGCTGCAGGACTTCGAGGACTACAACGAATTCCTCGATGTGTGCGACGCTGCGGTCGAGGACATGCAGCTGGCCGGGGAAATCCAGGTCGCCAGCTTCCACCCGGACTACCAGTTTGCCGATACCGACCCGAACGACATCAGCAACTACACCAACCGCGCCCCGTACCCGATCCTGCACCTGCTGCGCGAGGACAGCATCGACCGCGCGGTGGAAGCATTCCCCGAGGCCGAATCGATCTTCGAGAAGAATATCGAAACCATGGAACAGCTCGGCCACGAAGGCTGGGACAAGCTCGATGTCGGACCAGCCAAATAAGCCGCCCGAGCGGGCCGACACGCCATGCGTGGCGGTGTGCTCGACCACCTTCGACGAAGTCTGCCGCGGCTGCGGCCGTACTTACGTCGAGGTGGCGCACTGGGTCTCGATGAGCGCTGCCGAGAAGGAGCGCGTGTGGCAGCGCATCACGGCGCAGGGCTACCCGCGCCGCAATCCCTGAATCAGAACGAGCCGATAAAATCCTTCTTGCCGATCTCCACGCCGTTGTGGCGCAGGATGTCGTAAGCGGTGGTCGCGTGGAAGTAGAAATGCGCCAGCGCGTAGTGCGCCAGGTAGGCCTGTCCCTTGAAGTGGCGCGCCTTCTCGCCGCTGCCGGTGGTGATGTCGCGCTCGGCCGACGCTTCGATCGCTTCGCGCGGGAGCGACTCGATGAAGGCCAGGGTTTTGGCGATGCGTTCCTTCAGTTCCGCGAACGTGGTCTCGGTATCCTCGAATTTGGGCACCTCCACCCCGGCCAGGCGGGCGCACGCGCCCTTGGCAAAGTCGGCGGCAATCTGCACCTGGCGCGCGAACGGGAACATGTCCGGGAACAGGCGCGCCTGGGTCAGTGCAGCCGGGTCGATGTTGCGCGCGCTGGCGTGCGCCTCGGCCTTGTCGATGATGCCCGACAGGGCGGCCAGGACCTGGCGGAACACCGGGACCGATGCGGAATACATTGTAATTGCCATGAGTAACTCCTTTGAAAGTGTGGCGATCATAGCAAGGCGCCGGCATTCTTGCTGGCGAGGTCGCGGATTTGATGACCTGGGGCACTAATTCCGTGCATAATGGCCCGAATTGTATTGGCCATCAGCAATATGCATATAAGTCACAGTGCCAGCCGGGCAGGCGCCCTGATGGCTAGCGTTCCGGCACGGATCCATTCCCGGCTTTCCCGGCTGACCGGGCGCTCCATCTATGGCGCGCTGCTGCTGGTCGTGCTCGGCGGCCTGGTGCTGCCGGCCTTGCTCGGCAGTTACGTCCTGATCGGCGTCCAGGAACGCCAGGTGGCGCGCGCCCAGCTCGACGAGGCACTCCAGCGCAATGCCGACATCCTTGCGCTGGGCATGCAGGAAGCCTTGTGGAACATGAACCCCGAGGCGGCGCGTTCGCTGGCCACCTCCGTCATGCGCGATGCTTCGGTGATCGGGGTCGAAGTGCTCGACCAGTCTGGCCGCCAGTTCGTCGCCGCCACCTCGCCCCGCGCCACGCTGGGCCATGTCGTGCGTGCCTCGCGCGACGTCATGATCGGCGGCGAGCGCATCGGCCACATTGTGGTGTCGATGGATGACGCGCGTACCCAGCAGGCGCTGCGCGAGAAGCAGGTGAGCTATTCGCTGGTCCTGGCCAGCCAGCTCGGCGTGTCGCTGGTGCTGATCGTGCTGTTCCTGAACCGGCGCCTGCTGTCCCCGCTGCGCAAGCTGATGAGTTTTTCGGACCGCCTGTCGCACGGCGACTTCGAGACCCGGCTCGACATGGGCGGTGACGACGAGCTGGGGCGCCTTTCGGCCCAGCTGGACCAGATGCGGGTGGCGATCCGCAACCTGTTCGATGACGTGGCGCGGCGCGAGGAGCGCTTCCGCACCATTGTGACCCAGGTGCCCGGCGCGGTGTTTCGCGTCAATGCCGACGGCAAGGTCGATTTCGTCTCGGATGCCATCGAGGAAGTCGCCGCTTTCCCGGCTTCCCACCTGATCGGCAATCCGGTCTCCTTGTGGCAGGACATGGTGGCGCCGGAAGACCGTCGCCGGCAGTACCGTGTGATGGCCGATGCGGTCGCGGCCAACCAGCCCTACGAATCCGAGTACCGCATCATCTCGGCCACTGGCGTCGAGCGCTGGGTGGCCGAGTGCGGCCAGCCGCAGTACGACGCGGACGGCAACTTGCTGTGGGTGGACGGACTGATCTCCGACATCAGCGAACGCAAGTTCAACGAAATGCGCATCGAAGCACTGCTGGCAGAGCAGAGCGCCATCCTCGAGAACGTGATGTTCGGCGTGATGTTCGTGCGCCACCGCCGCATCGTCTCGGTCAACCGCAGGTGCGAAGAACTGTTCGGCTACGCACCGGGCGAGATGCTGCACGAATCGACCGCCATCGTATTCCCGAGCCAGGCCGAGTACGAGCGCGCCGGGGAGCGCCAGTACGCCGAGATCGCGCGCGGCGGCTATTTCGACGAAGAGCGACAATACAAGCGGGCCGACGGGACGCTGATCTGGACCCATGTATCCGGTTGCGCGCTCGATCCGGCGCGCCCGAACGAGGGCAGCATCTGGGTGCATGCCGACATCACCGAACGCAAGCTGGCCGAGGAGAAACTGCGCCTGTCGGCGACGGTGCTCGAGCAGATCGCCGACGGCGTGATCGTGGTGGACGTGGACGGGCGCATCGTGGCCGTCAACCCGGCCTTCACCCAGATCACCGGCTATACCGAGGAGGAGGCGTTGGGCCAGCCTTACAGCCTGGCGCGTTCCTCGCGTCACGACCAGGAGTTCTACGACGCCTTATGGCGCGAACTGCAGGAAAGCGGCTACTGGCGCGGCGAGCTGTGGAACCTGCGCCACAACGGCGAGCTGTACCTCGAATGGCTGACCCTGTCCGCGGTGCGCGACAACAGCGGCACGCGCACCCACTACGTGGGCGTGTTCTCGGACATCACCAAGGTACGCGAGTCGCAGGAGCAGCTGGACCACATGGCGCACCACGATCCGCTGACCCAGTTGCCGAACCGCCTGTTGTTCCACGACCGCCTGCACCACGCGCTGCAGCGCGCCTCGCGCGACCACGAGCAGCTGGCGCTGCTGTTCATTGACCTGGACCGCTTCAAGAACGTCAACGACACGCTGGGCCATCACACTGGCGACGAGCTGCTCAAGCAGGTGGCGCATGCGCTGGCCGGCAAGCTGCGCGAAGGCGATACGCTGGCGCGCCTGGGCGGCGACGAATTCATCGTGCTGCTGGAGAACGTCTCTGGCGCCGGCGGCGCCGCGCACGTGGCCGAAAAGCTGGTGACGCTGTTCGAGCAGCCCTTCATGGTGTCGGGTTACGAGCTGTTTGTCACCGCCAGCGTCGGCATTGCCGTGTATCCGAATGACGCGGCCGACCTGAACATGCTGATCCGGAACGCGGACGTGGCCATGTACCAGGCCAAGGCGCGCGGCCGCAATGGCTACCAGTTCTACGCGCCATCGATGAGCGGCGAGGGTGTCGAACGCCTGCGCATGGAAACGCTGCTGCGCCGCGCCATCGAGAAGGACGAGATCTTCCTGCACTACCAGCCGCAGGTCGAAATCGACAGCGGCCGCCTGGTCGGGGTCGAGGCGCTGCTGCGCTGGAACAACCCCGAGCTGGGCGAAGTGCCGCCGACGCGCTTCGTGCCGCTGGCCGAGGACATGGGCCTGGTCAACCAGCTCGGCGAGTGGGTGCTGGCCGAGGCCTGCCGCCAGATGGTGCGCTGGGACCAGGCCGGCCTGGCCGTGCCGAAGATCGCGGTCAACCTGTCGGCGCGCCAGTTCGAGCGCGGCTCGATCGTCTCCATGGTCGACGAAGTACTGAAGGAGACGGGGCTGGCGCCGGCTCGCCTGCAACTGGAGGTGACCGAGACGGTCATCATGAATACCGGCGACGCGCTGGCCTTCATCAACGGCCTGTACGAAATCGGCGTGGGGCTGGCGATCGACGATTTCGGTACCGGCTACTCGTCGCTGGCCTACCTCAAGCAGCTGCCGGTGCAGACGCTCAAGATCGACCGCTCCTTCATCAAGGACATCTCGACCGATGCCAACGACGAGGCGATCGCCATTGCCATCATCCAGCTGGGCAAATCGCTGAACCTGTCGGTGGTGGCGGAAGGAGTCGAGACCGACGAGCAGGCAGCGTTCCTGCTGCGGCATGGCTGCACGCTGGCGCAGGGCTACTTGTACAGCCGTCCGCTGCTTCCCGACGCCTTGCTCGCCGCCTGGCGTTAAATTGTTATCCCCGGCCGATGGCGGCCCCCTCCGCGGGGACCCCTGCTGAGTTTTCGATAAGGTGACAGTGCCGCTGAGGCTTATTCAGCATGGGTCACGTGTCAGCGGGGATGACAGGCTAGCCCTGCAGCAGGACCCGCAGGTTGCAGTCGCGCTGCCAGCCGCGCCGCTCTTCGGACGATCCGGCCAGCCGCGCCAGCTCTTCCTCCGCCAGTTCGGCCTGCGCCAGCACCAGCCGGTCGAGCAGCAGCGGATCGGGCAGCATCGGCCCGAAGAACGCCACGGTATCCCCGCGCTGCACCAGCACTGTCGGGAAATTCTCCACGTCCAGGTCGCCCAGCAGGTCTGCGTTGTCCTCGACGTCGATCCACACGAACACCTTGTCCGGATGGCGCTCCGCCACGCGCTCGAACGCGTCCCGGTACGCCCCGCAGGTGCCGCACCATGCAGCGCACAGGCACGCGACGACCCAGCGTTCGCCTGCAAGCGCGTGCGCGACGTCGGCAATATTGTCCGGTGTGAGGGTCAGGCTATGCATGAGCCGGTATTCTACCCGCAGGTGCGCACGCTGTCCCGCGCAGCCATCGACCAAGGTAAAATAACGGAATGCCTACCATTCTCGCCATCGAAACATCGTCCGAACTTGCCTCCTGCGCGCTGCTGAAAGACGGCGCCGTGCATGCACGCGAGTCAAGCGGGGTGCGCACGCACTCGGCCTCGGTGCTGCCGATGGTGCAGGAGCTGCTTGCCGAAGCCGGCGTGACGCTGCAGGACGTTGATGCGATCGCATTCGGCGCGGGTCCGGGCTCGTTCACCGGCGTGCGCACCGCATGCGGCATCGCGCAGGGCCTGGCGTTTGGCGCCTCGCTGCCGGTGGTGCCGGTGGTGACCCTGCCGGCGATGGCGCTGGCCTGCCGCGAGCAGTCCGGCGCATCCGAGATCCTGGCCGTGCTGGACGCGCGCATGGGCGAGGTTTACTGGGCCCAGTATCGCTGGACCGGCGAGGCATGGCTTACCGTTGCCGAACCGGTGCTGTCGGCGCCGCAAGCGGTGGCGCCGGCGCCGGCCGACGGCCTGGTCGCCTGCGGCAACGGCATCTCCGCCTACCCCGACGTGTTTGCTGGCAAGCCGTTCGCACAGGGCGCGTTCACCGCGATCCTGCCGCATGCGGCCCAGGTGGCACGCCTCGCGCAGGCCGGACTCGCCGCAGGCCATGCGGTGCCGGCGGCGCAGGCGCAGCCGCTCTACCTGCGCAACAAGGTGGCGTACACCAGTGCCGAGCGCAAGGTGATCAACGCCGCGAAGGATGCCGCATGAGTACGGCGCACGCGCTGGACACGCTGGTGTTCGCACCGATGCGCAGCGAGGACCTGGACGAGGTGGTGGCGCTCGAACAGTCAGTATACCCGTACCCGTGGACCCGGCCCAACTTCGCCGACTCGCTCTCCGCCGGCTACGAGGCCTGGGTGGTGCGCGACGAAGCAGGCAAGCTGGCCGGCTACTTCCTCGCGATGTGGGCCGTGGATGAGGCACACCTCCTGAACGTGGCCGTCGCCGCCGGCCTGCACGGCCAGGGAATCGGCCGCTGCTTGCTGGACAAGCTGTCTGCCATCGCGCGCGAACACGGCATGGAATCGATCCTGCTGGAAGTGCGGCCGTCGAACGAGCGCGCCCTCAAGGTGTACCGCCACTACGGCTATACCGCGATTGGCGTGCGCAAGGGCTATTACCCGGCCGGTCCGAAAGGGCGCGAAGATGCGATCGTGATGAGGTACACGCTATGAACCAGCGCACCGCCGCCTTCCTGAAAGAGATGGGCATCACCCCGCTGTGGGTGCCGCGCACTGCCGCGCCCCGGCCGGGCGAACAGGAAGCCGCGCAGGAGGCTGCTGCGCCTGCCGTGCCGCCTGCACCCGCGGTCACCGCCCGCGCCCCGGTCCAGGTGCCCGGACAGGGGCAGGGCACATCAGCCGAAGCGGGCGAAGAGCAGCGCATCGCCAACATGGATTGGGCCGAACTGGAACAAGCCATTGCCGCGTGCACGCGCTGCGGCGCCTGCGCACCCGGCACCCGTCCGGTCATGGGTACCGGCTCGAAGCGCGCGCGCTGGGTGGTGGCGACCGGCGCCGCCAGCGTGCAGGATCACAAGGACGGCGTGCCGCTGGCCGGCGAGCCGGGCACGCTGCTGGCCAACATGCTGGCTGCGGCCGGCCATTCGGCCGAGCGCGACGTGTGGGTCACCAGCGTGATCAAATGCCGTCCTTCGACTTCGAGCGGCGCCGACCGCGCACCGACCGCCGAGGAAGCGGCCGCTTGCCGGCCGTTCGTCGAGCGCGAGATCGCCCTCACCGGCGCCGCCACGCTGCTGACGCTGGGCCAGGTCGCGGCCAACGCGATGCTGGGCCAGCCCCTGGCCCAGCCGCTCGCGCAGGCGCGCGGCCAGCTGCACGAGACCGCAGGCGTACGCATGGTGGCCACGCTGCATCCGGCCGAACTGCTGCGCCGCGGGCAGGACAAGGCGCTGGCCTGGGCCGACCTCTGCCTGGCCTCCTCCGATGGACAGCCCGCCAGATAACTACCAGGCCCGTTTCGCGCGGGCCTGGAGCTCGCTCTCCAATCCACACGTGCGCACGCTGGCCTGGCTGCTCGATTCGCCGGGCCTGCTCGATCCTGCGCACCCGCACTGGAAGGGCCGGATCGCCACGCTGCCCGCGCCGGACGCCGCTCTGCGCGACTGGCTGTTCGCGCTCGATGCCGACCCGGCGCCGCTGCTCGCCGCCTTGGGCGACAAGAACTACACGCGGCTTGGCCTGTATGCCGAAAAGCTGATCGCCTTCCATTTCCAGGAGCAGGGCAGGCTGGTCGCGCATGGCCTGCAGGTGCGCGCCGCCCACAACGACACGGTCGGGGAGTTTGATTTCCTGCTCGATGCGGGCGGCGGCAAGGCGCTGCACATCGAGTTTGCGACCAAGTTCTACCTGCTGGAAGGGGTCTGGCCGGACCAGCTGGATTCCCTGGTCGGCCCCAACCTGGCCGACAGCCTGGGACAGAAGATGCGCAAGATCACCAGCAAGCAGCTGGCGCTGGGCTCGCATCCTGCCGCGCAGGCGGTGCTGCCGCGCCCCGTCGAGAACGCGCAGGCGCTGGTCAAGGGCTGGCTGTTCTACCCGCGCGGGACGGTGAGCGGACTGGAAGGGCTGGACCCGCAGCACTGCCGTGGCACCTGGTGCAGCGCGGCCGAACTGGACGAGCTGGAAGGCGACTGGTTCATACCGCTGGCGCGGCTGGAGTGGCTCGCGCCGGCGCGCACGGACGACAGCGCGCAAGTACTGTCGCGATCAGCGCTTGCCGAACGGGTGGCGGACCATTTCTCGGGACCGGCGATGCCGATGCTGGTGGCGTCGGTGCGCGAGGACGGCGGCGCCTGGACCGAATGCGAGCGCGCATTCGTGGTGCCGGGCGACTGGCGCGGACGCGCCGCTACCCGCCGGGTAGGGTAGCTACCGCCGTCATCCCCGCGAAAGCGGGGCCCCCTGCTGAATTACCGGAGTTAACGCCCGCCGTGCTGCCGACTCACCATGGGTACCCGCGTCCGCGGGTATGGCGGTGGATAATCAGTGTTTGTGCTCGCCGATCAGTGCCAGTGAATCGTGCTCGCGCTGGTTCGCCGCATGCTTGCGCATGATCAGGAACATGATCCCCGCAATCGACAGCCCGAACAGCACCACGATCACGTTCAGGTTCACGTTCAGCGTGATCAGCGCCGCGTAGATCGCCAGCATGGTCAGGATCGACAGGTTTTCGTTGAAGTTCTGGACTGCGATCGAGTGCCCCGCGCTCATCAGGACGTGGCCGCGGTGCTGCAGCAGCGCGTTCATCGGCACCACGAAGAAGCCGGACAGCACGCCGATCAGGATCAGCAGCGGATACGCGACCACGATGTTCGTCACCGCCACCATCAGCACCACGATCAGCCCCATCGCGATCCCGAGCGGGATCACCGTCAGCGATTTGCGCAGCGGGATGATCTTTGCGGCGGCAGCGGCGCCGACTGCAACGCCGATCGCAACCACGCCCACCAGGCTGGTTGCCTTGTCGAAGGGCAGGTGCAGCGATTTTTCGGCCCACTTCAGGACGATCAGCTGCAGCGTCGCGCCGGCGCCCCAGAACAGCGTGGTCACGGCCAGCGAAATCTGGCCCAGCTTGTCCCGCCACAGGGTGGCCGAGCAGTTGGCGAAATCGGTGATCAGCTTGAGCGGATTGCGCTCCTGGTGCTCGTAGCGCGCGCCGGTATCGGGGATGCGCAGGTTGAACAGGGCCGCCAGCGCGTAGATGCCAACCACCACCGCCAGCGCGGCGTCGGTGGTGGTCGTGATGCCGGTATCGAAGCCCGGCAGGTCAAAGCCGAGCAGGTAGTCGGACACGCGCGCCGATACCAGCGCACCGCCCATCACGGTGCCGAGGATGATCGACATGACGGTCAGCCCTTCGATCCAGCCGTTGGCCGGCACCAGTTTTTCCGGGGGCAGCAGCTCGGTCAGGATGCCGTACTTGGCGGGAGAGTACACGGCCGCGCCGAATCCCACCACCGCATACGCCAGCAGCGGGTGCACCGTGAAGAAGATCAGCGAACAGCCGCCGATCTTGATCAGATTCGCGATGAACATGACACGTCCTTTCGGCAGCGCGTCGGCGAAGGCGCCCACGAACGCGGCCAGCAGGACATAGAAGAGGACGAATGACAGCTTGAGCAATGGCGTCAGCGACGCCGGCGCATTCATGGTGACGAGCAGGTCGATCGCGACGAACAGCAAAGCATTGTCCGCCAGCGACGAGAAAAACTGCGCCGCCATGATGGTATAAAAACCACGGTTCATTCGTTAAGGCTAAAAACTGGTCTGGGTTGCTTTATACCATGAATGAATGCGATCCCAAAGAAACGCCGGGGCGCGCGGGCAGCCTTCCGGAAGGCCTTGCGTCCGGTAAAATATCGGCTTTGCAGCCACTTCAGTAACGTCATGCCAAGGCCGACTACCGCAACCATCCACCTCGATGCGATGGCTCACAACCTTCAGCGCGCACGCGCCAGCGCACCGGGCACGCGTGCCTGGGGCGTGGTCAAGGCCAATGCATATGGCCACGGCCTGGAGCGCGGCATGCGCGGCTTCGGCGCCGCCGACGGACTGGCCCTGATCGAGCTGGAAAATGCGGTGCGCCTGCGCGAGCTGGGCTGGACCCGCCCGATCCTGCTGCTGGAAGGCTTCTTCGAGGCCGCCGACTGTGCGCTGCTGGTGGAACACCAGCTCCACTCGGCGATCCACTGCACCGAACAGATCGCGATGCTGGAGTCGGCCCGCCTGGCAGGACAGGTGGACGTCTATTTAAAGATGAATACCGGGATGAACCGGCTGGGCTTCAAGCCGCGCGACTACCGCGCCGCCTGGGAACGCCTGCGCGCCATCCCGGCCGTGCGCAACATCACCCTGATGACCCACTTCGCCAATGCGGACGAACTGGAACACCCGCGCCTGCCGATGCTGGAGCAGGTGCGCCGCTTCTGCGAAGGCGCGGACGGCCTGCCGGGCGAGCGCAGTCTGTCCAACTCCGGCGGCGTGCTGCTGCGCGCCGGCCTCGGCGACGGGCTGTCGGAAGACTGGGTCCGCCCCGGCATCATGCTGTACGGCGGCACCCCCGGCTGCGGCACGTCGGACGAACTGGGCCTGCTGCCGACCATGACCCTGACCGCCGGCGTGATCGCCGTGCAGGAACTGGAAGCGGGCGACACGGTCGGCTACGGCAGCCGTTTCATCGCGCCGGCGCCGATGCGGGTCGGCATCCTGGCCTGCGGCTATGCCGACGGCTATCCGCGCCACGCGCCGCATGGCGCCCCGGTGGTGGTCGATGGCGTGCGCACCACGCTGGTGGGACGCGTGTCGATGGACATGATGGCGGTGGACCTGACCCCGGTGCCGCAGGCGCATGTCGGCTCGACCGCCGTGCTGTGGGGCCGCGAACTGCCGATCGACGAGGTGGCGCACGCGGCCGGTACGATCGGCTATGAACTGATGTGCGCCGTGGCTGCGCGCGTGCGCTTCGAAGAACGCAACCTCCTGCCGGGAACCTGATGGCCAAGCCAAAGACGCAGTACACCTGCAGCGACTGCGGCGGGATCAGCTCCAAGTGGACCGGGCAGTGCTCCGCGTGCCAGGCCTGGAATACGCTGGTCGAAAGCGCGGTCGAAGCACCGGGCCTGAACCGCATGTCGCAGGCGGCTCACCGCAGCCTGGCGCAGACCGCGCCAGTACTGTCGCTGGCCGACATCGAGGCGATCGACGTACCGCGCTTCGGCACCGGTATCGAGGAATTCGACCGGGTGCTGGGCGGCGGGCTGGTGGCGGGCGGCGTGGTGCTGATCGGCGGCGACCCCGGCATCGGCAAGTCGACCCTGCTGCTGCAGGCGCTGGCCTCGCTCGGCGCGACCAAGAACGTGCTGTACGTCAGTGGCGAGGAATCCGGCGCCCAGATCGCGCTGCGCGCACGAAGGCTGGCGGTCGACGCGCGCGAGCTCAAGCTGCAGGCCGAGATCCAGCTCGAAAAGATCCTCGGCACCATTGCCGACCTGCGTCCCGACGTGGCGGTGATCGACTCGATCCAGACCCTGTATTCGGATGCGCTGACCTCAGCGCCCGGCTCGGTGGCGCAGGTGCGCGAGTGCGCGGCGCAGCTGACCCGCGTGGCCAAGCAGACCGGCGTGACCATCATCCTGGTCGGCCACGTGACGAAAGAGGGCGCGTTGGCCGGCCCGCGCGTGCTGGAGCACATCGTCGACACGGTGCTGTATTTCGAAGGCGACACGCAGTCCAGCTTCCGCCTGGTGCGGGCGATCAAGAACCGCTTCGGCGCCGTCAACGAGTTGGGCGTGTTCGCGATGACGGAGAAGGGACTCAAGGGAGTCTCGAATCCGTCGGCGCTGTTCCTGTCGCAGCACGACAACCAGGTGCCCGGTTCCTGCGTGATGGTGACGCAGGAAGGCACCCGTCCGCTGCTGGTGGAAGTGCAAGCGCTGGTCGATGCCAGCCATTTGCCGAACGCGCGCCGCCTCTCGGTCGGCCTGGAGCAGAACCGGCTGGCGATGCTGCTGGCGGTGCTGCACCGGCACGCCGGCATCGCCGCATTCGACCAGGACGTATTTATCAATGCTGTCGGCGGCGTCAAGATCACCGAACCTGCGGCCGACCTGGCCGTCCTGCTGGCGATTAACTCGTCGATGCGCAACAAGGCGCTGCCGCGCGGGCTGGTGGTGTTCGGCGAGGTCGGGCTGGCGGGCGAGATCCGTCCGGCGCCGCGCGGGCAGGAACGCCTGCGCGAGGCGGCCAAGCTGGGCTTCTCGGTTGCCGTGATCCCCAAGGCGAACGCACCGCGCCAGCCGATCGAGGGCATGAAGATTGTCGCGGTCGAGCGGATCGACGACGCCATGAACAAGCTGCGCGAACTGGACTGAGACAGGACATGCTACCGACGATTGAACGGCGCGGAGGCCAGCGCAAGCCCCTCAAGACCAAGGCACTGATCGCCGTGGACAACGGCACTCCCACTTGGGTGCGGACGGTCGATATCTCCGAAAATGGCGTTGGCATCGCGGCCAATGAGCCGCTGCGGGTCGGCGCGCCGGCGCGGATCCGATTCGAGTTATTGCTGGAGGGCCAGCAGCGCGCAGTCGAAGCGCGCGGCACCATCGCCTACTGCATGCTCAGCGGGGATGCGTTCAAGGCCGGGATGACATTCACCCAGGTCGACATGGCCGCAATGATGTTGATCGCGAAGTTCCTCAAGTAGTCCTTTTCCCCGGTTTGGCGGAATCGGCCATGTTATGGCGGATTCCGCCAAAAATTTCCTCTTTTGCCACATCATTTCCGGCCGCCATAGCTGCGCCGCGCCTCCCGCCTCGCGTGTAGCATCGCCGTTGCTGGCATCTGTCACAAATATTTTGCCATGTCATAAAGACGTCATATTCGGACACTAGACTGCGTAGCGTCACAACCAAACTTCCATACAAAAGGAAAACGACATGCGAATCAAACAGTTGGTGATCTCTGCAGTAGTTAGCGCAATTGCAATGTCTTCGGCCGCTGCCGCAACCATCACCGGCGCGGGCGCTACCTTCCCGTACCCGATCTACGCCAAATGGGCGGAGATGTACAAGAAGGCTTCGGGCGTCAGCCTGAACTACCAGTCGGTCGGTTCCGGCGCCGGCATCAAGCAGATCAAGGCCAAGACCGTCGACTTCGGCGCCTCCGACATGCCGCTGCCCGCGGCCGACCTGCAAGCGTCGGGCCTGATGCAGTTCCCGGCCGTGATGGGTGGCGTGGTTCCAATCGTCAACCTGCCGGGCCTGAAGCCGGGCCAGCTGAAGCTGACCGGCCCACTGGTGGCGGACATCTACCTGGGCAAGGTCGTCAAGTGGAACGACAAGCAGATCGTGGCGCTGAATCCTGGCGTGAAGCTGCCGGACGACGACATCACGGTCGTGCGCCGCGCTGACGGCTCGGGCACCACCTTCCTGTTCACCGACTACCTGTCCAAGACCAGCCCGGAGTTCAAGTCGGCCATTGGCGCCAGCACCGCTGTCAAGTGGAAGACCGGCGTGGGCGGCAAGGGCAACGAAGGCGTTGCGGCCAACGTGCAGCGCATCAAGGGTTCGATCGGCTACGTCGAGTACGCGTATGCCAAGAAGAACAAGATGCAGCACACCCAGCTGAAGAACAAGAACGGCGATTTCGTGCAGCCTGACGACACCTCGTTCAAAGCCGCCGCCGCAGCAGCCGACTGGTCCAAGACCCCGGGCTTCGGCGTGGTGCTGACCGACCAGGCTGGCAAGGGCGCATGGCCGATCACCGGTGCATCGTTCATCATCATGCACAAGTCGCAGGCCAACGGCGCCAAGGCGCAGCAGGTGCTGAAGTTCTTCGACTGGGCCTTCAAGAACGGCGACGCTGCCGCGCTGGAACTGGACTACGTGCCAATGCCTGACACCGTCAGCGGCCTGGTCCAGCAGAACTGGAAGACCTCCCTCAAGGACGCGGCAGGCAAGCCGGTCTGGTAATCTCCACGAGTAGCTGAACAACAATGCCCCCGGCCCAGAGCCGGGGGCCATCATAATAATGAGTACAACCCAAGACAGCACGATGACGGAAATTACCGGATCGGCATACCAAGAGAGCGACGAGCGCCGCATGCAGTCGACGATGCGGAAACAGCGGCTTCAGGACTTCATCTTTCACAAGACCACCATGCTGTTCGCGGCATCGGTGCTTTTCGTACTTCTGGGGATCATCGTATCCCTGATCCATGGCTCGCTCCCGGCGTTCCGCGAATTCGGGGCCGGGTTCGTGACTGCGGTCGAATGGGATCCGGTCGAGGACCGCTACGGCGCGCTCATGGCGATCGCCGGTACCCTGATCACCTCCGCCATCGCGCTGGTGATCGCGTTCCCGATCAGCTTTGGCATCGCCCTGTTCCTCACCGAGATTTGCCCGCCATGGCTGAAACGCCCGATGGGAACGGCGGTCGAGCTGCTGGCCGGCGTGCCCTCGATCATCTACGGCATCTGGGGCCTGTTCGTGTTCGCGCCGCTGTTTGGCGACTACGTGCAGCCACTGCTCAAGGACACGCTCGGCGAGCTGCCCTTCATCGGCCCGCTGTTTTCCGGTCCGACCATGGGCATCGGCATCCTCACCGCCGGCATCATCCTGGCCGTCATGATCATTCCGTTCATCGCCTCGGTCATGCGCGACGTGTTCGAAGTGGTGCCGGCCGTCCTGAAGGAATCGGCGTACGGCCTTGGCTGCACCCGCTGGGAAGTGGTGCGCAAGGTGGTGCTGCCATATACAAAGACCGGCGTGGTGGGTGGCGTCATGCTGGGACTGGGCCGCGCGCTGGGCGAAACCATGGCGGTGACCTTCGTGATCGGTAACGCGCACGAGCTGCCCAGGTCGCTGTTCGACGCCGGCAATTCGATTTCGTCCACGCTGGCCAACGAATTCGCCGAAGCGGCCACCGACCTGCACATCTCATCCCTGTACGCGCTGGGCCTGATCCTGTTCGCGATTACGTTTATCGTGCTGTCCGCCGCCAAGCTGATGCTGGCAGGTATGGCGCGCAAGGAGGGCACCAAGTGAACACCCCAATGAATCCCGTCTACCGCAAGCGCCTGTTCCGGCACCGTGCCGGCATCGCGCTGTCGGTGCTGGCCATGTCGTTCGGCCTGGTCGCCCTGCTGTGGATCCTGGCGACGCTGCTGATCAATGGCTTTGACGCCCTGGCGACCTCGCTGTTTACCGCCGATACCCCGGCGCCGGGCAGCGACGTTCCCGGCGGCCTGCGCAATGCGATCGTCGGCACCATCATGATGGTCGGCCTGTCGACGCTGGTGTCCACGCCGGTCGGCATCCTGGCCGGCATGTACCTGGCCGAATATGGCGACGAGAACCGCTTTGCCTCCGTGACGCGCTTTGTCACCGACATCATGCTGTCGGCGCCATCGATCGTGATCGGCCTGTTCGTGTACACGCTGTATGTGGCGAACGTGCAGCACTTTTCCGGTTACGCCGGCTCGCTGGCGCTGTCGCTGATCGCGATCCCGGTGGTGGTGCGCACCACCGACAACATGTTGCGGCTGGTCCCGAGCAGCCTGCTGGAAGCGGCGTTCGCTCTAGGCGCACCGCGCTGGAAGGTGGCGATGATGGTGCGCCTGCGCGCAGTGAAGGCCGGCGTGATCACCGGCGTGCTGCTGGCCGTGGCGCGCATCTCCGGCGAGACCGCGCCGCTGCTGTTCACCGCGCTGAACAACCAGTTCTACAGCACCGACATGAATGCGCCGATGGCGAACCTGCCGGTGGTGATCTACCAGTTCGCGATGAGCCCTTACGACGACTGGCGCGCCCTTGCCTGGGGCGGCGCACTGCTCGTGACCCTGAGCGTGCTGGGACTGAACATCCTGTCCCGCACCGCCTTTAGCCAGAAGACGCCCAAATAATGACGACCATGACACAGAACGAAATGAACGAAGCAGCAGTGGCCGAAAAGGTCACGATCGACATCGATCACCTGAACTTCTATTACGGCAAGAGCCAGGCCCTGCACGACGTGAGCCTGGACATCCATGAGCGCAAGGTGACCGCCTTCATCGGCCCGTCCGGTTGCGGCAAGTCGACGCTGCTGCGTACGCTGAACCGCATGTACGACCTGTATCCGGGCCAGCGCGCGGAGGGGCAGATCGTCTACCGCGGCCGGAATATCCTCGATGCGGACACGGACGTGAACATGCTGCGCGCGAAAGTGGGCATGGTGTTCCAGAAGCCGACTCCGTTCCCGATGTCGGTGTACGACAACATCGCCTTCGGCGTGCGCCTGTACGAAGACCTGTCCAAGGGCGAGATGGACGAACGTGTGGAATGGGCGCTGAAGAAGGCGGCGCTGTGGGAGGAGGTGAAGGACAAGCTGAGCAAGTCCGGCCTGTCGCTGTCCGGCGGCCAGCAGCAGCGCCTGTGCATCGCGCGCGGCGTGGCCGTCAAGCCCGACGTGCTGCTGCTCGACGAGCCGACCTCGGCGCTCGACCCGATCTCGACCGCCAAGGTGGAAGAGCTGATCAGCGAACTGAAGAAGGATTACACGATCGCGATCGTCACCCACAATATGCAACAGGCCGCGCGCTGCTCGGATTACACTGCCTACATGTACCTGGGGCACGTGGTCGAGTTCGGGCAGACCGACCAGATCTTCATGAACCCGGCGCGCAAGGAAACGCAGGATTACATCACCGGCCGCTTCGGCTGACCATAACGAGACCAAGGACTGACCATGATTGGCGAACACTCTTCCAAACAGTATGACCAGGAACTCGAATCGATCCGCTCCAAGGTGCTGCAGATGGGCGGCATCGTCGAGGCCCAGTTCCTGGAAGCGATGGAATGCTTCAAGGGCGGCAATGTCGAACGCGCCGCGCAGGTGATGGCCGACGACGCCACCGTCAACCAGCTCGAACTGGAGCTGGACGACGCCTGCAGCCACCTGATCGTGCGCCGCCAGCCGGCCGCGAACGACCTGCGCACCGTGATGGCGACGGTGAAGGTGATCACCGACCTCGAACGCATCGGGGACGAGGCGGCCAAGATTGCCCGTACCGCGCGTGACATGTACTCGCGCGGCACCGCTGCCAATCTCCAGCACTACGACATGGTGCGCTCGATCGCGAGCACCACCGGCGACATGCTGCACGACGCGCTGGACGCTTTTGCGCGCCTGGACGGCAAGCAGGCGCTGGACCTGATCGCGCAGGACGAGATCGTCGACCACGATTTCCGCACCATCATGCGCAACCTGATCACCTTCATGATGGAAGATCCGCGCACGATTTCGCCGGCGCTGGACACGCTGTGGGTGGCCAAGGCGATCGAGCGCATTGGCGACCACGCCAAGAACATCGCCGAATACGTGATCTACGTCGTCGAAGGAAAGGACATCCGTCACACCAAACCCGCTGCCGGGACCATCGAATAAATGGCGGCCGGACCTACCCGGATCCTGGTGGTCGAGGACGAGCCGGCGATCGTGGAACTGGTGAGCTTTTCACTGCGCGAGGCCGGCTGGGAGGTGATGGCGGTATCGACCACCGGCGCGGCCTGGGACGCCATCATGCAGCACGTGCCCGACCTGGTGCTGCTCGACTGGATGCTGCCGGACCAGAGCGGGCTGCGCCTGCTGGGCCGCATCCGCGCCGACCGCCAGTTCCAGCGCATCCCCGTCATCATGCTGACCGCAAAGAGCATGGAAGAGGACAAGATCTCGGGGCTGGACGCGGGAGCCGACGATTACGTGACCAAGCCATTCTCGCCGCGCGAGCTGCTGGCGCGCGTCAAGGCGCTGTTGCGGCGCAAGGCGCCGGAGCAGGGCATGGATGTACTGACCGCGGGGCCGGTGCAGCTCGATCCGGCCAGCCTGGCGGTGACGGTGGGCGGTGCGCGGATCGAGATCGGCCATGCGGAGTTCAAGCTGCTGAAGTACCTGATGGCGCATCCGGACCGCGCGTTCACGCGCGCCCAGCTGCTCGACAAGGTGTGGGGCAACCACGTCGCGATCGAGGAGCGCACGGTGGACGTGCATGTGCTGCGGTTGCGCAAGGCACTGGGCGATGCCGAGAACATGATTCGCACGGTGCGCAGCGTGGGCTATATGCTCTCCGAAAAATAACGATACTGTCATCCCCGCGTACGCGGGGATGACGGCCTTAGCGATATATCAGATGAATCCGAAACTGCTGTTCTGGGTACCGGCGGTGCTGCGGCTGGCGATACTTGCGGTGCTGTCCGCAGTGGTCGGCTGGCTGTCCACGCCGCGCGACGGCTTTGCCTTCGCCGCGCTGGTGCTGCTGTATTTCGTCGTCACGCAGTTGCACTACCTGTACCGGCTCGCGATGTGGGTGGACGATCCGGCTTCCGAGCGCCTCCCGGACGGGTGGGGCGCGTGGACCGGGATCTTCGCGCGCCTGTACCGCATGCGCCGCGACGACGAGCGCAACCAGGCCGAGCTGACCGAATGGCTGGCGCGCTTCCGCCAGGCCATGCGCCTGTTGCCGGACGGCGTTGCGATCATGGACGACGTGCTGTTCCTCGAGTGGTGCAACCCGGCTGCCGAGCGCCATCTCGGCTTGACGCTGGAGCGCGACAAGGGCATGCGGGTGACCAACCTGGTGCGCCACCCCGACTTCATCGACTACGTGGTGCTGGGGCGGTATGAGCAGCCGCTGACACTGTCGCTGCGCGGGCGCAAGCTGGTGGTGCAGATCATCCCGTTCGAGAGCCGGCGCCAGATCCTCGTGACCCACGACACCACAGAGGCCGAGCGGATCGAGGAGATGCGGCGCGACTTCATCGCCAATGCATCGCACGAGCTGCGTACGCCGCTCACGGTGATCGTCGGCTTCCTCGAGATTGCGTCCAGCCAGGCGCAGCTCGATCCGGCCACCCGCGCGGCCCACCTCAAGCTGATGACGGAGCAGGGCCACCGCATGCAAAGGCTGATCGACGACATGCTGACCCTGTCGCGCCTGGAGTCGGCGGACTACCCGTTGCGGCCGGAGCTGGTGGACATGCGTTCGCTGGTCGAGGATGTGGCCGAGGAGGCGCGCGCGCTGTCCGGCGGCCAGCATGAGGTGACCTTCAGCGTGGACGGGCCGGACCTGATGGGCAGCCCGGAAGAGCTGCGCAGTGCATTCGCCAACCTGGCGTCGAACGCGGTCCGCTACACGCCGCCGGGCGGCAAAGTCCATATCAGCTGGAGCAGGACGGACCAGGGGCTGCGCTATGCGGTGTCCGATACCGGCATCGGCATCGATCCGGTGCACATCTCGCGCCTGACCGAGCGCTTCTACCGGGTCGACAAGAGCCGCTCGCGCGAGACCCAGGGCACGGGGCTGGGGCTGGCGATCGTCAAGCACGTGCTGTTGCGGCACGGCGGCCAGCTGTCGATCGAATCGCAGCCGGGCAAGGGCAGCACCTTCATCGCCACCTTCCCCGCAGCATAGCGTCATCCCCGCGCACTGCGTCATCTCCGCGCACTGCGTCTCCCCGCGCACTGCGTCATCCCCGCGAACGCGGGGACCCCTGCTGAGCATGCAGCACCTCGGGGCAGAACAACTTCGACGGCTCAGTATGGGTCCCCGCGTCCGCGGGGATGACAGGGTACCGCAGCCTCGGTCATCGGTTACAATCGGGGTCGCTCCGAACTCCCGCTTCCAACCCAATGCACGCACGACAATCCGTTTCGAAACGCTCCTTCCTGCTGGCGCTCGGCGCCCTGGTGCTGGCCGGCTGTGGCAGCACGCCCGAACCAGTCGCGCCGGCCAACCCGGCGGTCGTCGTGCCACCGCCAGTCGTGGTCACACCGCCGCGCAAGGTCAAGATCGCGCTCGCCCTCGGCGGCGGCGCGGCGCGCGGCTTTGCCCACATCGGTGTGATCAAGGCGCTCGAATCGCAGGGCATCGTGCCCGACGTGGTGGTCGGCACCAGTGCCGGCAGCGTGGTCGGCGCCATGTACGCGGCCGGCCACAATGGCTTCGCCTTGCAGAAGATGGCGCTGGACATGGACGAGGCCATGATCACCGACTGGGCGCTGCCGCTGTTCGGCAAGTCCTCAGGCGTGCTCAAGGGCGAGGCGCTGCAGAATTACGTAAACAAGGTGGTGGGCAACCGCGCGATGGAAAAGCTGAAGATTCCGTTCGGCGCGGTTGCGACCGACCTCAAGAACGGCCAGCCGATCCTGTTCGTGCGCGGGAACACCGGGCAGGCCGTGCGCGCGTCCTCCTCGGTGCCGGGCGTGTTCCAGCCGGTCACGATCGGCAACCGCACCTTTGTCGACGGCGGCCTGGTGGCGCCGGTGCCAGTCAAGTACGCACGCGCGATGGGCGGTGAATTCATTATCGCCGTCAATATCTCGACCCAGACCGATACGCAGGCGACCCAGAGCTCGCTGGACGTCATCATGCAGACTTTCTCGATCATGGGCCAGCGCCTGAACCACTTCGAACTCAAGGAAGCCGACATCGTGATCCAGCCGCGCCTGGGCACGATGAAGAGCCAGGACTTCGCCAGCCGCAACGAGGCGATCATGGCGGGCGAGCAGGCCGCGTTCGCGGTGATGAACCAGCTCAAGGCAAAATTGAAGGCGATGCAGAATCCGGCGCCACTCGCTAATAAATAGGACAGGAAAAAACCATGCAGACCAAGCCAGTACTCGGCCTTGCCGACATCAAGAAGATCGCCGCAGCGGCGGAAGCGGAAGCGACCGCCAACAAGTGGGCGGTAACGATCGCGATCGTGGACGATGGCGGGCACTTGCTGTGGCTGCAGCGCATGGATGGGGCGGCGCCGGTCTCCGCGCATATCGCACCGTCCAAGGCGGTCACCGCGGCGGTCGGCCGGCGCGAGTCCAAGGTATATGAAGACATGATCAACAATGGCCGCATGTCGTTCGTGACGGCGCCCTTCATCGAGGGCATGCTGGAAGGCGGCGTGCCGGTGATCGTCGACGGCCATGTGGTCGGAGCGGTCGGCGTGTCCGGCGTGAAGTCGAGCGAAGACGCGCAGATCGCGCGTGCCGGCATCGCCGCGTTGTAGGGGAACTGCCCCCGCAGGGGGCCTCCTCTTTCTGCGCTAACTTCTGCTAATTCGCCCGATTTGCGGCGATCTGTCGTTATCCCTGCAGCGGCTTGCGCTGCTTTTCCGTCTGGCCGGAATAGATCTGGGCTTGCTCGGGGGCTGAATCCATCACGCCGCAACGCTCCAGCCAGCGGTGCAGCAGGGGCATGTCGGTCACCAGGATTTCATGATGCTCGATCAGGCCGACCTGGACGAAATTACCCGCGTCCGCCGTCACCTTGTTGACGGTCGGTGCGCCCTTGGTCATCCGGTCGTAGGCCTTGAAGCACTTGTCCTGCCACCTGGACAGCGCGGAATCATTGAATTTGTTATTCTCGAAGTACACCGTGAGCGTGCCGTCGGGATTGCCGAATCCGACCATCCCCGAGCCGTTCTTCAGCAAGTCGCGTATGGCCTGGTCCGGCTCGTTATGCGGCACGAACACCGCGGCGCGTTCGTTGGGGCCTGGTCGGTTGATCGGTACATCATTTCCGAACATGAGCATGAAAAACTTCCTCCGGTGCATGGCTGGTCAATGAAGCCATCCTACCTTAAATTTGCCTCTTGCTGCATTGCGGCGGACGCCAATCCACGCTATAATTCGCAGGTTTAGCCACCAAATACACATACCGTAGCGCCTACCACACTCCCTCATTCAAAATGGTCCCCGCCTCGCGCCAGAACACGCGCGAAATCAAGGCGGATGCCGGTCTGACGTGGCGATGCTACGGTAACTTTACAGGAGTTACCCTTGCCGCCATTTTTTTCTGGCCCATCCGTTCCGGCAATCCTGGCGCTTGCTGACGGAACCATCTTCCGGGGCATTTCCATCGGCGCTTCCGGCCATACCACCGGCGAAGTCGTTTTCAACACCGCAATGACCGGGTATCAGGAAATCCTGACCGACCCGAGTTATTCGCGCCAGATCGTGACGCTGACCTATCCGCACATCGGCAACGTCGGCGTCAATCCTGAAGACGTGGAAGCGAGCAAAGTCCACGCCGCCGGCCTGATCATCCGCGACCTGCCTTTGATGGCGTCGAACTTCCGCTCGACGCAGTCGCTGTCGGACTACCTCAAGACCGAGAACATCGTCGCGATCTCCGGCATCGACACCCGCAAGCTGACCCGCATCCTGCGCGAAAAAGGCGCGCAGGGCGGCGCCATCCTGGTCGGCACGCAGGGCGCCGAGCCGTCCGAGGCGCAGGCGATCGAGCTGGCGCGCTCCTTCCCGGGCCTGTCCGGCATGGACCTGGCCAAGGTCGTGTCGACCAAAACCGCGTACGAGTGGACCACGAAAGAGTGGAAGCTGGGCACCGGCTGCGAGCAGCTCACCGAACCGAAATTCCACGTGGTCGCCTTCGACTACGGCGTCAAGTACAACATCCTGCGCATGCTGGCCGAACGCGGCTGCAAGGTCACCGTGCTGCCGGCGCAATCGTCCGCGGCCGACGCGCTGGCGTACAAGCCGGACGGCATCTTCCTGTCCAACGGCCCCGGCGACCCGGAGCCATGCGACTACGCGATCGCGGCCACCCGCGAGCTGGTCGAGATGGGCATCCCGACCTTCGGCATCTGCCTCGGCCATCAGCTGATGGGCCTGGCCTCGGGCGCGAAGACCGTCAAGATGAAGTTCGGCCACCACGGCGCCAACCACCCGGTGCAGGATCTCGATTCGGGCAAGGTGATGATCACCTCGCAGAACCACGGCTTCGCGGTCGATCCGGACACGCTGCCGGCCAACTGCCGCGTGACCCACGTGTCGCTGTTCGACGGTTCGCTGCAGGGCTTCGCCCGTACCGACAAACCAGCCTTCTGCTTCCAGGGCCACCCCGAGGCGTCGCCCGGGCCGCTCGACGTAGCCTACCTGTTCGACCGCTTCATCGGCCTGATGCAAGCAGCAGCGGAGAAAAAGTAAATGCCAAAACGTAGTGACATCAAAAGCATCCTGATCATTGGCGCCGGTCCGATCATCATCGGCCAGGCGTGCGAATTCGACTACTCCGGCGCGCAGGCCTGCAAGGCGCTGCGCGAAGAGGGCTACAAGGTCATCCTGGTCAACTCCAACCCGGCGACCATCATGACCGACCCGGAAATGGCGGACGTGACCTACATCGAGCCGATCACCTGGAAGGCGGTCGAGCGCATCATCGACAAGGAGCGTCCTGACGCGATCCTGCCGACCATGGGCGGCCAGACCGCGCTGAACTGCGCGCTCGACCTGCACCGCCACGGCGTGCTGGACAAGTACAAGGTCGAGCTGATCGGCGCGACCCCGGAAGCCATCGACAAGGCCGAAGACCGCTCCAAGTTCAAGCAGGCCATGACGAAGATTGGCCTGGGTTCGGCCCGCTCGGGCGTATCGCACACGATGGAAGAATCGTGGACGGTGCAAAAGGAGATCGGCTTTCCCGTCATCATCCGTCCATCGTTCACCATGGGCGGCACCGGC
>DASWYE010000163.1:0-19789 GCA_036405115.1 Telluria sp. | reverse complement strand
CTCCGGCCCCAGTGGCGCCGGCGCCCAACTTTTTGCGCACGATCATCGAGAACGACCTCGCGGCCGGCAAGCACCGCCGCGACGGCCTGCCCGACGTCATCACGCGCTTCCCGCCGGAGCCGAACGGCTACCTGCACATCGGCCATGCCAAATCGATCTGCGTGAATTTTGGCCTGGCCAACGATTACCAGGGCCGCACGCACCTGCGCTTCGACGACACCAATCCGGAGAAGGAAGAGCAGGAATACGTCGACTCGATCATCGACAGCGTCAAGTGGCTGGGCTTCTCGTGGGGCGAGCACCTGCACTACGCCTCCGACTACTTCGAGCAGCTGTACCAGATGGCCGAGTACCTGATCGAAAAGGGCTACGCCTACGTCGACAGCCAGAGCGCCGAAGAGATGGCTGCCAACCGCGGCAACTTCGGCACGCCGGGCACCAATTCGCCGTACCGTAACCGCCCCGCGGCCGAATCGCTGCAGCTGTTCCGCGACATGAAGGCCGGGAAGTACAAGGACGGTGAGCACATCCTGCGCGCGAAGATGAGCGAGGATGCGATGTCCTCGCCGATCATGACCAACCGCGATCCGGCGCTGTACCGCATCCGCCATGCGCACCACCACCGCACCGGCGACAAGTGGTGCATCTACCCGATGTACGACTACACGCACCCGATCTCGGACGCGCTGGAGAACATCACCCATTCGATCTGCACGCTGGAATTCCAGGACCACCGCCCGCTGTACGACTGGCTGGTGGACACGCTGGCCGAGGGCGGCTTCTTCAGGAAGCCGGTGCCGCGCCAGTACGAATTCGCGCGCCTGAACCTGACCTACATCGTCACCTCCAAGCGCAAGCTGCGCGCGATGGTCGAGGAAGGCATCGTGGACGGCTGGGACGACCCGCGCCTGCCGACGCTGGTCGGCATGCGCCGCCGCGGCTTCACGCCCGAAGCGATCCAGATGATGGCGCAGCGCACCGGCGTGACCAAGTCGGACGGCTGGATCGACTTCGGCGTGCTGGAAGGCTGCGTGCGCGAAGACCTGGACCCGAAGGCGCCGCGCGCGATCGCCGTGCTGCGCCCGCTCAAGCTCATCATCGACAACTTCCCTGCAGGCGAATCGGTCGCGTGCTCGTCGCCAGTGCACCCGCACCACCCCGAGATGGGCGAGCGCACCTTCCCGCTGACCCGGGAACTGTGGATCGAGCAGGAAGACTTCATGGAAACGCCGGTCAAGGGCTACTTCCGCCTGACCCCGCCGGTGGGCGACACGCCGGGCGCGCGCGTGCGCCTGCGCTACGGCTACGTGGTCGAGTGCACCGGCTTCGACAAGGACGAGCAGGGCAACATCACCGCCGTGCACTGCAAGTACTTCGAGGATTCCAAGTCGGGCACCGAAGGCGCCAACAACTACAAGGTCAAGGGCAACATCCACTGGGTGTCGGCCGAGCACGCGCTGGCGACCGAAGTGCGGCTGTACGACCGCCTGTTTACCGATCCGATGCCAGATTCGGGCGGCAAGGACTTCCGCGAGTTCCTCAACCCGCAAGCGAAGGAAGTGGTGCAGGCCTACCTGGAGCCGGGCATGGCTGCGGCGCAGCCGGAAGACCGCTTCCAGTTCGAGCGCCACGGCTACTTCGTGGCCGACCGTGTCGATTCAATGCCGGGCAAGCCGGTGTTCAACCGGATCGTCACGCTGAAGGACAGCTGGCAGAAATAAGCGCCGCAAGGCGCTCGAAAAATCCCGCTCCGGCGGGATTTTTTTCGCCCGTCGTCCCAGCGCAGGCTGGGACCCATACTGAATCTCCACAAAGGTAAAGGTAACATTTGCCCCGCGGCGCGTCGAAACCACGCCCTCGACTTTACGTTTCTTGACTTTGGTCAATTTTTAGTTACAGTTGAGTCGTCAGTTTCGCGACAGGTGACACGTGGACAAAGAAAAGACCATTACGGCTTTGCTGACCGGGGCAGTGCTCTCTGCGGCCGTCGGATACCTGTTCTTCTGGGTGACCGCCAGCTGGATCGAGGCGGACAACCGCGAGCGCTTCGACCACCTCGCGCGCAATGCGCAGTTCATGATCAAGGCCCGGCTGAAAAGCTACGTTGACGTCCTGCAGGGAAGCGCGAGCATGCTACAGACGAACGGCAGGCCAACCCGCGAATCGTTTCATCGATACGTGCACGGGTTAAACCTTCGGCATAATTTCCCTGGCATCATCGCCATCAATTACGCCGAGCGCATCTCGCGCTCGGACTTGCCGGTCTTCTTACAGCGAATGCATGCCCAACCGGCAAATGGCCCGGACGGCTATCCTGCGTTCAAGCTGACATCCGACGGCCTACGGGACGACCTTGAGGTGATCATCTATCTTGATCCGATCCGTACGTGGAGCAGGCGTTATGGCTACGACATGCTCGTGCGGGGCCTCGCGCACGTTTCGGACGACATGCGCGATAGCGGCGAGATGACCAGCTCCGGGTTTCCGATGCCCATCATGCGCAACCGCCTCAACATGGGCATGGCGATGCGCATGCCGATTTACACGGCCGGAATGCCAGTGAACACGGTGGAGCAACGCCGCGCCGCGTATATCGGTTCGGTCGGCATCGGCTTTTCCGTGCCCAAACTGGTCCAGGAGGTACTCGACGAGATGGGCGAATACGATGTGCGGCTGTCGCTGCTGGACGCAGACACCGGCCGGTTCCTGTTCGATAGCGCCGCCACGCGTTCCAACCCCGCGCCGCCCAAGGCGATGCCCGATTCCCACACGTTTGTCACCCGTGTCGACATTCCGTTCACTGGCAGGACCTGGCATGCATGGTTCAGCACCCGTAAGCGCGACGCATATACGCGCTTCGACACGAGCGTGCCCTGGCTCGCGGGCGTGGCCGGTTTCTCGGTGTCGATGCTGCTGTCCGCACTATTCCAAACCCTGACATTTTCGCGTCGCCGTGCGCTTCACCTGGCGAACCAGATGACCCGCGAGGTGCGAGAAAGCCAATTCCGGCTGGAAGACTCGCACCAGAAACTCCGCCGCCTGGCTGCGCACGCCGACCATATCAAGGAAGAAGAACGCAAGCGCATTGCGCGTGAAATCCACGATGATCTCGGACAGAACCTGCTGGCCCTTCGCATCGAAGCAGACGTGTTGTGTTCGCGCACGGCGCTCAAGCATCCCCGCCTGCATGCACGGGCGCGCGAAACCAAAGAGCAGATTGACGCGACCATCAAATCGGTCCGACAGATCATCAACGATCTGCGCCCCAATGTTCTGGACCTTGGGCTGTCGGCGGCAGTGGAGTGGCTGATCGCTGATTTCCGCCGCCACACCGGCATTGCGTGCGAGTTCACCGACGCCAACAATGACATGGTCGTGGACGATCACTGTGCCACCGCATTCTTCCGGATCCTGCAGGAATCGCTTACTAATGTCCGGCGCCACTCACGTGCCAGCAAAGTACATGTCGAGCTGACATGCACGGATGGGACCTTGTCGATGACCGTGGCGGACAACGGCGTTGGCATGCCGCCGGGCGGACGCGACAAGGCAAATTCGTTTGGCCTGGTCGGCATCGAAGAACGCGTAAACATCCTTGGTGGCGTTTTCTTCGTGCGCAGCGAACCAGGAAAGGGGACCGTCATCTCAGTCTCGGTCGCACTGGGAGGGGGACAACGGCACAAAACCGCATTGCAGCCAAACCCAGAAGTATGTATCTAAGAACTAACAATTTCCCACCAAGAATGTTGATGAAAATCAACGTCCCGAAATGTTTATGTCTCAGACTTTTAACCGGCGCCATTGCCAACACACGACGACCGGAGGAACCATGATCAAGAACGATTTCGCAGCCATTGCGGCCCTGGACCTGGCCCAAATCAAAGTAAAGCTCATGCACAGCCAGTCGGGCGAAGGTTGGTCACGTGAAAAGGCGGACGCTGTGGAAGCGGAGTATCGGCGATTCCTCTACCTGATGAAAAAAAATCCGGAGGCGCAAGGTGCTCCCCTGGTCGATGTCGATACCTTCTGGCACTACCACATCCTGGACACGCGGAAGTACATCGCGGATTGCGAGGAGGTATTCGGCCATTACCTGCACCACTACCCGTACCTCGGCCTGCATGGCGAAGACGACGAGGAACTGCACCTGCAGGCCGGCCAACGCATGAAGGAGCTGTACGAGGAAAGCTTCGGCAAGGATTCGTTTGCACTGGCGGCGCGACAGATCGATAACCCGGGCGAAGGCGCGTCCGTGACCGCCTGGTGCTACATCCCGCCGGCGCCGGTAAAACCGGTATGCTCGGATATCGTCGCGAGCCGCCCGGCCACGGCGTGGTGCTATATCCCGCCCGCTCAGGCCCTTGGTCCCACCGACGCCGATTCCCGCCAGACCCGCCCTGCCCTCTAGCCGGCGCTGGTGGGCGTTCCGGGCTGCGCCCGGAACGACGCCAGGGCCGCCGCTACCGTCGGGTAGCGCAGGCGCACTCCCAACTCGTACTTCAGACGCGCATTGCCGATGCGGCGCGACTCGGACATGAACGACAGCCGCAGCGGCGTGGACTGCGCCGCCAGTTCGCCGCGCGACAGCCGCGGCGGACGCGCCAGTCCGAACGCATCGGCCACCGCATCGAAGTAGTCCCCCATCTTCATCTCGGTATCGTCGACCGCGTTGTATACCCGCCCGGGCAGCGCGCGGAACAGCGCCAGCGCCGCGATGCGCGCCAGGTCGTCGGCGTGGATATGGTTGGTATATACGTCATCGGCACCGGCCAGCGCAGGCGTGCCCTCTTCCAGGCGCTTGAGCGGCAGCCGGTCGGCCGCGTAGATGCCAGGCGCACGCAGGATGGCCAGTCGCCCATGCCGCGCCTGCACCGCGGCGCGCAGCGTGCGCTCCGCATCCACCCTCCTCCACGCGCGCGCATTGTGCGGCGACAGCCGCCGCGTTTCATTTATCTCGGCCCCGCCACAGTCCCCGTACACCCCGGTCGTGCTGATGTAAACGACAACTGCTCCCTCGGGTAGAATGGCGGTCACGTTGCGGGTGCGCCGGTCCAGCATGCCTTCGGCCTGCGGTGGCGCCAGGTGCACGATATGGCGCGCCAGGCCCGCCAGGCGCTTGAGCGATTGCGGGCGGTCCAGGTCGGCCACGATGGGCACCGCGCCAGCCGCGCGCAGTTCCGCGCAGCGTTCCTGCCGGCTGGTCACGGCGAACACGCGGAAGCGTTCGCGCACCAGCGGCAGCAGGCGCATTCCCACGTCGCCGCATCCGAGAATCAAGAGGCGCGGGCGCCCGATTTTTTTGTTGTTCATGTTGAGGATTGTATGACTTTCGAGATCACTGTCCAGCCAAGCGGCCACCAGTTCAGCTGCGAGGAGGACGAAACCGTGCTGGCCGCGGCCATCCGCACCGGCGTGGGCCTGCCGTACGGCTGCAAGAATGGCGCCTGCGGTTCTTGCAAGGGCAAAATCGTCGAAGGCACCGTGCAGCACAAGCCTTACCAGAAACGCGCGCTCACCGACGAGGAGCTGGCCAACGGCTTTTCGCTGTTCTGCTGTGCGCTGCCGCAGAGCCCACTGACCATTCTCGCGCGCGAAGTCACCGGCTCCAGCGAATACCCGGTGCGCAAGATGCCGACCCGCGTGATTTCGCTGGAACGCGCCGCGCCCGACGTCATGATCGTCAAGCTGCAGCTGCCTGCCAGCGAGGCGCTGGCCTACCGCGCCGGCCAGTACGTCGAATTCCTGCTGCGCGACGGCAAACGCCGCAGCTACAGCATGGCCAGCGCGCCGTCCTCACTGGAGTCGCCGCTGGAACTGCACATACGCCACATGCCTGGCGGCGTGTTCACCGAACAGGTGTTCGGCGCCATGAAGGAGCGCGACATCCTGCGCTTCGAAGGCCCGCACGGCAGCTTCTTCCTGCGCGAGGACTCCGACAAGCCGATCGTGATGCTGGCATCCGGCACCGGTTTTGCGCCGATCAAGGCGCTGGTGGAGCACATGCAGCACCTGAAGTCGGAACGCCCGGTGCGCTTCTACTGGGGCGGCCGCCGTCCGCAGGACCTGTACATGCACGCGCTGGCCGAGGAATGGGCGCGCACCATCCCCAACTTCCATTACGTCCCGGTGGTCTCCGACGCGCTGCCGGAAGACGCATGGACCGGCCGCACCGGCTTCGTGCACCAGGCCGTAATGCAGGATCTGCCGGACCTTTCGGGCTACCAGGTGTACGCCTGCGGCGCGCCCGTCATGGTCGATTCGGCGCGGCGCGACTTCGCGGCCCAATGCGGCCTGCCGCCGGACGAGTTCTACGCCGACGCCTTCACGTCGGAGGCCGACCTGGCCGCTGATTGATGCCCGGCGCGACGGTTGCGCCAGCTTGTTTTCCACCACCTGAGTAGCCAACTGAAAGGGTCTGACGAAATGCAAAAGCAAAACCGACTCGCACACGTTCTCGCAGCAGCCATCCTGGCCGCCTGCGTGCTGCCGACCGCCGGCGCGCAGGACAATGCGTCCTACAAGGCCGCCATCGAACACAAGGCGCGCGAAGCAGACCGCAAGGACGACGCCAGGCGCAAGCCCGCCGAATTCCTCGCGTTCGCGCAGGTGAAGCCGGGCATGCAGGTGCTGGACGTGTCGGCCGGCGGTGGCGCCACCTCGCAGTTGCTGGCGCTCGCGGTAGGCGAACGTGGCACGGTATGGGCGCAGAACCCGAAGGAATCGGAGAAGCTCAAGCAGCGCCTGGCCGCCAATCCGCAGGCGAACATCAAGCCCGTGGTGGCGCCGTTTCACAGCCCGGTACCGGCCGGCACGCCGCCGCTCGACCTCGTCGTCATCAACATGTCCTACCACGACATCGTGAATTCGCCAGCCGACCGCGACGCCATGAACAAGGCGCTGTTCAACGCGCTCAAACCGGGCGGCAAACTGGTCATCATCGATAATGCGGCCAAGGCGGGTGCGGGAATCGGCGCGACCAAGACCCTGCACCGGATCGAGGAAGCGGCGGTGATCGAAGAAGTCACGCGCGCCGGCTTCACTGTCGATGGCCGGTCGGATTACCTGCATGTGGCAAGCGATCCGCGCGAGCAGCCGTTCTTCCAGATGAAAGGCGCGCCGGATGACAAGTTCGCGGTGCGGTTTGTCAGGAAGTAGTCCCTCAAGCTGAAAAGCCGGGGACAGTCCCTTTTCGGGACAGTCCCCTTACCCTACCTTTATGTCGATTACTTCGCCGTCCGGCGGTCTCGGGGTTCTCCGCAACCGCAATTATTCGCTCTACCTCTCGGCCCGCATCCTCGGCACGCTCGCGGTGCAGATGCAGAGCGTGGCGATCGGATGGCAGGTGTATGAAATCACCGGCAACCTGTTCCACCTGGGGCTGATCGGCCTGGCGCAGTTCGCGCCTTTCCTGGTGCTGATCCTGTTTGCCGGCCACGCGGCCGACACTTTCAACCGACGTAACATCATCGCCGCCTGCCTGGCGGTGCAGATGCTGGTCGGGCTGCTGCTGCTCGGGTTCACGCTGTCCGGCAGCACCGTGGTCTGGCCGGTGTTCGCGGTGCTGGTGCTGTTCGGGTCAGCGCGCGCGTTCATGATGCCGGCCTCGCAGGCCGTGCTGCGCAACCTGGTGCCAATCCAGGACTTCAGCCAGGCGGTGGCATTGTCCTCCTCCGCCTTCCACGTCGCCGTGATCCTCGGTCCGACCCTGGGCGGGCTGCTGTACATCGCCGGTGCAAAAACCGTGTACATCGTGTCGTCCTCGCTGCTGCTGGTCTCCACCATCGCAATGCTGATGACGCGCGCCGCGCCGCAGGCGAAGAGCGGCGAGCCATTCAGCCTGCACACGCTGTTCGAGGGCATGCGTTTCGTGCGTTCGCGCCCGGTCATGCTGGGCGCGATCTCGCTCGACCTGTTCGCGGTGCTGTTCGGCGGCGCTACCGCGCTGCTGCCCGCCTACGCGCGCGATGTGCTGCACGCCGGGCCGGATGCGCTGGGAATGCTGCGCTCCGCGCCCGGGATCGGCGCGGCGCTGTGCTCGATCGCGCTGGCGTTTCACCCGATCCGGCGCAACGTAGGCGCCTGGATGTTTGGCGGAGTCGGCGTGTTCGGCCTGGCCACCATCGGGCTGGGCGTGACCGACAGCTTTCATGTGGCGCTGGCCTGCCTGTTCCTGCTCGGACTGGGCGACATGGTCAGCGTGTATATCCGCCACCTGCTGGTGCAGTTCGAAACGCCGGACGAGATCCGCGGCCGCGTGAGCGCAGTGAATGCGGTGTTCATTGGCGCCTCCAACGAGCTGGGCGAATTCGAATCTGGCGTCATGGCCGGCTGGCTCGGGCTGGTGCGCTCGATCGTGCTGGGTGGCGTGCTGACGCTCGGCGTCACCGTCCTGTGGGCCTGGAAGTTTCCGGTGCTGTCGCGCATGGACCGCTTCCCCCATCATGGCAAGGCCGACCCCTGACCGCCATCCGGAGCGCGCGCCTTCAAAACGGCAGCCCGTGTATGATCAAACCGTCAACGAACAAGCGGGAGCAAGAATGCAAATCAATGTGAATACCGACCATACGATCGAACGCCACCAGGGACTGGACGAACACGTCAACGAGGTGCTCCAGTCCGCGATCGGCCGGTTCGGCGAACAGATCACCACCGTCGAAGTCCACCTGAGCGACGAGGTACGCGAGAAATCGGCGGACGGCGCCAACCGTTGCACGATGGAAGCGCGCGTCACCGGCTATGCGCCAGTCGTGGTATCGGACCATGCGGCTTCGCTGCACCAGGCCGTGAACGGCGCCGCCGACAAGCTCAAGCGCGCACTGGACAGCGCACTGGGCCGCCTGCACGACAAGGACAAGAAGCAGCCAACGCTCAAGCACCTGTCGGCGGAAGGCAGCAGCGCTGTCGACATCACCGAAGATTAAGCGCAGTGGCGGCGGAGGCGCCCGCCTCCGCCATCCGGATAGCGGGAGTTATTCGCCCGCCAGGGCCCTCAGGTACCGCAATCCCTGGATCGCCCGGCTCCCGTACCACGACATCATTTCTCCATCGACCAGCCTGACCGGCTTGCCAAGCTGCCGCTCGAGCGCATCCGCGTGCGCTTCCGTGAAGCGGTACGGCTCGGTCGACAGCAGCACCTCATCGATCGATCGCACCAGCTCATCGCTCCATTCGAAGCGCGGATAGCGCAGTTCTCCCAGCGCAGGCACGGTCCAGCCGATTTCCGCCAGCATGGCGGCGATGTAGGTGTCCCTCGACACGGCCATCCACGGGTCCTGCCAGATGCAGTACAGGACGCTCCGTGCCTGTTTTGGCGCGGCTTGCAGTAGCGCATACTCGCGCTCGAACGCCGCGCATAACCGCTCCGCTTCGCGTTCGCGGCAGAAGACCCCGCCCAGCAGCCGGTACAGGTCCAGGTTGTCGCGCGGCGTGTTCGGATGGGTCACCACGACATGCGGGACGAAGGTGGCAATCTCGTCGACCGTCGGCTTTTCGTTCTCGTCGACGTTGACCACCACGTGGGTCGGCGCGATCCGGCGCAGCTTGCCGATGTTGACGTCCTTGGTGCCGCCGACCTTGGGAATCGCTGCCACCAGCTCCGCCGGATGGATGCAGAAGCCGGTGCGCCCCACCAGCTGCGGCGCCAGGCCAAGGTCGCACAGCAGCTCGGTGACCGAGGGCACCAGCGAAACGATGCGGGCGCCCGGCGCGGCGTTGTGAAGCTGCCCTAAGGCGTCAATATATGTCATGGCGGATAGAAAAGTTGCAGCCCGCTATTGTATGATGACGTGGTACACGGACACGAAAAGACAATGGAGAGAATCGGCACCTTCGGTGCATCGCGCTACACGGTGGGCCAGCTCCAGCTGTTTTGCGACACCAACCACGAACAGATCGCCCATGCGCTGGCCGATTGCGCCGTGATGCGCCTGCGCCAGGGCGCCTGGCTGGAGGACCTGCAGCGTTCGCGCCTGTACATCGTGCTGTCCGGCTGCCTGTCCGTCGAAGGCGACGTGCGTGCCGGCCTGTCGGAGCGCGCGGTCGGCAAGGTCTATCCCGGCGAAAGCGTGGGCGAACAGTCGGTACTCGACGAAGCGGCCAACCTGTCGGCCATCTGCGCGGTGGAAGACACCGAACTCCTCGCGATCGAACCGGAACTGCTCTGGCGCCTGATCGACAGTTCCAACGGAGTCGCGCGCAACATGCTGCGCCTGCTCTCGTTCCGCATCCGCGCGGTGAACGCCACCTTGCGCCGGCGGGAAAAGCTGGGCGAGTTCTATCGCCAGCTGTCGATGAACGACGGCCTGACCTCGCTCTACAACCGCGCCTGGCTGAACGACATCCTGCCCGGCCTGGTCGCCAGCGCGCATGCCGGGCAGGCGCCGCTGTCGCTGGTGATGATCGACCTTGACCACTTCAAGCGCTTCAACGACACCCACGGCCACCAGGCCGGCGACGACGCGCTGCGCCTGGCCGCGCGCACCGTTTCGGCGGCGTTGCGTCCGACCGACTTTGCTGTGCGCTACGGCGGCGAAGAACTGATGGTGCTGCTGCCGAACACGCCGGAACACGTCGCGCTGATGGTGGCCGAGCGCCTGTGCCAGCGCCTGCGCGGGACGGTCGTGATCGACGACCCCCGCATTCCCATGCCGCAGCTGACCGCCTCTTTTGGCGTGGCCAGCCTGGCGGCGGAACAAGACGAGCGCGCGCTGGTCAAATGCGCAGACGCGGCGCTGTACCGCGCCAAAGAAGCAGGACGCAACCGCGTCTCGCTATAAGCCCTATGACAATGACACATACCTTCCTCTGGCACGACTACGAAACCTTCGGCGCGACGCCGCGTCGCGACCGTCCCGCGCAGTTCGCGGCGATCCGCACGGACGCCGAACTGAACGAAGTCGGCGAGCCGATCATGCTGTACTGCCAGCCGGCGCCGGACTTCCTGCCCGATCCGGTGTCCTGCCTGATCACCGGGATCACGCCGCAGCAGTGCCTGGAACTAGGCGTGCCGGAGCACCAGTTCGCGGCGACGGTCGAGAAGGCATTCAGCGAGCCGGGCACCATCGGCGTCGGCTACAACACGATCCGCTTCGACGACGAGGTAACGCGCTTCCTGTTCTGGCGCAACCTGATCGACCCGTATGCGCGCGAGTGGCAGAACGGCTGCGGGCGCTGGGACCTGCTGGACGTGGTGCGCATGACCTACGCGCTGCGTCCGGAGGGCATCGAGTGGCCGTGCAAGGAAGATGGCCGCCCGAGCTTCAAGCTGGAAGACCTGGCGCGCGCGAACGGGCTGGTGCACGAAGCGGCGCACGATGCGCTGTCGGACGTGCGCGCGACCATCGCGCTGGCGCGCCTGATCCGCTCGAAGCAGCCGCGCTTGTTCGACTTCTGCCTGTCGCTGCACAAGAAGGACCGCGCGGCGCAGGAAGTCGGCATGCACCTGGCGCCGGAGCTGCGCCAGCCCTTCCTGCACGTGTCCGGCATGTTCCCGGCGGAGCGCGGCTGCATCGGGCTGGTGCTGCCGCTCACCCCGCACCCGACCAACAAGAACGAAGTGATCGTGTGGGACTGCAGCCATGATCCGCAAGAGCTGTTCGGGCTGGACGCGGAAACCATCCGCCTGCGCATGTTCACGCGCAGCGCCGACCTGCCGGAAGGCGTGACGCGGCTGCCGGTGAAGAGCATCCACCTCAACAAGTCGCCGATGCTGGTGTCCAACCTGAAGACGCTGAGCGCGGAGATGGCGCAGCGCTGGGGCATCGACATCGAGCAGGCGCGCGCGCATGCGGCGCTGATCGCATCCGGCCCGGACATGACCACGGTGTGGGCGCAAGTGTTCAAGCGCGAGGCTGCCGGTGGTCCGGTGGACGTGGACGAAGACCTGTACGGCGGCTTTATCGGCAACGGCGACCGCCGCAAGCTGGACGCGCTGCGCAGCGAAAAGCCGGAGAAGCTGGCCAGCGCCAGCCCGGCTTTCGACGACCCGCGCCTGCACGAGCTGCTGTTCCGCTACCGGGCGCGCAATTTCCCGCACACGCTGTCGGAGGCGGAGCAGGCGCACTGGGAGCAGCACCGCGCCAACCGCCTGTACGATGGCGAAGCGGGTGCGCGCACGGTGGAGCAGCTGTTCGGGGAGATCGACGTGCTGTCGGAAACGGCGGACGAACGCGCCGAGCAGATCCTCGGCGCTCTCTACGACTACGCCGAATACATCGCCCCGCAGCGGTAGCGACGCCGCCGGGGACAGTCCCGCAGGGACAGTCCCCCCTTGTTAGCGGTAGCGGTTGATGGCGTCGCGCGTTTCGATGGCGACGCGACGCGCCGCAGCGGCGTAGTCCTCGCCGTGGTTCGGCATCGCATACAAAATCGCGCGCGAGGAATTGATCATCATGCCGGTGCCATCGGCGGTCTTGCCCGCGGTGACCGTGGCCTGCACGTCACCGCCCTGCGCACCCACGCCCGGTACCAGCAGCGGCATATTGCCCACGATCGCGCGCACCTGGCGCAGTTCTTCCGGGAAGGTCGCGCCCACCACCAGCGCGCACTGGCCGTTGCGGTTCCATTTTTCCGCCACCAGTTGCGCCACATGCTGGTACAGCGGCTTGCCGCCCACGTCGAGGAACTGCAGGTCCGAACCGCCCGGGTTGGAGGTGCGGCACAGGACGATCACGCCGCGGTCCGGCCACTCCAGGTAAGGCTCGACCGAATCGAAGCCCATGTAGGGATTGACGGTGACCGCGTCCGCGCCGTAGCGGTCGTAGGCCTCGCGCGCGTACTGGTGCGCGGTGGCGCCGATGTCGCCGCGCTTGGCATCGAGCACCAGCGGGATCGACGGATACTTGGTGCGGATGTAGTCGCACACCTGCTCGAGCTGGTGCTCGGCGCCGAGCGCGGCGAAGTACGCCACCTGCGGCTTGAAGGCGCACGCCACATCGGCAGTCGCGTCGACGATCGCCTTGCAGAAGGTGACGATGCCGTGCGCATCCTGCAGTCCCGCCGGCATCTTCGCCAGGTCCGGATCGAGGCCGACGCACAGCAGCGAGCGGTTGGCGGTCCAGGCCGCGGATAGCTTGTTGATGAAATTCACGGCAGCGCCTCCTTTGGTTACGAACCTGCCATTGTAACAAGCTCCAATGGGGACGGTCCCCGTTGGCGACAGTCCCCCGACTCTTATCGAAAAATTCAGGTATATTTTGATATCAAGACAACTTTCTGATGGAACTCGCCATGACCAATTCGGTATATGCCCGCTGGATTCGCCTGATGTTCGCCCTGTCCCTGTTCGGCTCACTGCTGTCGGGTTGCGGCTATAACGCCTTCCAGGAAAAGGACGAAGGCGTGAAGGCCGCCTGGGGCGAAGTGGTGAACCAGTACCAGCGCCGGGCCGACCTGATCCCGAACCTCGTCAACACCGTCAAGGGCTATGCCGCGCACGAACGCGAGACGCTGGAAGCGGTGACGGCGGCACGCGCAAAAGCGACCAGCTTCCAGATCACGCCCGAGGTGCTGAACAATCCCCAGGCCTTCCAGCAATTCCAGCAGGTGCAGGGCGAGCTGTCGAGCGCCCTGTCGCGCCTGATGGCGGTGTCCGAGCGTTATCCGGACCTGAAGGCCAACACCAATTTCCGCGACCTGCAATCGCAACTGGAAGGCACAGAGAACCGCATCACCGTGGCGCGTGCACGCTACATCGCCGCGGTCCAGGACTACAACGTCTCGGTGCGCAAGTTCCCGACCAACCTCACGGCCATGGTGTTCGGCTACGAGGTGCGCCCATCGTTCACGGTGGAGAACGAAAAGGCGATTTCGACCGCTCCAACCGTCGATTTCGGCGGCGAGAAGAAGTAAGCGATGCCGATGCTGCGCTTGCTCTGGCTGGCGGTACTCGCGCTCTGGATGAACGCGGCGTCGGCGCAATTCGTGCCCGTGCCCGAACTCAAGGGCCGGGTCAACGACACCGCATCCATGCTGACTCCCGCGCAGCGCGGCCAGCTGGAAGCGGTGCTGGCCGATTACGAGCAGCAGACTGGCAGCCAGATCGTGGTCCTGACGGTCCCCAAGACCGAGCCGGAAGCGATCGAGCAGTACAGCATCCGCGTGGTTGAGCAATGGAAGCTGGGGCGCAAGGGCGTGGACGACGGCGTACTGCTGCTGGTCGCGAGGGACAACCCGAGCAGCCTGCGGCGCCTGCGGATCGAAGCGGGCCGCGGCGTGCAGGGCGTGCTGACCGACGCCCAGTCCAAGCGCATCCTGCAGGACGTGATCGCACCGCACTTCCGCCAGAACCAGTTCTACGACGGCATGGTCGCGGGCGTATCCGCGATCTCGGCGCTGCTGCGCCAGGAGCAGTTGCCCGGCCCGTCGCGGCAGGCCGCGCGGGAACCGGAAGCGGACGTCGGATCATGGTGGCCCTTCTATATTTTCGGCGCGCTTGTGGTCATGTCGATGATGCGCTCGCGCGGCGGGCGGCGCCCGAGCGTGCGGCGCGGCGGCTGGGCCTCGGGCGCGACCGGCTTCATCCTCGGTAACGCAATCGGCGCCATGACCAGCCGCGGCCACCATGGCGGCATCGGCGGCTTTGGTGGCGGCGGCTTCGGCGGCGGCGGCTTCTCGGGCGGCGGCGGCACCTTCGACGGCGGCGGCGCCTCGGGAGACTGGTGACATGTTGAACGGATTCAGGCAGAAACTCACCCGCCGGCTGCGGCACCTGCATTCGGGTGCGGGCGTGGGCGAAAAACTGTTCCCGCAGGACGTGCTGGACCACATCACCTCGGCCATCGCCGAGGGCGAGTCCACACACCGCGGCGAAGTGCGCCTCATCGTGGAGTCGTCGCTGCCCGGCGAATTGATCTGGGCCGGCGTGACCGACCGCGCGCGCGCGCTCGACCTGTTCGCCGAGCACGGCATCTGGGACACGGAAGACAATTGCGGCGTGCTGGTGTACGTGAACCTGGCCGACCACAAGGTGGAGATCGTGGCCGACCGAGCCATCAACCGCAAGGTCGCGCACGCCCAATGGCAAGCCATCTGCGACGCCATGACGCAGGGCTTCCGGCGTGGCGAATACGGCCGCAGCACGCTGGCCGCGATCGAACAGGTGAATGCGCTGCTGCGCGAGCACTTCCCCGCCGACGGCAGCCGCGGCCCCGACATCAACGAACTGCCCAACCAGCCCGTCATGATCTGATCGGGGAGCTACCCCGCCCGGGGATTCTCCCGCCGGCGCGCGGCAGTGGTTACAATCGCGGATCGTGAACCACTAGGAAAGACAGAGCATGAAATTAGCTGACAAGGTAGCGATCGTGACCGGCGCAACCCAGGGCATCGGCCTCGCGTGCGCGCAACGGCTGCTGGCGGAAGGTGCGAGCGTGATGCTGGCCGACGTGAAAGCCGAAGGCGCATCGGTCGCCGCCGAGCTGGGCGCAAAGGCGCGCTTCTTCGAGGCCGACGTGAGCCAGAAGTCGGACGTGGACGCGCTGGTCGCGGAAACCGTGCGCGAATTCGGGCGCATCGACATCCTCGTGAATAACGCCGGTGTCACCCACGCGGCGGAGTTCCTCGACGTGAAGGAAGAAGATTTCGACCGCGTCCTGGGCGTCAATCTCAAGTCCATGTTCCTGTGCAGCCAGGCGGTCGCGCGCCACATGGTGGGCCAGGGCTCCGGTTCCATCATCAACATGTCGAGCGTGAACGGGACGCTGGCCATTCCCAACCAGGTGCCTTACGTCGTCTCCAAGGGCGGCGTAAACCAGCTCACGCGGGTGGCATCGATCGCGCTGGCGGCGCACGGCATCCGCGTCAATGGCGTCGCGCCCGGCACCATCCTCACCGAACTGGCCAAGAAGGCAGTGCTGTCCAGCCCGGAAGCGCGCCACACGATCCTGTCGCGCACGCCGCTCGGCCGTTGCGGCGAGCCGGAAGAAATCGCGTCGGTGGTCGCCTTCCTGGCCAGCGACGACGCCTCCTATATGACGGGCGAAACCATCGTGGTCGACGGCGGCCGCCTGGGCCTGAACTACGTCGTGCCAGTGCGGGAATGACTCACCGTACGATATAAAAAAGCATGATGACAGTCATCGCAAACATCAATTGGACGAATATGATGGCGAACAGGCATAATTCACCTGTCTCCACTATTCTCCTCCAAGAAATAGTTTAAGCCCGCTACCCAGCGGGCTTTTTTTTGTGCGAACGCGCTGTTCGCCATGTCCGATAAATACAACGTCAACGACGATTTTCGTTGTTGAATGGAAATGTTTATTGCGCAGGAGAAATCCTACAGATAGAATCTGATTCGTCGGATTGTCGCAGGTTCTGCGACATCTCTTCCTTCCCTTCCCAGCTCCAACTTCCCTCACAACGCGACTTGTGGCTGAGCAGTGCATGTTCCATCGGGTTTGACACGAACCCGAATACCACCCACAACAATACGAAGCGTTCGCATGAAAATCTCTGACCAAACCATTGGTACCAAACTGGGCGTTGGATTCGCCCTCCTGATCGTAATGATGTCCGTGCTCACCGGCAGCGGCGTCTGGCTACTGCGCGACTTTAGTGCCAGTACCGAACTCATCCTGGAAGACGCGATCGCGAAGGAGCGCCTGGTCAACGAATGGCAGGCAGGTGCGCAACTGAACGGCGCACGTATCGGTACCCTGCTGGCCACGACCGATCCGGTCGTGCGCACCGAAGTCGAATCGGCGATGCAAGCCACCAGCAAGCGTTCTGCTGAAGTCCAGGAGCAGCTCCGCGGCCTGGTCGCCAGCGGAACCGGAAAGGCGATGCTGGCCGAAGCGACCCAGGCACGACTGGCGTACAACAAGCTGCGTGATGCAGCCTTGCGCGACCAGGCTGACGGCCTGGTGGAGTCCGGACCGCAGCGCACGGCACGCCTGGCCGCACTGCGTGCCTACTTGGCCAATATCGGCGAGCTCGCCACGCACCAGCGCAACAAAGCCCACACCATGTCGATCGAGGTCGAAAAAGAAGGCGCAACCGGCCAGACCATCCTGGCAGTGCTGTGGCTGGTGTCGATCGTGATCGCTATCGCCTGGACCATCCTCGTGACGCGTTCGATCACCCGCCCCCTGCGGCGTGCCATGGCAGTAGCGCAAGAAGTGGCTCAAGGAAAGCTGAGCAATCGCGACGAATCCTTCTCGCGCGACGAAACCGGCCAGCTGCTCGCTGCATTGAACCAGATGAACAAGGACCTGTTCCGCATCGTCAGCTCGGTGCGCGATAACAGCAGCGCCATTGCCTCCGGCTCCGAACAGATCGCGATGGGCAACGAGGACTTGTCCGCGCGCACCGAGCAGCAGGCCGGCGCGCTGGAAGAGACCGCGTCCTCGATGGAGGAGCTGACTACCACGGTCAAGCAGAACGCCGACAATGCCCGCCAGGCCAACCAGCTCGCCGCAGTCGCGTCCGAGGTGGCGGTCAAAGGCGGCGACGTCGTGGCACAGGTGGTGGCCACCATGGAATCGATCAACGCGTCGGCGCGCAAGATCACCGACATCATCGGTGTGATCGACGGCATCGCGTTCCAGACCAATATCCTCGCGCTCAACGCGGCGGTAGAAGCGGCGCGCGCCGGCGAGCAGGGCCGCGGCTTCGCGGTAGTCGCCACTGAAGTGCGCAACCTGGCGCACCGTTCGGCCAGCGCCGCCAAGGAAATCAAGGCCCTGATCGATGTATCGACGCACGAGGTCGACACCGGTACCGCGCTGGTCGGCAAAGCCGGCGCAACGATGGAAGAGATCGTCTCCAGCGTCGGCCGCGTGACCACCATCATGCGGGAGATCGCCCTTGCCAGTGCCGAGCAGGAAGCGGGCATCGGGCAGATCAACCAGGCCATCAGCCAGATGGACTCGGTAACCCAGCAGAACGCGGCACTGGTCGAGGAAGCCGCGGCTGCCAGCGAGGCGATGCGCCAGCAGGCCGCGCAAATGGAACAAACCGTGAGCGTGTTCGAGCTGGGACAAGACGGCCAGGCCGGCCGCAGCCTCCCCTCCACTTCACGCGTTCCTGCCCCGCGCGCACTCGCGCTTGCCTGATCCGTCCCACCCGCTACGGGCGCCTCCAAACGGCAACACACCATGAATGCCGGCGCCTGCAGGCGCCGGCCAGCACAAGGAGCAATTGAATCATGTCCGCAGTTCTTGCAGAAGCAACCGGCATCGTCCGTCCCCGGGAATTCCTGGCCTTCAACCTCGGGGCCGAGGAGTATGGCATCGACATCCAGCAGGTCCAGGAATTGCGGGGCTACGAAGCGGTGACCCGCATCGCCAACGCGCCCGCCTACGTCAAGGGGGTCGTCAACCTGCGCGGCGTGATCGTGCCGATCATCGACTTGCGCATCCGGTTTTCACTGGGTGAACCGAGCTACGACCAGTTCACTGTAGTGGTCATCCTCAAGGTGCGGGACCGCGTGATCGGCCTGGTGGTGGACGGCGTGTCGGATGTAGCCGAACTTCATGCAGAACAGATCAAGTCGCCGCCCGACCTGGGCAGCACCATCGATGCCGGTTACGTCACTGGCCTGGCTACCATCGGCGAGCGGATGCTGATCCTGGTCGATGTCGAGCGCCTGTTGTCCGGTCAGGAACTGGGACTGCTGGCCGCAGCTGCCAACTGATGCACGGGGCGATCCAAGTTCCCCGATTCAGGCCCTGACGTTTGACGCAAGTCATGATCGTGTCATAAACGCTGCCTATACTGGTTTTCATCCGCGGTACGTGCAACCGATCTGCGCGACGGCGGCCAGGCGGTCCGGCTGAGGCCGGTCGCCGCCCCCCCGAATTCCCCAGTAGCACGCAGTGACTCTTGGCCCGATCTTGGGTTTTGCCCGCTAAAGCAGCGGGCATTTTTTTGAGCGCAGCGCTCAACCGCCGGGTTCGCTTGAGGGACGGCAGCGAACGTTCTACGATCACCATTCAGCCATTGATGGAGCCCGCCATATGGACAAGCAGGACCGCATCAGCACCCGCGACAGCATGGCGGGAGGGGGACGGCGCAAGTCGGTGCCCGGCATGGAGCAGCTGGTGCTGCGTGAACTGGACCGCGCGGACGTATTCGACCAGCCCAACGTGCCGACGCTGTCGCTGCTGTCGGCCGGCGCCGTGCGCGAAACCTGCCCGCACTGCACCGGCCAGCACCTGCGCCTGATCCTGCGCCAGGAGTCGGTGCGCATGGCCCACCTGCTGTGCGAACGCTGCAACGCATGCTTCGATGCGCACTACGCCAACGGACGCTGCGCGCTGACCATCTGACTCTTGCGCGCATGGTATCGTTCGCTTTTAGCGAACCCGACGATACCGATGACCGCCCTGTTCCGAACTTTCCTGCTGGCCCCTGAATACCGCATCCTGCGCTACCGCGCCGCGTGGCTGATGTTCGGCGTGATCGTGATCGGCGGCGCGATTCCCGGCGCGCGGGCAGAAATGGGTAATGTGGCGCCGGGCGTGGTGCTGCATGCGAGCGCTTATGCGACGATCACCTTCCTGCTCCTGACCGGCTCGGCCGGGACACTGGCGGCGCGCGCGCTGAAGGCGGTGCTGACGGTGGCGGTGATGGGCGCGCTCGACGAAGGCATCCAGACCCTGCTGCCCTACCGGCGCGGCGCTGTGACGGATTGGGTGGTCGACGTGACGGCGGCGCTCACCTGCGCCGCCGTGTGTCTTATCCTGATGCGGCCGCAGCGCGGCTAAGGCAGGCTGTCGCAGTCGCAATCGGAGCGGCTGCCGAATTCCAGTTCCTGTTGAGCAAGCTGCGCGCGCGCATTGGGACCGGC
>DASWYE010000162.1:0-12080 GCA_036405115.1 Telluria sp. | reverse complement strand
GATCCGTCAGCCGTCGAGAACCCGTTCTTCCACCAGCTCGGCAGCTGGGCCACCTATCCGCTGGTGATCCTGTCGACAATGGCGGCGGTGGTGGCGTCGCAGGCCACCATCTCAGGCACCTTCTCGATGACCAAGCAGGCGATCGCGCTCGGCCTGCTGCCGCGCATGCGCATCCTGCACACGTCCGAAAGCGAGATGGGGCAGATCTACATCCCGGTGGTGAACTGGCTGCAGCTGATGGTGGTGCTGATGGCAGTGGTGAGCTTCGGCTCGGCCGACGACCTGGCCGCCGCCTACGGTATTGCGGTGACAGCCACCATGGGCGCCACTACCATCCTGACCTTCTTCGTCACGCGCTACCGCTGGCGCCTGCCGCTGCTGCTGTGCTTTGGCGCCACCGGCTTCTTCTTCGTGATCGACCTGCTGCTGTTCTCGTCCACCGCGCTCAAGCTGTTGCACGGCGGCTGGTTCCCGCTGCTGCTGGGCGCGATCCTGTTCACCATCATGCTGACCTGGCGCACCGGGCGCGAACTGGTGTTCGCCAACCTGCAGAAGCACGCGATCCCGCTGGAGGACTTCCTGGAATCGCTGTTCGTGGCGCCGCCCACCCGTGTTTACGGCACCGCGCTGTTCCTGCGCGGCGAATCGGACGGCGTGCCGCACGCCCTGCTGCACAACCTGTCGCACAACAAGGTGCTGCACGAGCGCGTGGTGTTCCTGACCGTGCACATGCTGGAGCAGCCGTACGTGGCCGACGAGGACCGCGTGACGGTGACGCCGCTGGGCCACGAGTGCTACCAGGTGAACGTGTACTACGGCTTCAAGGACGAACCGGACATCCCGGCGGTGCTGGAGCAGTGCGCCGGGGAGGGCCTGCCGTTCGAGATGATGGAGACCTCGTTCTTCATCGCGCGCCAGACCGTGATCTCGACGCCCGGGCAGGGCATGGCCGGCTGGCGCGAACACCTGTTCGTAACCATGTCGCGCAATGCGCGCACCGCCGCCGACTACTACCAGATCCCGCCCAACCGGGTGATCGAGCTCGGCACACAGGTCGCGATCTGACAAACGGTGATACAACTCGAAACAATCGCGACAATTTTCAGACAGGTGGCCGGTGTTCAGGCCGCCATTACCTTGTTACACTTTCGGCTCACATTATCCGCCGAGTAACTTATCCATGAAAACCAAGTTTCCGCTGCTCGTAGCTGCATTCGTCGCCCTCACTTCGCTGGCCGCTTGCGGCGGTGGTACTGACAGCTCGGCGCCGCCAGTAGTGCTCACCTACGCCGGCAACCCGGCCAACCTGGTCAAGACCGACAACACGGTCGGTACCGGCACCGAAGCTGTGGCCGGCAAGTGGGTCAAGGTGACGTACACCGGCTACCTGTACAACGAGCCAGCTGCCGACAAGAAGGGCACCCAGTTCGATAGCGGCACTTTCCCGTTCAAGCTGGGCGCGGGCAGCGTGATCCCGGGCTTCGACCAGGGCGTGACCGGCATGAAGGTCGGCGGCAAGCGCACCATCATGATCCCGTCCAGCCTCGGCTACGGCGCCAGCGGCAACGGCCCGAAGATCCCGCCGAACGCCGGCCTGGTGTTCGACGTCGAACTGCTGCAGGTCAGCGATACCCAGATCCAGTAATCGCGCAGCGCGCAAACAGGAAGGCCGGCTATTGCCGGCCTTTTTTTACGTCCTGGTGCGTAGCATTTCGATGTGCGGGATGTCGTCCTCGATGTAGGGCGCAATCGACCGGAAGCCGAAGCTGCCGTAGAACTTCTCGAGGTAGGCCTGGGCGCCGATCCGGATGTCGTGGTCCGGGTACAGCCGGCGGGCATGCTCGACACCGCGCCCGAACAGTTCGCGGCCGATGCCGGTGCGCCGCACCAGCTGCGAGCTGGCGACGCGCCCGATCGACGCTTCCGCGAACTTGACGCCCGGCGCGAGCACGCGCAGGGTTGCGCCCAGCACGCGCTTGCCGTCCACCTCGACCCAGCCAAGCAGGTGGTGCGCGTCCTGGTCGCAGTTGTCGAAGTCGTTGTAGATGCAGTGCTGCTCGATCACGAACACCTGCTGGCGCAAGGCCAGCATCGCGTACACGTCATGCACCGATAATTCGCCAAAGGGCGCGAACTGCCATTCCACCATCTGTTGCTTTCCTTGTCAGGCCGCCGTCTCGAAGCCTTCGAGCACGTTGACCACATTGATTCCGAGTTCCGACACCGCGTAGCCGCCTTCCATCACGAACACCGTGGGCAGGCCCAGCCAGGCGATGCGTTCGCCGATGCGCAGGAAGTCCGCGCTCGACACCGCAAACTTCGACAGCGGATCGCCGCTGAAGATGTCCACGCCCAGCGACACTACCAGCGCCTGCGGCGCGTACGCCGCGATCTTCACGCACGCCGATTCCAGCGCCATGAACCAGTCGCTGGCGCTGGCGCCATGCGGCAGCGGCAGGTTCATGTTGAATCCGAGGCCGGCGTCGGCGCCGGTTTCGTCGGCATGGCCGAGGAAGAACGGATACTCCTGCTTCGGGTCGCCGTGGATCGAGGTGAACAGGACGTCGCGCCGGTGGTAGAAGATGCTCTGGGTGCCGTTGCCGTGATGGTAGTCGATGTCGAGGATCGCCACCCGTTCCAGGCCGTCGTCCAGCAGGTGCTGGGCCGCCAGCGCCGCATTGTTGAGGAAGCAGTAGCCGCCGAAAAAATCGGCGCCGGCGTGGTGGCCGGGCGGGCGCGTCAGCGCGAAGGTGCTGCGCTCGCCCAGGCGCAGCGCATGGGCGGCGTTGACCGCGCAGTCGGCCCCTGTCTTGGCCGCGACCCAGGTGCCGGCCGTGAGCGGCGTGCCGCTGTCCATGGAGTACAGCCCCATTCGGGCCGCAAAATTGGCGGGTTCGATATCGTCGCGCAGCGTGCGCACCGGCCAGACGGACGGGAATGCGTCCTTGGCCGCATTGGCCGGATCCAGCGCCACCCATTCGTTCCAGGCGTTGCGCAGGAAGTGCAGGTAGCGCGGCGAGTGGATCCGCTCGAGCGACACCAGCGGCACCCCGTGCGGGGTGACGATCCGGCCCAGGCCGCGGCGCGCATACTCCGCCGCCACCATGTCGGCCCGTTCCGGCTTCTCGAAGCAGGGCACCAGCTCGCCGCGGAACATCTCGTGGCGGCCGGCATGCTGCGCGTGATGTTCGTTATAGAAGGCGAGCACGGAAGCTTATTGCGTATCGTCGCCGCACAGGCGGCTGCAGTTATAGGCCGCGACAAAATCGTCGAACGGGATATTGTCCGAGCGTTCGATCTGGAGCTGCTCGGCCACCGAATCGCGCGCCAGCGCCTCGAACTCCTCCTCCTCGACCGGCATCAGTTCGCCGTCGCGGAAGTACTCCGCATGCAGGCGGGTCTGGCGCAGCGCGAAGCCGGCGAACGAACCGGCTTGCCTGACTTCGGCCAGCACGCGCGCGGACGGCGTGCTGTCGGGATCGGCCAGCCTGGCCAGCTGCGCGGACAGCGCCTGCTGGTGCGGCCCATCGTCCTGGTCGTCGTCCAGCAGCAGCGCGACCGGACCCAGGCGCGCGATGAGTTCCTCGCCCCACTGGCGCAGCGTGACTTCTTCACCTTCGCGCACCAGCGTCAGGCCGGGGCGGCGTCCTTCCTTTACTGTGCGCGCGAAATTCTGCGCGTGCACGCGGCTTTGCGCGTCGCTGATGAACGGGCTCTCGTCGAGCGCGCAGAACAGCAGGAAAACGTCGAGGAAGCGGCCGGTTTCGAGCGAGATGCCAACCGGCTCGAACGGGTCGATGTCCAGGCAGCGCACCTCGATGTACTGCACCCCGCGGTTGCACAGCGCCTGTACCGGGCGCTCGCCGGTGCGGATCACGCGCTTTGGACGGATGGTCGAGTAGTACTCGTTCTCGATCTGCAGCACGTTGGTGTTCAGCTGGATCCACTCGCCATCGCGCTTGGTTCCCAGCGCGGCGTACGGGCCGTATGGACGGTTGACCGCGTCCATCAGCGTGCGCACATAGCTTTCCAGCGAGTTCTCGTGCGGGGTCAGACCGGCCTGGGCGTCGTTCTGGTAGCCCAGGTCGCTCATGCGCAGGCTGGTCGCGTACGGCAGGTACAGGGTGTCCGGCGTGAGCTCTTCCAGCGAATGCTGGCGGTCGCGCAGGAAGCCCTTCGACAGCACCGGCGACGCGCCGAACAGGTACATCAGCAGCCAGCTGTAGCGGCGGAAGTTGCGGATCAGCGCGATGTAGCTTTCCGACTGCACGTCGCGCAGCGGGCGGCGCCGTTCTTCCGGCACGCCATCGCTGGCCAGCAGTACATGCCACAGCTTTTCAGGCAGCGAATAGTTGTAGTGGATGCCGGCGATGCACTGCATCGCTTTCCCGTAGCGCAGCGCCAGGCCGCGCCGGTACACGTGCTTGAGCATGCCGATATTGGAGCTGCCGTAGTTGGCGATCTCGATCTCCGCCTCCGGCGGCAGCTCGCATGGCATCGACTGGCTCCACAGCATCTCGCCGTCCAGGCGCTTGTACACGAAGCGGTGGATCGAATCGAGGCGCGCCAGCGTGGTCGCGACGTCATGCTCGGGCGGCGTGATGAACTCCATCAGCGCCTCGGCGTAATCGGTGGTGATCTGCGGATGCGTCAGGGCCGAACCCACCGCGACCGGATGCGGTGTGGCGGCGAGGTGGCCGGCGCTATCGACGCGCAGCGTTTCGCGTTCGACGCCACGCAGGCCCTGGCCCAGCAAGGTGCGGTGTTCTTCCTCGCCCAGCAGGGCGAGCCTGCGGGTCAGTTGGTTCTGCATTGACACAAATGAATCCTTAATCTTGTTGCCGGCTTGGTAATTGGCGAAAGGTTACCCGAAATTCCAGCTTCTCGCCGGAGCCACCCGGATTAGCTACGCAGCCGCCCGCCGCTCACCCGCTCGATGCCGGCCAGGTCGCGCCAGCTCTGCACCTCGACATAATCGGCCGCCAGCAGCGCGCGCACCTGCGCGGCCTGGTCGTAGCCGTGTTCCATCAGCAGCCAGCCGCCCGCGACCAGGTGCCGCGGTGCTCCTTCGACTATGGTGCGCAAGGCCGACAGTCCATCGGCGCGGTCGGTCAGCGCGCCTTGCGGTTCGAAGCGCAGGTCGCCCTGCGCCAGGTGTTCGTCGCCGGCCGCGATGTAGGGCGGGTTGGAGACGATGATGTCGAACTGCTCGCCGGCGAGCGCGGCGAACCAGTCGCTGTGCAGGAAGCGTACCCGCGCGCGGTGGCGCTCCGCGTTGCCGCGTGCGACCGCCAGCGCCGCTTCGCTCACGTCCAGCGCGGTCACGCCTGCATCGGGACGGCTGTGGGCGATGGAGACGGCAATCGCGCCGCTGCCGGTGCCCATGTCGAGCACCCGTCCGCGCGTGGGCGTGCGCTCGATCGCCAGCTCGACCAGCAGTTCGGTATCGGGCCGCGGGATCAGCACCGCGCTGTTGACGTGGAAATCGAGGCCGTAGAACTCGCGCTCTCCGGTGATGTAGGCGATCGGCTCGCCCGCGATGCGGCGCGCGGCCAGTGCCGACAGGCGCTGCGCTTCTTCCTCGCTGAGCTTGCGTTCAGGGTGGGCCACCAGCGCGACCCGCGTGGCGCCGGTCGCGTGGCACAGCAGGATGCGGTTCTCGAGCGGGTCGAGCGGCAGCTGCGCCAGGGCGCCGGCCAGGGTCGTTCCCGCCGCGATGTTCATCGCGCGCGCCGCGCCCGGACCAGCACCGCGACCAGCGCGGCGGCCAGGACCACGAACCAGATTGCCGCCCATTGCGGCACCTGCAGGCCGAGCACCGGGTCGCCGACATCGCCGCACAGGCCGTTGGCGGCGAACAACCACGGCATCATGGTCGCGGTGGGCAGGGTGTTGAGCGAGGTTTGCAGCGGATCGATCCCGCAGGACAGGCCGGGGTTGGCCAGCACCCACAGGTGGCGGGCGACCACGCCAATGCCGCCGATGGCGCTGGCCAGTGCCAGCAGCGCGCCGGGGAAGGGGTTCTTCATCGAGGCGTCCACCAGCGCGAACACGCCGATGCCGATGAACAGGTAGCGCTGGATGATGCACAGCGGGCATGGGTCCATGTACAGCGCATGCTGCAGGTAAAGCGCGTAGCCGACCAGGGCGGCGCAGGTGGCGGCGATGGCCAGGAGCAGGGCGCGGGTGTTCAGCATCTTACTGTTCGCTTTCAGGATGGGTGGATCAAAACGGGATTGTAGCGCGTCGACGTTGGCTAAACCTTAATCCCCGATTAGCACCGCCGTCACCCCTGCGAACGCGGGGGGCTCTGCTGAGTCCGGGGGCAGCGACGTCATCGACAGGCACGCTCGGCATGGGTCCCCGCCTTCGCGGGGATGACGGTTTGCGGGATTAGTCGCCGAGGGCGGCGAGCAGCTCGGCCTGGTGCTCGGCGGCCAGCGCATTGGTCAGCTCTGTCAGGTCGCCATCCATGATGAAGTCGAGCTTGTACAGCGTCAGGTTGATGCGGTGGTCCGTCATGCGCCCCTGCGGGAAATTGTAGGTGCGGATCCGCTCGCTGCGGTCGCCCGAGCCGATCAGGCTCTTGCGGGTGGCCGCTTCCTTCGACTGCTGCTCGCGCAGCTGCACGTCCTTGATGCGCGCGGCCAGCACTTTGAGCGCCTGCGCCTTGTTCTTGTGCTGGCTGCGGTCGTCCTGGCACTCGACCACGATCCCGGTCGGCAGGTGGGTGATGCGCACCGCCGAATCGGTCTTGTTGATGTGCTGCCCGCCCGCGCCGGAGGCGCGGAAGGTGTCGATGCGCAGGTCGGCCGGGTTGATGTTCACATCCTCGACCTCGTCCGCCTCCGGCATCACCGCCACCGTGCAGGCGGAGGTGTGGATGCGGCCCTGGGTCTCGGTAGCAGGCACCCGCTGCACGCGATGCCCGCCCGATTCGAACTTGAGCTTGGAGTACACGCCGCGCCCGACGATGCGCACGATCACCTCGCGGTAGCCGCCCAGGTCCGACGGCGATTCGCTCACCATCTCCACCTGCCAGCGGTTGCGCTCCGCGAAGCGCGTGTACATCCGCAGCAGGTCGCCTGCGAACAGGGCCGACTCGTCGCCGCCGGTGCCGGCGCGGATCTCGAGGAAGATGTTGCGCTCGTCGTTCTCGTCCTTCGGCAGCAGCATCTTCTGAAGCTCCAGCTCGAGTTCTTCCAGGCGCTGCCGGCCGGCCTGGATTTCCTCCTGCGCGAATTCCTTCATGTCCGGGTCGGCCAGCATCTTCTCGGCTTCGGCGATGTCGCCCAGCGCGCCGGTGTACTGGTGGTAGACCGCGACCAGAGGCCCGAGCTCGGCGTGCTCGCGCGTCATCTTGCGGTAGTTGTCCATGTTGGAGGTGGCGTCCTGGCTTTGCAGCAGCTCGTCCAGTTCGACGAGGCGGTGCGACAGTTGGTCCAGCCGGGCCAGCATTGATGGTTTCATAGCGGCGAAAAACGTATCGGGGTTGGGAGGGCCGCGCGGGCAGGGTGCGGCAGGGCGTGCGGATGGCGGGCAGCGCTAACGGCGGCCGCGGAACAACTGGGGCAGCAGGGCGGCGAGGCGGGCGCGGTCGTCGCCCTGGGCGCGGTGCAGCGCCTGCTGCGGCCCGTGCAGGAATTTGGCAGCCAGGCCTTTCGACAGCGCGTCCAGCACTTCCTGCGGGTCGTCGCCGCGCGCCAGCATCTTGCGCGCGCGTTCCAGCTCCAGCAGGCGCATCGCCTCGCTGGTTTCGTGCAGCTCCTGGATCACCGGCACCACGGCGCGGTCGTCGATCCAGTGCATGAACGAGCGTACCCGCGTTTCGATGATGGCCTCGGCCTGCGCGACGGCGGCCTGGCGGCTTTCAATGCCGGTCTGGACCACCTTGCCCAGGTCGTCGACCGTGTACAGGTAGACGTCGTCCAGGCGGCCGACTTCCGATTCGATGTCGCGCGGGACCGCCAGGTCGACCATGAATATCGGCTTGTGGCGGCGCTGCTTGACGGCGCGCTCGACCAGACCGAGGCCGATCAGCGGCAGCGAGGAGGCGGTGCACGACACCACGATGTCGAACTGGTGCAGCTGTTCGGGCAGGGCCGCGAGCCGGATGGCCTTGCCGCCGAAGCGGGCGGCCAGCGCTTCGCCGCGCTCCATGGTGCGGTTGGCCACGGTGATCGACTTCGGGCTTTGCGCCGCGAAGTGGGTGGCGCACAGCTCGATCATCTCGCCGGCGCCGATGAACAGCACGTTCTGGTCGGCGACCTTGTCGAAGATGCGCTGCGACAGGCGCACCGCGGCGGCAGCCATCGACACGCTGTGGGCGCCGATCTCGGTGGTGCTGCGCACTTCCTTGGCCACGGCAAAGCTGCGCTGGAACAGCTGGTGCAGGTAGGTGCCCAGGCCGCCGGCTTCGTCGGCGATGCGCACCGCATCCTTCATCTGGCCGAGGATCTGCGCCTCGCCGATCACCATCGAGTCCAGGCCCGAGGCGACGCGGAAGGCATGGCGCACGGCGTCGTCCTGCGGCAGCATGTACAGGTGCTGGCGCAGCTCGCCGAAATTGAGCTTGTGGTAGTCGGCCAGGAACTGGGCGCCGGCATCGAGCGGATTGGCGACGTCGCTGGCCGCGTACATCTCGGTGCGGTTGCAGGTCGAGAGGATGGCCGCTTCGTCGCCGCCGCGCGTACCCACGCGGCCGAACCAGTCGCGCGCCGCCAGCACCGCATCGCTGATCTGGTCCGGGCCGAACGCCAGCCGCTCGCGAAGCGAGACCGGTGCGGTATGGTGGTTCAGGCCGACGGCGAGCAGTTGCATTTGCTGGGAATAAAGCGCAAAGGGGATAGCCGGCATTATACAGGGCGGCCGTCGAGCAGGCACAAGGCCGGCCGCCCTGTTGCCTGCCCGCCAACCAGCCGGCTCGTCATCGCCGCCAGCACGTCATCCCCGGCCGAGGGACAGTGCCTGACCAGCACATTCACTATGGGTCCCCGCGTTCGCGGGGATGACGGTTAGCTGCCGAGCTTTTCGAGGCGGTAGCCGTAGCTGTAGACCGGCACCAGACGGTAGCCGTTTTCCGGCCGCAGCTGCAGCTTGTTGCGCACCCGTGATACGTGCGTATCCATGGTCCGCGACGGCACCACCGTCTCGCGGATCCAGACCGATTCGTGGATGAACGCGCGCGACAGCGGGCGGCCGATATTCCGGAAGAACAGCAAGGCCAGGTAGAACTCCTTGTGCGTCACGTCCACCGGCTCGCCGTCCATCAACAGGCGGCCCGGGCGGATGTCGAAGACATAGGGGCCGAACTGGAGCTGCTCGGCTTCGTTCTCGGACGGATAGGCGCGCCGCAGCATCGCCTGCACCCGCACCAGCAGCTCCGCGCGGCGCAGCGGGCGCACCACGTAGTCTCCCGCCCCGGCAGCCAGCGCCGCAACGATGTCGTCTTCGGCAGTGGTGCCGGTGATGAACATGACTGGCGCTTCCGGCGCCAGCTTCTCGCGGGCGCGCTCCAGCACTTCGGCGCCATCCATATCGGCGCCGTTCCAGTCCAGGATCAGCATGTCGTACTGGTCCTTGCGCATCTGCGCGAGGAGGTCCCTGCCCTGGGAAAAAGCGTGACAGGCGTGCCCCGCGGTCGCCAGGACCTGGATGACCAGGTCGGACTGGTTTCGATCGCTATCAAGGACTGCAATTCTCATGGATATTCCAGGGGTGACGTAGAACGCGAGCCCGTCGTGAAGAGTGGGCCGGATATTACCTACTTTTAGATGCCAATACTATGCATCAATAACAATAAATTATGAACAAAGGCCTGCCCGTCCGTGCGGCGGGCCCTGCCAGATCAACGGTACACTGCCATTGAAGGGTGTGCGCGCCGTGAAGGCTGTTCTAAAAATTATATCCGATTGCTGTTGAGCCGATACTGGTCTTTAAGAAGGGAAGCGTATGGTGGAACGGGTAATGGCAGGTGAATGGACCTTGGTACCGGATACGCCGCGCGACATCGAAGCGCTACGCGAGCAATGCCGTGCGCTGGTGCGGCGCAAGGCGGCGCTGGCGGCCGGGATGGCGGCGATCCCGATCCCGGGCGTGGATGTGGTGTCGGACGTGAGCATGTTCGCCAAACTGGTGGACGACATTAACCACACCTTCGGGCTGACCGAGGAGCAGGTTTCGCGGCTGGATCCCAGCTTCCGGGCGATTGCCTACCAGGCGGCGCTCGGCGCCGGCGGGATGATGGTGGGGAAGACCGTGACGCGCCGGCTGCTGACGGCGGTATTCAAGCGCATCGCGACGAAGGTCATGGCCAAGCAGGCAGCCAAGGTGGTGCCGCTCGCGGGTCAGCTGACGGCGGCGGCGATCGGGTTTACGGCGTTCAGGAAACTGGGCTACCAGCACATCGATGCCTGCGCGAAGGTGGCGCAGGATCTGCTCGACGCAAAGGCGAAGGTAAGGTAGGTACGTCATCCCCGCGCATGCGGGGACCCATGCGGTGCCGAGCGAGGTGGAGCGGGCGCCGTCACCCCAGGCGCCTCGGAAGGGGTCCCCGCGTGCGCCGGGACGACCGTGTTTACGCGTCCGGCAGTACGACGTTGACGTCGAGGACTTCCAGGTTGCCCTGGCGGTCCAGCGAGATCTTGATGTCGTCGGCATTGACCTTGGTGTACTTCGAGATCACCTCGATCAGTTCCTTGTGCAGGGCCGGCAGGAAGTCCGGGCCGGCGCGGTTGTTGCGTTCGCGCGCGATGATGATCTGCAGCCGTTCCTTGGCCGCGTTGGCGCTTTTCGGCTTGGACGGGAAGAGGAATGAAAGCAATGCCATATCACTTGGCTCCAAACAGGCGCGACAGCAGGCCCGGCTTCTCGTAGTTGGTGAAGCGCAGCGGGCGGTCTTCGCCCAGGAAGCGCGCGATCACGTCCTCGTAGGCGTCGGCCACGTCGGTACCCTTGAAATGGATGGCCGGGTTGCCCTGGTTGGACGCATGCAGCACCGACTCCGATTCCGGGATGATGCCCAGCAGCGGGATACGCAGGATTTCCTGCACGTCCTCGTAGGACAGCATTTCGCCGTTTTCCACGCGCTTCGGGCTGTAGCGGGTGATCAGCAGGTGTTCCTTGACAGGTTCCGAGCCGGACTGGGCGCGGCGCGACTTGGCCTGGATGATGCCCAGGATGCGGTCGGAGTCGCGCACCGAGGACACTTCCGGGTTGGTTACCACGATCGCCTCGTCGGCGAAGGTCAGCGCCATCAGCGCGCCGTGCTCGATGCCGGCCGGCGAATCGCAGATGATGTACTCGAAGTCCATGTTCACCAGCTCGTGCAGCACGCGCTCGACGCCGTCTTCGGACAGGGCGTCCTTGTCGCGCGTCTGCGAGGCCGGCAGGATGTACAGGTTGTCGCAGTGCTTGTCCTTGATCAGCGCCTGGTTCAGCGTTGCCTCGCCGTTGACCACGTTGATCAGGTCGTACACCACGCGGCGTTCGCAGCCCATGATCAGGTCGAGGTTGCGCAGGCCGACGTCGAAGTCGATCACGGCGGTCTTATGGCCGCGCATGGCGAGGCCGGAGGAGAAGCTGGCGCTGGAGGTCGTCTTGCCGACACCGCCCTTGCCGGACGTCACAACAATAATTCGTGCCACAAAAGGTCCTTTTAAACGGAAAGTTAAGTGCGGGAAGCTTGCGCGAGCGGCAGGATGTCCAGCCGGTCGCCGACAAGGCGGATTTGGGCTGGCTGGCCAGCCGCGTCTTTCGGGAAACCGTCGTCGAAGGTGCGGTACACACCGGCGATCGACACCAGTTCCGGCTCCATCGACTGGGCAAAAATGCGCGATTCGGGGTTGCCGGAGGCGCCCGCCAGGGCCCGGCCCTTGAGCGGTGCGTACACGTGGATGCTGCCGTCGGCGATGATTTCGGCGCCATTGTTGACCACGGCGGTGACCACCAGGTCGCAGCCGCGCGCATAGATGCGCTGGCCGGCGCGCACCGGCTGGTCGATGATCATGGCGGCGGCGCCGGGCGCCGCAGTCGCGGGAGCCGGGGCTGGCGCGGCGACCGGTATGGCCGCGGCCGGGGCC
>DASWYE010000161.1:0-13099 GCA_036405115.1 Telluria sp. | reverse complement strand
GAATGCCAGCGTATTGCGCTCGCCGGTAGGACCTGGCAGGCCACGCGACTCGCCCAGCAGCGTGCTACGGGCGTACTGTTCGGCGAGCGACGCCACATCGGTTGCGCCATTCGCGCTGCACCAGGCGGCCAGCGCGTCGAGGCCGGGAGCCGCCTTCTTCTCGTGCCCGGACAGCAGAGGCGCCTTGCACTGCAGGCGCTTGAGGTAGAGCGGACCGCCAGCCTTCGGGCCGGTGCCGGATTTGCCTTCGCCACCGAACGGCTGCACGCCCACCACCGCACCCACGATATTGCGGTTGATGTAGATGTTGCCCACATGCGCGCGCGAAGCGACGAAATCGATCGTCTCGTCGATACGCGAATGCACACCCAGGGTCAGGCCGTAGCCGGTCTGGTTGATCGATTCCACCACCTTGGCCAGGTCGGCGCGCTTGTAGCGGACCACGTGCAGCACTGGTCCGAATACTTCATAGGTCAGTTCCGAGAGCGAACCGATCTCGATCACGGTCGGCGGGACGAAAGTGCCGTTCAGTGCCGGCAGCTCGAGCTGGTAGAACGATTTGGCGCTGCCCTTCATGCGTTCGATGTGGCGTAGCAGGTTCGCTTGTGCTTCCGCATCGATGACCGGGCCGATATCGGTGGACAGGCGATCCGGCACGCCAACGCGCAGCTCCTGCATCGCACCCTTGAGCATCTTGAGCGTCTTGTCCGCAATGTCCTCCTGCAGGAACAGCACCCGCAGCGCCGAGCAGCGCTGGCCGGCGCTGTCGAAGGCGGAGGTCATCACGTCCTGGACCACCTGCTCAGGCAGGGCGGACGAATCGACGATCAGCGCGTTCTGGCCGCCGGTTTCGGCGATCAGCGCAATGTCGACGCCTTCCGCAACCGAACGCTTGGCCAGCGTACGGTTGATCAGCTGCGCGACTTCGGTCGAACCGGTGAAGATCACGCCGCGCACGCGGGCGTCGCCGGTCAGCGCGGCGCCAACCACTTCGCCGCGGCCCGGCAGGAACTGCAGTGCGGCAGGCGGGACGCCGGCTTCCAGGAACATCTGCACCGCGCGGTAGGCGATCAGCGGAGTTTGCTCGGCAGGCTTTGCCAGCACGACGTTACCCGCCACCAGCGCTGCCGCCACCTGGCCGGTGAAGATTGCGAGCGGGAAGTTCCATGGGCTGATGCAAACCACCGGGCCGAGGGCCGGAGCCTGCGGCGAGCTGCTTGCCTGTACCGAGTAGTAGCGCAGGAAGTCGATCGCTTCGCGCACTTCGGCGATCGCATTCGGCAGGGACTTGCCGGCTTCGCGTACGGCCAGCGCCATCAGTTCGGCGCAGCGTTCTTCGAACAGGTCGCCCACTTTCGAGACAATCGCCGCGCGGCGCGCGGGTTCCATCGATGCCCATTCAGCGGAATGCGCTGCAGCAGCGGCAAGGGCGGTTGCCACATCCGCTGCCTGTGCTTCGGTCACGTGGCCGACGATGTCGGAATGCTCCGCCGGGTTGACGACAGGCTGCGGCACAGCGCCGGCGCTGACGGCGCCCGCGATCAGCGGTGCGGCCGAATGCGCGCCCTGCCCGGCCAGCGCCGAGGACAGGTTGCCCAGCAGGTGCTCGTTGGTCAGGTCGAGGCCCGCGGAGTTCGCGCGCTCGGCGCCAAACAGGGCGCGCGGCAGTGCGATGTGCGGGTGCGGCTCGCCGCCGAGCGTGCGTGCGGACTCGATCGGGTTGGCGATCAGTGCCTCGATGGCGACATTCGCATCGACGATCTGGTTCACGAACGAGGAGTTGGCGCCGTTTTCCAGCAGGCGGCGCACCAGGTAGGCCAGCAGCGTCTCGTGCGAGCCAACCGGCGCGTAGATGCGGCAGGCCTTGCCGAGGTTCTCCGGGCCGACCACCTGGTCGTACAGCGTTTCGCCCATGCCGTGCAGGCACTGGAATTCGTAGTCGACCACGCCGCGCTCCTGCGCCCAGGTGTAGATGACGGAGAGCGAGTGCGCGTTGTGGGTCGCGAATTGCGGATAGATCACGTCGGTCAGGCCCAGCAGCTTGCTGGCGCAGGTGAGGTAGGACAGGTCGGTGTACACCTTGCGGGTGTAGACCGGGTAGCCCGGCATGCCGTCGACCTGCGCACGCTTGATCTCGGAGTCCCAGTAGGCGCCCTTCACCAGGCGCACCATGAAGCGCTGGCCGCTGCGGCGCGCCAGGTCGGCGAGGTAGTCGATCACGAACGGGCAGCGCTTCTGGTACGCCTGCACCACGAAGCCGATGCCTGCGAAGCCTTTCAGCTCGGGGTCGAACGCCAGCCCTTCCATCAGGTCGAGCGAGATCTCGAGGCGGTCCGCCTCTTCCGCATCGATGTTGACGCCGATGTTGTACTGGTAGGCCAGCAGCACCAGGCTGCGCACGCGCGGCAGCAGCTCGCCGAGCACACGCGCGTGCTGCGCGCGGCTGTAGCGCGGGTGCAGTGCCGACAGCTTGATCGAAATGCCGGGGCCGTCCTTGATGCCGCGGCCGTTCGATGCCTTGCCGATCGCGTGGATCGCCTTCTCGTAGGCGGCGTAGTAGTACTGCGCGTCCGCCTCGGTCAGCGCGGCCTCGCCCAGCATGTCGTAGGAATAGCGGTAGCCGCGCGCCTCGTTGTTGCGGCTGTTCTTCAGCGCCTCGTCGATGGTCTGGCCGGTGACGAACTGGTTGCCCAGCATGCGCATCGCCAGGTCCACACCCTTGCGGATCAGCGGCTCGCCGCCCTTGCTGATCAGCTTGGTCAGCGCGGAGGTGAGCGAGGCCTCGCTGCTGGTCGTGACCAGCTTGCCGGTGATGAGCAGGCCCCAGGTCGCGGCGTTGACGAACAGCGATGGCGATTCGCCCAGGTGGCGGCGCCAGTCGCCCTTGCTGATCTTGTCCGCGATCAGGCGGTCGGCGGTGGCGCTGTCCGGGATGCGCAGCAGCGCCTCGGCCAGGCACATCAGCGCCACGCCTTCTTCGGACGACAGCGAGAACTGGTGCATCAGCGCGTCCACGCCGGACGAGCGGGTGCGCTTGGCGCGCACATCGGCCACCAGGCGGGCCGCCAGCGTCTGTGCTTCCGGACGTGCCTGCGCGCCTTGCGCCAGCAGCCACTGCACTGCCTCGCGCTCGTCGCGTCGGTACGCGGAAGTAATGGCATCGCGCAGCGGGGTCTGGGATGGGCGGGTCTCGTCGAGCAGGGCCTGGAACGGGGTAAACGCGGTGGCTTGGGAAGCGCCGATATGCATAGAAAGACTCATCAATGGAAAAAAAGCAAAATGGGGTCAGACCCCATTTTGCTGTGTGAAAAGATGATTCGATTGTAGTGGGTATTCCCACAGATTAATTCTGGTATTGACGCAGACTAGCAATAGATAGTTTTTGGTGAGACAATTTCACCAAATAATATTAAACAGGGAGCGTGGGATGCTGGACAAAATCAGCAAGAAGATCCTGGCCGAGCTGCAGAACGATGGCCGTATCAGCAACGTCGAGCTGGCCGCGCGCGTCAACCTGTCCCCTGCTGCCTGCCTGGAACGCGTGCGCAAGCTGCACGAGGCGGGCTACATCATGGGCTATACGGCCCAGCTCAATCCGCAGTTGCTGGATGTGTCGCTGCTGGTCTTCATCGAAGTGGTGCTGGACCGCACCACGCCGGAAGTGTTCGACGCTTTCAAGAGCAGTGTGCAGGTCATTCCCGAGGTGCTGGAGTGCCATATGGTGGCCGGCGGCTTCGACTACCTGGTCAAGGCGCGGGTGAAGGACATGGCGGCCTACCGCGAATTCCTCGGCAAGACGCTGCTGCAGAAGGGGGTGCGCGAGACGCACACTTATGCGGTGATGGAAGAAGTCAAGAACACGACCAAGCTGCCGATCAAGTAAGTCGTCATACCCGCGAAAGCGGGTACCTATGGTGAGTATTCGTCAGCCGGATAGTCAGCATGGGTCCCCGCGTTTGCGGGGATGACGGTTTGCCTCAGATCTGGCCCATGGCGGCCTGGCCGGGCTCGGATGCACTCATGCTCTCGAGGTGGGCGCGCAACCACTTGTGCGCGGGGCTGCGGGCATCGCGCTCGTGCCACAGCATGTCCAGGTGCACCGCCGGCATCGGGAATGGCAGCTGGCGCGTCACCAGTTCTTCGGTCATGCCGGTGGACGAAATCAGGTGGTGCGGGAGCACCGTGATCAGGTCGGAATTGGCCACCACGCGGCCAGCAGTAAAGAACTGGTTCACCGTCAGCCGGATGCGGCGCTCGCGCCCCAGCTGGGCCAGCGCTTCGTCCACCAGGCCATGCGCCCGGCCCGAAAAACTCACCAGCAGGTGGTTGGCGGAACAATAGTCGTCCAGAGTCAGCTCGTCCTTCGCCGCCAGTGGATGGTCCTTGCGCATCACACTCACGTACTGCCCCGTATACAGCCGTTCGTGGCGGATCGGGGAACCGACGTCGCCCGCAAGCTGCGCCACCACGCCGGGGAAGAAGCCTACTGCGAGGTCGATGTCGCCTCGCAGCAACATCGGGCGCGGCTCGCGCGTGGTCAGCGGCACCATCCGCACGTTGACGTTGGGCGCTTCCTTTTCGATCGAACGCATCAGCGATGGCAGCCAGAATGCCGCGGTTGCGTCGGCCATCGCCATGCGGAAGGTGGCGTGCGTCTTGGCTACGTCGAACGTTTCTGGCGAAACGGCTGCCTCCAGGCTGGCCAGCGCCTGGCGCACCGCGGGCCATAGCGCCTCCGCGCGTGGCGTGGGCTTGACGCCATACGCCGTGCGGATCAGCAGTTCGTCGCCCAGGCTTTCGCGCAGCCGCTTGATCGCGTTTGACACGGCCGGCTGGGTCATCGCCAGGTGCCCGGCTGCGCGGGTCAGGTTCTGTTCTGTCATCACTGCGTCGAACACGCGCAGGAGGTTCAAATCGAGTGTGAGGAAACTCATTTGCTGGCCAAATAATTGTATTCACGGATCATATAACAATCATCGTGAAACGGAATTAGATTTATATGTTGCAGTGCGATACGATCTGCTGTCCTTACATGAATTTGAAAGCAGTCCGTGTCGTCGTCCTTTATCCTGAGCCTGTTTGCGATCGCTACCGCGGTCGTGTTTTTCCGCCCCCTGCTGCTGGGCGTGGCGAAAGCCTTGCTGTTGGTGGTGAAGCCACGCCGGTCGCGGGCACAGCGCCAGGCGATGCGGGCGATGTCTTCGCGGGGGTGATCGTTCACGATCGCCTTGCTGCTGGCTGAAGATCGAGGGACGGTCTCCAGTGGGGACAGTCCCCAATGAAAACGCGGCGTCCGGTTTCGACCGGCGCCGCGTTTTCGTTTGGTGGTGCAGGATTACTTCGCCGTGCCCAGCAGCCTTGGCTTGAGGCTGGAATCGGCAGGCTTATCGCCGATCCAGATGCGCAGCAGCGCGTTATAGAACGCGACGTCCTGGATAGTGTCGCCGATCTTGCGGCCGTTCAGCGAGGTCACGGTGCCGGTGCCAGGGATCCAGTCCAGGAACAGCACGTCGCCCTTCTTCAGGCCAGGCACCATGGCGAACACTTTACCCATCTGCATGGTCTGGGTCATCAGCGTCGAGCGTTCCTGCTCGCTGGTGTTGGCGTTCAGGCCGTCCATGAAGGCCTTGCCGAAGTCTTCCGACGTCAGTTCGCGCATCATCACCAGCTGGATGCGGCGGGGGCCTTCCATCTTCTGGATCGCTGCCGGGTTGGTGCTTTTTTCGGGCAGGTACAGGCCCGCAGCGTAGACCTTGATGAAGAACTTGGTGCGCAGGCCAAGGCCGTTCAGCTTCAGTTCCTTGCCCGCCACCGTGGCCGTATCGGTGAAGCGCACGCCGCCGACTTCAGCGGCATTGGCAGTGCTGAATGCCATCGCCATGCACAGGCCTGCGAACAGGGACTTGATGCTGAAGGAATTCGAGAGGGTCATGGTGTCTCCGTTTGTTTGTGGTATTCCGGTCGGGGCATGGGATGCCCGTCATTTCGCCGATGAAATATACCACTACGGAAAGCGCGGTGCAGCTATTTGCTGGGGTAGTCCCTAGGCCGCCTTGACTGCGGTCAGGCGCAGGTACTTGGCCATGAGTGTGTCCTTGTCTTCCGGGAACGCGGGGTCTTGCGGGATGCAGGAGACCGGGCACAGGGTTGCGCATTGCGGCTCGTCGAAGTGCCCGACGCATTCGGTGCATTTGGACGGATCGATAACGTAGATTTCGGGACCCATCGAGATTGCTTCGTTGGGGCACTCGGGCTCGCAAACGTCGCAGTTGATGCAGTCTTCGGTGATGATTAAAGCCATGGTGCTGCCAGTTTACTCCGGATTAGCGGCGCGGATGGCGGCAATCTTTTTCTGCAGCCAGCGGTCGACCGAAGGGAACACGAATTTGGAGACGTCGCCGCCCAGCATGGCGATCTCGCGCACGATGGTGCCGGAGATGAACTGGTACTGGTCGGACGGAGTCAGGAACAGGGTTTCGACATCCGGCAGCAGGTAGCGGTTCATGCCGGCCATCTGGAACTCGTATTCGAAGTCGGAGACGGCGCGCAGGCCGCGCACGATCACGCGGGCGTCGTGCTGGCGCACGAAGTCCTTGAGCAGGCCGGAAAAGCTTTCCACCTTGACGTTGGGATAATGGCCCAGCACTTCATTGGCGATCTCGAGGCGCTCGTCCAGCGTGAAGAACGGGCGCTTGTTCTTGCTGTCCGCAACACCGACCACGAGCGTGTCGAACAGGCCGGATGCGCGGCGCACCAGGTCTTCGTGACCACGGGTCAGGGGATCGAAAGTTCCCGGATAAACAGCTGTAACCATCGCGGCTCCTAGTGACGCACCAATACTGAACGCGCATTATGCCTGAAAATTGTGCGCTGCATTATATTGGTGCAATCTCTGTTTGTTTTTTGCCAAGCAAGTGGAAGTACACCATGCCGGCTTTATCCGAGCGCAGCGGCTCGAAGCCGGCCAGCCACGGCGTGTCGTCGCCGAACGGCAGCGCCACGCCCGATTCGGCATACACCAGGCCGCCCTCTTTCAGCAGCGCGCCGCACAAGGGCAGCGTCTTTTCCAGCAGCGACTGCTGGTAGGGCGGATCCAGGAAAATGGCGTCGAAGCGCTGGCCGCGCGCCGCCATCGATGCGGCGAGCGAGGCAGCATCGGCGCGCAGCACATGGATGTTCTGCGCCTTGAGCTTGTCGCGGTTTTCTTCCAGCTGGCGCACGGCCGGCGCATGGTTGTCGACCAGCGTGACCGAATGCGCGCCACGGCTGGCGGCTTCGAAGCCGAGCGCGCCGCTGCCTGCGAACAGGTCCAGGCAATCCTTGTCCGCCCAGTAGCCGTCGAATTGATGGTTGATCCAGTTGAACACCGTTTCACGTACGCGGTCCGGCGTGGGGCGCAGGCCGAGCGCGTCCAGCACGGGCAGCAGCGAGCGTTTCCACTGGCCGCCGATGATGCGCACCTGGCGCGGCGCAAGGCGCGGCTTGTGCCCGGTGAGGGTGCGTTGAGGCGATTTCTTTTGCATGGGCGCGACTATAGCACTTGCCCATGGGGACAGTCCCGTGTGCGGGATTACTTCTGCTTCTCCCGCGCGAGGATGTTCATCTCGTCGATCCAGCCCTGCATGCGGCGCTGCGCGTGCGCCTTCTGTTCCGGGGTAGTCAGGTGGATAACGTCGTTGTAGAACCTGGTCTGCGCCTCGTAGGCGGCGCGACGTTCCGGACTATCAAGGCGGGTGAAGGTGGCGCGGATCGCCGCTTCGATTGCTGCCGCAGTTGCTGCCTTGTCGAGCTTTTGTGATTGCACGCGCCGCACCAGCTCGACGATCGTGCGCTGGCGCCGCATGCGCTCCTGCAGCCACGCTTCCTGGTCGAGCGGGCGCGCATCGGACAGGCGCCGGATCGCGTCTTCCTGCTGGTTGCTGAAGCGGCCGAACCAGAGGTTGAGCTGTTCCATGGTCTTCTTGTAACGGATCTTCCTGCGCTTTTCCGCGTCGCCGCTCATGAACTTGCGGCGGTAATCGCGGTTGTTTTTCGCGAACTTGCTTTCCATGTTGGCGATCTGTTGCGGCTTCAGCGAGCGCGCCAGTTCGGCCAGCTGCGGCACCGCGTGCAGCGCCAGGCGTTCGCCGCGGGTGCGCACCTCGCGCATGATCCCGTCCAGGACCTGCGGAGTGACATTGCCTTGCAGCTGCTGCTTAGAACGCTGCAGCAGCGAAACGTAATCGGGGAGCTGCGTCTGCCGGTGCCAGATGAAGAACCTGTCGATATCCGCTTTCACGAAATCCGACTGGGCTGAATCGAGGTCGACGTAGGCATTGATCCACCAGTACAGCAGGGTGTCGCCATTGTTGTAGGTCAGGCGGATCGTGCTGCAAGCGGACACGAACAGGACCAGCACAAGCGCAAACAGCACGCGAAGGCGCTGGACGGGTGACGGCTGCGTGTTAGACTTTGTCATCTTCTCAACTTATGTCGTCGGTCTTATGAATGTTGTGATCCTCGCTGCCGGAATGGGCAAGCGCATGCAATCCGCCCTGCCTAAAGTGCTGCATCCGCTGGCGGGAAAACCGCTGCTGCTGCACGTGATCGATACCGCGCGCGAGCTTGCGCCGAACAAATTATGCGTGATTTATGGGCACGGGGGCGCAGCGGTGCCTGAGGTAGTCGCCAAGCAGAATACCGGCGCCTTTGCCGAAATCACCACCGCGCTGCAGGAGCCGCAACTGGGCACCGGCCACGCCGTGATGCAGGCGCTGCCGCACCTGGACGACAACGCACCGACGCTGGTGCTGTATGGCGACGTGCCGCTTACCAGCGCCGATTCGCTGCAGCGCCTGGCCGACGTGGCCGGCACCGACAAGCTCGGCATCCTGACGGTGGAGCAGGACAACCCGTACGGCCTGGGCCGCATCGTGCGCCAGGGCGGGCACATCGTCCGCATCGTCGAGGAGAAGGATGCGACCGACGAGGAGCGCCGCATCCGCGAGATCAACAGCGGCATCATGATGATTCCGACGCGCCACCTGAAGCAGTGGCTGGGTGCGCTGTCGAATGAAAACGCGCAGGGCGAATACTACCTGACCGACATCGTGGCGCAGGCCGTGGCCGACGGCGTGCCGGTGGTCTCGGCCAGCCCGGCGGCGCAATGGGAAGTTGCGGGCGTGAACAGCAAGGTGCAGCTGGCCGAACTGGAGCGCCGCCACCAGGTGAACATCGCCAACGCCCTGCTCGAGCGCGGCGTCACGCTGCTCGATCCGGCGCGCATCGACGTGCGCGGTGAACTGATCTGCGGTCGCGACGTGGTGATCGACGTCGGCTGCGTGTTCGAAGGCCGGGTCGACCTGGCCGATGGCGTGCACATTGGCGCCAACTGCGTGATCATCAATTCGGCGATCGCAGCGGGCGCGAATATCAAGCCGTTCAGCCATATCGAAGAAGCGGTGGTCGGCGCCAAATCGCAGATCGGACCGTTCGCGCGCCTGCGGCCGGGCACCACGCTGGAGGAGGACGTCCACGTCGGTAACTTCGTCGAAATCAAGAACAGCCAGGTGGCCGCGCACTCCAAGGCCAACCACCTGGCCTACGTGGGCGATGCCACGGTCGGCTCGCGCGTCAACATCGGCGCGGGCACCATCACCTGCAACTATGACGGCGCCAACAAGTTCCGCACCGTGATCGAGGACGACGCCTTCATCGGCAGCGACTCGCAGCTGGTGGCCCCGGTCACCGTCGGCAAGGGCGCCACGCTGGGCGCCGGCACCACGCTGACCAAGGACGCGCCGGCCGGCAAGCTGACCATCTCGCGCCCCAAACAGCTGACCATCGAAAGCTGGAAGCGCCCCGTCAAGACGAAGCACTAAGGCCACCCGTCATACCCGCGCACGCGGGTACCCATACTGAGCCCGACCAGGTAACGCCGCTAGCATGGGTCCCCGCGTGCGCGGGGATGACGCGTTGTTTGACTACTCTGTCGTTACGGCGATCCGGGTTTCGAACTTGCTGCGGAAGGTAGAGAAGTAAGCCTTCACATTCCGCACATTCCTGTGCCCGGCGAACAGCCGATGCGCCAGCGCGTGATACGCCGGCATATCGGCCACCTGCACCACCAGCACGAAGTCCGGTCCCGGCGAGACCCGGTAGCACTGCATCACCGCGCCCTCGGCCGCGACGTGCTGCTCGAACTCCTCCATCCGCTCCGCTGCCTGGACATCCAGCGTGATCTCCACGATCGCCGTCAGGCGCACGCCCACCTTGTCGGGCGACACCAGCGCCACCTGCCGCTCGATCACACCGCTCTCCGTCAGCTGCTTCACGCGGCGCAGACAGGTGGGCGGCGACACGTGCACGAGTTCCGCCAACTCCGCGTTCGTATGCGAAGCATCAAGTTGTATGACTTCAAGAATGCGACGATCAAGCTCGTCTAGCTGCGCGGAACCGGTCATGGCATAAAATTTCAGGAAAGGTTTGTTATCGAAATAATCTTTCATGTGACTGCATGCGCGAAAGATTGTTTCAATAATAGCCGAACTCTGTAAGCATATTTCACGAACTCTCAACTAGTATCTTCTCATCAATAAACTATTTGTCGAGGTTCACCATGTGCGGCATCGTCGGAGCAGTAGCGCAACGCAACATCACTCCTATCCTGATCGAAGGCCTGAAGCGCCTGGAATACCGCGGTTACGACTCGTGCGGCGTGGCACTGCATGTGGATGGCAACCTGCAGCGCTCCCGTAGCACCTCGCGCGTGGCGGAACTCGAAGCGCAGGTGGACAACGCCCGCCTGCAGGGCTTCACCGGCATCGCCCACACCCGCTGGGCCACGCACGGCGCCCCGGCCGCCCACAACGCCCACCCGCACTTCTCGCCCAGCGACGAAACTGCCCGCATCGCACTGGTCCACAACGGCATCATCGAAAACCACGACGAACTGCGCGCCGAACTGATCGCGCTCGGCTACGAATTCCAGAGCCAGACCGACACCGAAGTGATCGCCCACCTGGTCGACCACATGTACAACGGCGACCTGTTCGACACCGTCCAACAGGCAGTCAAGCGCCTGCACGGCGCCTACGCGATCGCCGTGTTCTGCCGCGAAGAGCCGCACCGCGTGGTCGCCGCGCGCCAGGGTTCCCCGCTGATCGTCGGCCTGGGCAAGGGCGAAAACTTCGTCGCCTCCGACGCCATGGCGCTGGCCGGCACCACCGACCAGATCATCTACCTGGAAGAAGGCGATGTGGTCGACCTGCAGCTCTCGCGCATCTGGATCGTCGACGCCGACGGCCGCCAGGTCGAGCGTGAGGTCAAGACCGTGCACGCGCACACCGGCGCCGCGGAACTGGGCCCCTACCGCCACTACATGCAGAAGGAGATCTTCGAACAGCCGCGCGTGATCGGCGACACGCTCGAAGGCGTCACCGGCATCATGCCCGAGCTGTTCGGCGATGGCGCCTACCGCGTGTTCAAGGAAATCGACCGCGTGCTGATCCTGGCCTGCGGCACCAGCTACTACGCCGGCCTGACCGCCAAGTACTGGATCGAGTCGGTCGCCAAGCTGCCGGTGAGCGTGGAAATCGCCAGCGAATACCGCTACCGCGACAGCGTGCCGCATCCGTCCACGCTGGTCGTCACCATCTCCCAGTCCGGCGAGACCGCCGACACGCTGGCCGCGCTCAAGCACGCGCGCTCGCTGGGCATGGACAAGACCCTCACCATCTGCAACGTCGCCACCAGCGCGATGGTGCGCGAGTGCATGCTGTCGTACATCACCCGCGCCGGCGTCGAAGTGGGCGTCGCCTCGACCAAGGCCTTTACCACCCAGCTGACCGCCCTGTTCCTGCTGACGCTGACGCTGGCGCAGGTGAACGGCCGCCTGACCGGCGACGAGGAAAGCGAATACCTCAAGCGCATGCGCCACCTGCCGGTCGCGATCGCGTCCGTGCTCGCGCTCGAGCCGCAGATCATCGCCTGGGCCGAAGAATTCGCGCGCAAGGAAAACGCCCTGTTCCTTGGCCGCGGCATTCACTACCCGATCGCGCTGGAAGGTGCGCTCAAGCTCAAGGAAATCTCGTACATCCACGCCGAAGCGTATCCGGCCGGTGAACTCAAGCACGGCCCGCTCGCGCTGGTGACCAACGAAATGCCGGTGGTGACGATCGCGCCGAACGACCAGCTGCTGGAAAAGCTCAAGTCCAACATGCAGGAAGTGCGCGCACGCGGCGGCGAGCTGTTCGTCTTTGCCGACGTTGATTCGCGCATCAGCTCGGGCGACGGCGTCCACGTGATCCGCCTGCCGGAACACTATGGCCTGCTCTCACCGATCCTGCACGTCGCCGCCCTGCAGCTGCTGGCCTACCACACGGCCCTTGCGCGCGGCACCGACGTCGACAAGCCGCGCAACCTGGCGAAATCAGTCACTGTCGAATGAACGTCCGTGCGGCAGGACAGTAATTGCGCTGCGAAAACAGAAGCGCTTCGGACTACCCTCTTGAATTGCTTCGCGACTGGGGTCCATCGGGCTTGGGTGTCCGATGTCCACTAGCGCGAAGCGCTTTTGCCGATGTTCTATGAGTGCCCCGTCTAAGAGCTCGAAACTACCCCCTTATTCCGGTCCGGTTCTCGCCCAGTGCGCTTCGACTCGGCCCGCCCATCACCTTCCGGCGGTGAGCTCATCGTCAGTATTGGACTTCGACGGAACAGTTATCGTTACAGTTGACGCTCCCAAGGCTGACATGCACTGCAGAAAAAACGCCAGCTGAAACTTTCCACGAGAAATTTCACTGCAAGCGATTACGGCGACTCAAATACCTCTAGCTGAGCAAGCTCGGCTGCCAGCTCCTCCACCGTGGCTCCTCGTCGGACAAGTTCAGCCCGTAGCACTCGCCTGGCTTAGACGGGTGCCAATCCATCTGATTTGTAGTCACCTTGAGTTGAACCGATGATGCGCTGGAGAGTTAATTCTCTTATCGTTTAAGATAATCGGTACTGCTGGGGTCGAGATTCTCAATGTTACCGACTAATTGCCGATGCGCACAGTGGAAAAGAGAGGCCATTCCGCATGAAGAGCTATCAACGAACAAACAGTAAGGCCTCTTGTGCC
>DASWYE010000160.1:0-9969 GCA_036405115.1 Telluria sp. | reverse complement strand
TCGCGCACCGAGATCTTGCAGAGCGCGTCGAGGCGGCGCGCGAACGAGCTGGTGAAACCTTCCGGCATGTGCTGGGCAATCAGGATGCCGGGACAGTCGGACGGCATCTGCATCAGGACTTCGCGGATCGCCTCGGTGCCGCCGGTGGAGGCGCCGATGATGATTAGTTTTTCCGACGAGGTGAGCGGGTTGCGCAGCTGCGGCAGCGGCGCGGACGGCACGCCCTGCCCTGCGGCGGTGCGCGGCTTGATGCGGGCGCGCGCGGCGGCGCGGATCTTGTCCGAGATGAGTTCGGCGTACTCGCGCATGCCGGTCTGGATCGAGATCTTCGGCTTGGTGACGAAATCGACCGCGCCCAGCTCCAGCGCGCGCAGCGTGATCTCGGAGCCGCGCTCGGTCAGCGAGGACACCATCACCACCGGCATCGGGCGCAGTCGCATCAGGCGCTCGAGGAAGTCGAGTCCGTCCATTTTGGGCATCTCGACGTCCAGCGTCAGCACGTCCGGGTTGGTCTGCTTGATCAGTTCGCGCGCCACCAGCGGATCGGGCGCGACGCCGACCACTTCCATGTCCGGCTGGCTGGCGATAATTTCGGTCATTACGCTGCGGATCAGCGCGGAGTCGTCGACGATCAGGACTTTGATTTTCATGGTTCTTGCCTTTATTCTCAGAACAGGTCGATTTCGCCGGCGACCGGCTCGACCCTGAGGCGGCTCGCGTATGCGAGCTCGCGCCTGGCCACGGTATCGTTCTGGGTCTGCATCAACTTCTTCACCAGCACCTTGCCGGTACGCGGGAAGAAGTACACCTTGCGCGGATAGACATCGTTCAGGTCCTCCGCCAGCACCCGGATCTGCTCCGTTTTCAGGTAGTTGATGACGAACGACGCATTGCGCTCGCCCACGTTCATGGCGGTGAAGCCGCGCAGCACCGCGCCGCCGCCGAACACCTTCGCTTCCAGGTTCTCGCGCCGCGCGCCCGCCTTGAGCAGCTCGTTGATCAGCACCTCCATCGCATATGTCCCGTAGCGCATCGAGGCCGATACCGGACTGCCGGTGTCGCCGCCGTCGGGCAGCATGAAGTGGTTCATTCCGCCCAGGCCGGTCACGCGATCGCGGATGCAGGCCGCCACGCACGAGCCGAGCACGGTCACGATCAGCATGTCGTCGCCGGTGTAGTAGAACTCGCCCGGCAGGATCTTGGCCGCGTCGCAGTCAAACGTGCGGTCGTAGTACACGTTGGTGGCGAAGTGCTTGTCGGTGCTGCCGCTCATGGCGCCCCCGCCAGTTCATAGACGGTCTTGCCGCGCAGGCGCAGGGCCTCCGAGACGTACAGGAAATTCTCCGAGTGTCCGGCAAACAGTAGCGCGTGCGGCTTCATCAGGGGCACGAAACGCGCCAGGATCTTGCGCTGGGTCGCCTTGTCGAAGTAGATCATCACGTTGCGGCAAAAAATCGCGTCGAACTGGCCACCCACGCCCCAGCTGTCGGACAGCAGGTTGAGTGGGCGGAAGGTGACCAGCTTCTGCAGTTCCGGTCGCACCCGCACGTAACCTGCCTGCGCGCCCTTCCCCCGCAGGAAGAAGCGGCGCAGGCGTTCCGGATCCATCTTGCCGACCCGCTCGAGCGGGTACACGCCGCGCTCGGCGATGGCCAGCACGTTGGTATCGATGTCGGTGGCGACCACCTGCACCGGCGGGCGCATTGAGTCGAACGCTTCGCACAGCGTCATCGCGATCGAATATGGCTCCTCGCCGGTGGAGCTGGCGGTGCACCAGATGGTAACCGGATTCTCGCGCAGGCCGCGCACGTGCTCGGCCAGCAGCGGGAAGTGGTGCGCCTCGCGGAAGAACGAAGTCAGGTTGGTGGTGAGCGCATTGGTGAAGGACTCCCACTCGTCCGGCATGCGGCCGGCCTCCAGGTCGTCCAGGTAGCGGACGAACGATCCGATGCCGGTCGCACGCAGGCGCCGCGCCAGGCGGCTGTACACCATCTCCTGCTTGCTGGCGGCCAGCGAGATGCCGGCGCGCTTGTAGATCAGCGCGCGCACACGCTCGAAGTCGCCTTGCGTGAAGTTGAACTCCTTGGTTGTTTCGGGTTTCATTGCGGTTTCAGGCTGTAGTCTTGGGTTGATACCGCATTGCGAATCAAACTTTATAACGGGGGACAGTCCCCGCTGGGGACAGTCCCCTATGCTGCGAGCTTTTCGAGCAGGCCCATGTCGGGGGAAGACATCAGGCGGTCGATGTCGATCAGGATCAGCATGCGCTCGTCGATCGTGCCCAGGCCCATCAGCACCTGGGCGTCGAACGAGGAGCCCATCTCCGGGGCCGGGCGAATCTGTTCGCGCGTCAGCGTGGTGACGTCGGACACGCTATCGACCACCATGCCCACCACGCGGCCGCCGACGTTCAGGATGATCACGACCGTGAACTGGTCGTACACCGGGGTGCCGAGCTGGAACTTGATGCGCATGTCCACCACCGGGATGATGATACCGCGCAGGTTGATCACGCCCTTGATGAATTCGGGCGCGCTGGCGATGCGGGTCACCGCTTCGTAGCCGCGAATCTCCTGAACCTTCAGGATGTCGATGCCGTATTCCTCTTCGCCGAGCGTAAACGCCAGGAACTCGCGCGCGCCTTCAGCATCAACGTTGCCGGCTTCCTGTACCTGGTTGGACATGGTGGACTCCTAGGAAAAGATGGATTCGTCGGTCAGCTGGCGCGCGGAGCGGATCAATGCCGAGACGTCGAGGATCAGGGAGACGCCGCCATCGCCGAGGATGGTGGCGCCGGAAATGCCGGTGACCTTGCGGTAGTTCGATTCGAGGTTCTTGACCACCACCTGCTGCTGGCCCACCAACTCGTCCACGAACAGGCCTGCCTTGCGGCCGTCCGATTCGATGATGACCACGATACCCTCCGAGGGGTCGGTGTGGCGCGGCTCGATGTCGAACATCTGGTGCAGCGGGACCAGCGGCAGGTAGTCGCCGCGCACCTTCAGCACGCGGCCCTTGCCGGCGATCTCGCGGATGTCTTCGGCGGCCGGCTGCAGCGATTCGGATACAAAGCCGAGCGGCAGGATGTAGACCTCCTCGCCGCAACGGATCGACATGCCGTCCAGGATCGCCAGCGTGAGTGGCAGCGAAATCGAAATGGTGGTGCCGAAACCCTTGGCCGAACGGATGTCGATGGTGCCGGAGAGCGCTTCGATATTGCGCTTGACGACGTCCATGCCGACGCCGCGGCCGGACACGTCGGTGACGATGTCGGCGGTCGAGAAGCCCGGCGCGAAGATCAGCTGCCAGACTTCCGCGTCGCTCATGTTGTCCTGGACGGCCAGGCCGTTTTCCAGCGCCTTGGCCAGGATCCGTTCGCGATTCAGGCCGCCGCCGTCGTCGGAAACTTCAATGACGATATTGCCGCCCTGGTGGCCGGCCGACAGGAACAGGCGCCCGGTCTCGGTCTTGCCGGCCGCACGGCGCGCCTCCGGCATCTCGATGCCGTGGTCGATACTGTTACGCACCAGGTGGGTGAGCGGATCGACGATGCGTTCGATCAGGCCCTTGTCCAGCTCCGTCGCCGCGCCGTGGGTAATGAAGTCCACTTTCTTGCCAAGCTTGCCGGCCAGGTCGCGCACCATGCGCGGGAAGCGCGAGAACACGAAGTCCATCGGCAGCATGCGGATCGACATCACCGCTTCCTGCAGGTCGCGGGTATTGCGGGTCAGCTGGCTGACCGAGGACAGCAGGCGCTCGTGCAGCATCGGGTCGAGCGTGCTGCTGCGCTGCTCGATCATCGCCTGGGTGATCACCAGTTCGCCGACCAGGTTGATCAGCTGGTCGACCTTTTCGATCGAGACGCGGATCGACGAGGACTCGGCGCCAGGACCCGGCGTGCCCTTCTCGTCCTTCTTTACTTTTTTCTCGTGCGCTTCCTCGGCGGCCGGCGCTGCCTCCGCCTTGATGCCGGCGGCAGCGCGGATCTCCTCCAGCGGCTGGAAGAAGCCGTAGCCCTGGTCCGGCGCCTGCTGCTGGGCACGCGGCACCGGCCCCGGCGCGGCCGGTTCGTCCATGTCGAAGAAGCCGTAGCCGAGTTCACGCTCCGCCTTGGCCCGTTCGGCCTGCTCGGCCTTGCGCTGCTCTTCCGTATCCGGCGCTTCCTGGATTGTGAGGTCATCCGGGTTGAAGATGAACGCGCAGATCGCGACCAGGTCGTCCGCGCTTTCCGGCGTGGTCACGGTAATCGCATGGCGTCCGCCCGGCAGCGGCGAGACCGAGACGCGGCCCAGCAGGCCCATTTCGGCGGTCAGCGCGTCGATGTCGCGCTGCGCCGCGGGCGGCACTTCGATGCGGTAGCGGCGCGCTCCTTCCAGCTCGGGATGGGCATGCGCCTGGTTGGCCAGCGAGAACGCGGGCGCCGGACGCGATACCTGCGGCACGGGGTCTTCGGACAGGTGCTGCAGCATCATGCGCACGTCGCCGACCGCGTCCTTGTCGACGTGGGCGCCGTTGCGGTGGCCGTCCAGCTGCATCTTGAGCGAATCCTTGGCCGCCAGGAAGGCGTCCACGTGCTCCTTGGTCAGCGCCATCTCGCCTTTGCGGATGCGGTCCAGCAGCGACTCGAGGACGTGGGTGACCTCGGTCATGTCGTTCAGGCCGAAGGTCGAGGCGCCGCCCTTGACCGAATGGGCGGTGCGAAACACCGCGTTCAGGTCTTCCGGATCGGGCGCGGCGACGTCCACGGCCAGCAGCAGCCGCTCCATTTCAGCCAGCAGTTCCTCGGCTTCGTCGAAGAAGACCTGGAAGAACTGGCTAATGTCGATGGTCATGATGAAACTCCGTGTATTCGGCGGTACTGCGATGCAGGACTGCTCATGGCTGCATCAGCCGATCACCTTCTTGACCACTTCGATCAGGCGCTGCGGGTCGAACGGCTTGACAAGCCAGCCGTTGGCGCCGGCGGCGCGGCCCTTGGATTTCATCTCGTCGGACGATTCGGTGGTGAGCATCAGGATCGGCACCTTGGCGTAGTCGTCCAGCGCGCGCAGCTCGCGGATCAGCGCCAGCCCGTCCATGCGCGGCATGTTCTGGTCGGTCAGCACCAGGTCCACGACCTGCTGCTTCGCCTTGTCCAGGCCATCCAGGCCGTCGACCGCTTCCACGACCTGATAGCCGGCCGCCTTCAGCGAGAACGCCACCATCTGGCGCAGCGAACTGGAGTCGTCTACCGCGAGAATTGTTTTTGCCATGTCTGCTCCTGCTTCCTTGTATGTCGTTTATCGTGGAGGCGCGTGCTGCCCGCGCTCAGAATAATTCGATGTCGCCGCTTTCGAGGTGCTGCTGGTTGACCGATTTGCGCAGCACGCTGCGCAGCTCGAGCGACTGGATCGCCAGCGCCATGCTGACCTTGCCCAGCAGCTCCGAGATCTGCTCGGGATCGCTCTGCGGGTCCATGTCGGCGCCATGCGCGCCCAGCGTGGCGAGGAACTCGCGCAGGCCGGTCACGCGCTTGAGCGTGCGGTCCAGCAACTGGCTGGTCATGTCCTGGAACTGCATGCTGGTGATCGCCGCGTTGACATGCACGCCCACCTGCCCGGACATCGCTTCCAGCCCGGCGGCCTGCTGCGGGTCCGGCCTGCCGCCTGCCAGCAGCAGCTTGATCGTGTCCTGCTGCGCACCCACCGCCGCGTTGATCGCGATGAAATTGGTGGTCAGCTTCTCGATCGCCTCTTCCAGCAGCAGCTCGGTCTGGATCAGGTCCGCCTCGACCTCGGTCAGGTGGCGCTTGCCGTGGTCGGACACTCCCGACAGCAGGCGCTTCACGTGCGAGCCCAGGATCTTCTTACGCCGTGTCATCGGTCCCCTCCGTTGTCACCGGCGGCTGGCGCGCCCGCGGCCGCCGGCGCGGCTTGCGCCGGTACCTCCAGCCTGCCGCTGTCACGCGCTACCGCTTCTTCTGTCTTCTTGTTCATGACGATGATGCTGATGCGCCGGTTGATCGGATTGAACGGGTCCTTGTCGTCCAGGTTCACCGCCGAGGCCAGCCCGACCACGCGCATCAGCTTGTTCTCGTCCATCCCGGCGCCCACCAGCTCGCGACGGGTGGCGTTGGCGCGGTCGGACGACAGCTCCCAGTTGGTGTAGCCGGCGTCGGCCGGATACGGCGTCAGGTCGGTGTGCCCCGAGATGCTGATCTTGTTGGGCACGTCGTTCAGCACCGAACCGATCGCGACCAGGATGTCGCGCGTGTAGTTCTGCAGGCGCGCGGACGCCAGCGCGAACATCGGCCGCTTCTTTTCGTCCACGATCTGGATGCGCAGGCCTTCGCTGGTGATATCGAGCAGCAGCTGGTTCTTGAACTTGCGCAGCTGCGGATTGGCGTCAATGGTCTGTTCGATGCGTCGCTTGAGCTGGTCGAGCCGGGCGAGTTCCGCGCGCTCCAGCTGCATCTTCGCCGCGCGCAAGTCGTAGGTCTTGCGCTCGGGCAAAGTCTGGCCTTTCTTGACCTGGCCGTCCTTACGCGACAGGTCGGTGCCGCCGCCCTGGATCACGGACGAGGAATCGCCGCTGCCGGAGCCGCCCGACATGGCCACCTTGAGCGGCGTCTTGAAGTATTCCGAAATGCCGTCCAGGTCGCCCTTGGTGGTCGAGCCGAGCAGCCACATCAGCAGGAAGAAGGCCATCATCGCGGTCACGAAGTCGGCGTACGCGATCTTCCAGGCGCCGCCGTGGTGGCCGCCGCCACCCTTCTTGATCCGTTTGACGATAATCGGTCGCAAACCGTCATCGGCCATAAGCACTCCGCATAGCAAGCATGATGTTCACCGAATAAGCCGCGCTTACTTCGCCTTTGCCTTCTTGATGTGGTCTTCCAGCTCGATGAAGGTCGGGCGCTCGGTCGAATACAGCACCTTGCGGCCGAATTCGACCGCCAGCGCCGGCGCATAGCCGTTCAGGCTGGCCAGCAGGGTGACCTTGACGCACTGGTACATCTTGGCTTCTTCCTCGACCTTCTGTTCCAGCAGGGTGGCGAGCGGACCGACGAAACCGTAGGCCAGCAGGATGCCGAGGAAGGTGCCGACCAGCGCTTTCGCGATCAGGATGCCCAGTTCGGCCGGAGGAATGCCCACCGATTCCATCGTATGGACCACGCCCATCACCGCCGCCACGATACCGAAGGCCGGCAGGTCGTCGCCCAGCTTGGCGATCACATGGGACGGCACCATCGCTTCGTGGTGGTGGGTCTCGATCTCGTTGTCCATCAGGTTTTCGATCTGGAAGGCGTCCATGTTGCCGGACACCATCAGGCGCAGGTAGTCGGTGATGAATTCGACGATGTGCGCATCGGCCAGCACGGCCGGGTATTTGGAGAACAATGGCGATTCGGCCGGCGCCTCGATGTCGCCCTCGATCGACATCAGGCCTTCCTTGCGCACCTTGGACAGCACGTCGAACAGCAGCGCCATCAGTTCCATGTAGAGGCCGCGCGTGAATACCGAGCCCTTGAACGCTTTCGGCAGCGCGGACATGGTGGCCTTGATCGCCTTGCTGTTGTTGCCTACAAAGAAAGCGCCGACGGCGGCGCCGCCGATCATCAGCAATTCAACCGGCTGGAACAGCGCTGCAAGGTGACCGCCCGCAATGGCAAAGCCGCCAAAGACGGATGCACAAACGATCACATAACCAATCAGAACTAACAAAGCGCAGGGCTCCCATTGTTAAAGTAAATTCCTGTCGGTAACTACGATAGCGTGAAGCATGTAACCGGGCAAGTAATAATGGTCGTTTGTCGCCTAAAAGTCCCACATGTAAAGACTGGGGCCATCAGGGTTGACATTTGCCGCGCGCGTGGGGGGATGGCCGGGGATCGGGAACTCGTAGCTGGCCAACAGCGATCCCGGTCGCATCTCGCGGCTGGCCTTTTCCCACAGCGCCGGCATGGCGGCCGGAGACAGGTAGGCAAACACCGCATCGTATTCGGAGAAGTCAAGCCGTACGTAGTCGCCGCGCAGGAAGCGGGCGCGGGTCCCGGTGGCACGCAGGCGGCTGAGGAGCCAGGGCAGCGGGGCCAGCTCGATGCCGGTAACGCTCCAGTCCGGATGACGGCGGGCCAGGTCGAGGGTGAAGCCGCCCAGGCCGCTGCCGATGTCGATCACGCGCAGCGGGCGGCCCTGCGGCAGCGCAGCGTCAAACGCATGCCACACCTCGCGGCCGGACGGGTAGTACGGGACGCGGGTGCGGAAGGTAGACCAGTACGAGCCGAGCAGCAGCAGGAAGATCGCGAGGTAGACCCACGCGGGGACCGCCAGCGACTGCGCGAACAGGAGCAGGACCGGGAACAGGAACTGGATCGGCAGCCACCACGGCGGCAGGCGCAGGCGCCAGGAGATGCCGGCAGCCAGTGCGCCCTGCACCAGCGCGGCAGTGACGAAGCCGGGCGCCAGGCCCACCCGGGCGGCGACATACACTATTAATAGGGTGGGAACGAAGGCGCCGGCCTGGATCAGGACGGCGCGAACTGCCGGCAGCGCGAACCAGCTCATTTTTTTTGCCGCCCCAAATGCGTCATCCCCGCGCACGCGGGGCCCCCCAAATGCGTCATCCCCGCGCACGCGGGGACCCATTCTGAGCTAACCGGCAGGAATGGAGTCGGCTTACAGGACATTCAGCAGAGGTCCCCGCATGCGCGGGGATGACGGGGGTAATTCGGGTTGCCGCACTTATGCGGCGAGCAGCTGGGCGGCGGCGTCCTTGGCCTTGCGAGTCTTGCCGGCGCGCGAAGGCATGTGGCACAGGCCGCAGAGGTAGCCGCGGTTCAGGTCCATGGTGTCGACCACGAACTTGCCCTGGCACTTGTCGCAGCAGGCGGTGCCCAGCATGTCGCTCTGGAAGAAGCGCACCAGGGTCCAGGCGCGGGTCAGCGACAGCACCGGCTCTTCCCCCGGCTCGGGCGGCATTTGTTCGAGGTACAGCTTGTAGGCTTTCATCACCGCCTGGATGCCGGTCGCACCTGCGTGCTCGACCAGGAAACGGTGGATGTTGATGAACAGCGAGGAATGAATGTTCGGCTGCCAGGTCAGGAACCAGTCGGTCGAGAATGGCAGCATGCCCTTCGGAGGCGAGACGCCGCGCAGTTCCTTGTACAGCTTGAGCAGGCGCTCGCGCGACAGCGACACTTCGGTTTCCAGCAACTGCAGGCGCGCGCCCAGCTTGATCAGTTCGATGGCCAGCTGGATTTCCTGTGCTTCCGTGACGACGCTCTTCTTGCTCATGTTCCGCTCCGTTTGTTGGGGGACTGTCCCCTGCTCTTTCGCTGCCGTACCGTTCATCCTGCTAAAGATCGGGGGACAGTCCCACAGGGACAGTCCCCTGGCAATTACGCGATTTCTTCTACAGCCTGGCCGGCCATCAGGATGGCGGCGTGCGACTGGGCCAGCGCGCGGTCCTTGCTGTGGCTGGTCAGCATGGACAGGATGGCGGTGTCGTCGAAGCGGAAGCGCGCCAGCATCATGTTGCCGGAAGCGAGCTTGAGGATCTGGGCGTTGCTCATGCCCTCGATCAGGTCGGCGATCTCGGAAGAGATGCCGAGGCGGAAAATGGCAGTGACCTTGTCTGCGCGGATCATTTGCTGAGCCAGCATCAGGTAGCTGAGGTTTGCGTCGCGAATCTCAGCCATCATGTCGTTTGCAGTCATTTTGCCTCTCCTTTAGTGGTCTGGCAGTGTCATTGCGTTGCCAGTGAGAAGCATTGTGACTGTGCGGAAACTTCGCGTGAATAGGGGAAGCTCTGTATTTTGAGTCCGGAAATAGCGGACGCGACCCGTCGGCGTTTGTCCTACAAACACGCGCGGATCGCCCTTTTTCCCTATGAAGACAGGGAACGGAAGATGGTGGCCGAAGCCCGAATTGTGGTCCCTGATTACTGTTGCGCCAGAACAACCATACGTTGTTTACGGTAACTTTCCAG
>DASWYE010000159.1:0-12019 GCA_036405115.1 Telluria sp. | reverse complement strand
GGGTATGCCAGCTTCGTGATCCTTGCCCTGCACAGCAATTCGTGGCTGTCGAGGGTGCGCGCGCTGGCGCCGTTCGGCCGCATGGCGCTGACCAACTACCTGATGCAGTCGCTGGTTTGCGCGGTGTTCTTCTATGGCTGGGGCTTCGGCAACTGGGGCATGGGCCGCGCGGCGCAGCTGGGCTTCGCCCTCGGACTGTGCGCAGTGCAGATCGTACTTAGCCAGTGGTGGCTGTCGCGCTTCCGCTATGGCCCGCTGGAGTGGGTATGGCGCGCGCTGACGTACATGAAAGTGCCGGCGATGCGCATCGAGCGCGCGCCTGCTGCAGCCGTGCCGCAGCCGAACTGAGTGAAAGAGGGACCTTCGCTGCGCAGCAATACGCGGGGGTCCCTGCGAGAACCGGCGCCGAATGGCGCCGCATGCCATGTCAGGGCACTGGATTACGTGTCAGGGTCTGGAATAACTCGGAGCGCCCCGAGAGCGCCTCGCTTCCCTTGTATTCCAGCGTGATGCCAATCGGCGCGAACAGGTTCACGCCGGCCTGCGGTCCGGGCAAGGACATGACCGATACCGTCATGTATTCGCCAGCCACTGCGCCCCCTTGCAGCTGCACCGAATGGGTGAATCCGTTCTTGCTGTAGCTGGCAACGGGGAAGCTCTTGTCAAAACTGGCGGGGTTGGAGTTGCAGTTCGGGTCCGCCGAAGAAGGCTGGAACGTGCCGCGCACGCGCATCGTCATCTCGTAGGCTGCATCCAGCTCGAAGTCGATTCGCGTATTCGTCCAGCGCAGCGTGAACGTGCAGTTCTTCGCACCGCCGCGAACGGCCGTATAGGTCGTATCGAACGAGGTGGCAAAGCGGGTGCGCTCGAAGCGCGCCTCCATGAAATAGTCCTGCTCCATGGTGAGCCGGCATCCACCCAGCCCTCCCGCACAGCCTGAGCGACCCGTCCAGCCGCGGAAGTCGCTGTAGAAGTCCGGCTCGGCCTTGACCGTGACGATCGCGCCCTTGGCGTAGGTCCCGCCGGCCGGATCGATGGTTCCCTTGCCATTGCCCGTCATTCCGGAGCTAAGCTTGAAGCCCGCAGGCTGCGGCTGCGCCGCTTCGACCAGGTTGACGATGGTGAGGTTGATCGTGGTGCTGAAGGAAATGACATCGGTATCCAGGCCGACCGTGCCCAGCATCGAACGCACTACCTGGTTCGCGCTCATGCCGCTGTAGCTCGCGGTGCGCTCCGGCGTATCGAGCGAAGTGCTGAAGCTGCGCGCAACACTGACCTTGTTGGCGATGATGCTGGAATCGCTGCCCAGGGCGCCGCCCATGATCGCCAGCGCCGCAATGGGCCGCGTCAGCGCGCCGGCATCGATCAGCCCTGCCCAGTAGGCCAGGCCGGCATCATCCGGCGCCCGGTTGAACAGGTTCTGGTAGATGGCAGTGATAAAGGCACGGTTGTCGCCCGGGTACAAGTCCTGCGATTCCTGACTGGTCCCGAACACGTCGACGAACATGCGGAAGCCAGGATTACGGTCGTAAGCCAGGCTCAGCTCGGCCACGCTGGTGGGTGCGCCCGCGCCGCGGTACTGCTCCGCCCAGAATGCCAGGCCTGCCGGGTCGGCGGGACGGCCAAAGTAGGCCACATAGATGCGCTGGACCAGTTCCTCGTAGGCGGCGGCACTGGTGCCCGTCGTCGCGCTGCTGGTCGCGGCAAATTGCGGGGCACGCTGCACGTCGGGTTCGTTGCCGGCGCCGCAGGAGGCCAGCAGCAAGGCGGCGCCGGCAATCGGCGCGATGCGGGTCATCAGTTTCACGATATCCACCACCTGGAAAATGCTTCCCGCCGAAGCAGGCGCGTATTAACAAAGAAAAGTGATGGCCTCGCGACCAACAATCACATCGTAGCGAACATATGTATTCTTTTCAAGAAATAAAAACGGCTCCCGAAGGAGCCGTTCTGCTTGCCAGTCGCTGGCTGAAGCGCAGGGTCAGTCCCCTTTATGCGTAGGTGCGCAGGCGCAGGGAGAACTCCTGCAGCGATTTGATGCCGGAAGCTTCGGCACGGGCACACCAGTCCTGCAGCTTGTGCAGCAGCTGGTCGCGGGTCAGCGTGGAACGCTCCCACATCACCGACAGCTCGACGCGCATGTTGTGCATCGTTTCCAGCGCCTTCGAGTGCTGGAACAGCTGCGACAGCTGCTCGTGATGCGGCTCTTCCAGCTTGGCCGGTTCGCGCTGCAGCAGCTTGCGGGTGGTCTTCAGGAAGCGCGATTCCAGCTTGGCTTTTTCCTTCAGGTGCTCGACCTCGTCGTGCCATGCGTGCTTGACCGATTTGGCGTACTTGGCCATCACGTCGTAGCGGTTGGCGATCACCGACTGCAGGGTGCCCAGGTCGGGAACCGATTTCGGCGCGGACGCAAAGGTCGGCTTCGGTGCGACTTTCTTCACCTTGGCCAGGCCGACCATTTCCATCGCACGGATGTAGCCCCAGCCGATGTCGAACTCGTACCATTTGTTCGACAGCTTGGCCGACGTTGCATAAGTGTGGTGGTTGTTGTGCAACTCTTCGCCACCGATCAGGATGCCCCATGGGACGATGTTGGTCGCAGCGTCGGCGCAATCGTAGTTGCGATAGCCCCAGAAGTGGCCGATGCCGTTGATGATGCCGGCGGCGGTGACCGGGATCCACAGCATCTGCACGGCCCACACGGTGATGCCCATGGCGCCGAACAGGATGACGTCGAGGATCAGCATGAGCCCGACGCCCTGCCAGCTGTATTTGGTGTACAGGTTGCGCTCGATCCAGTCGTCAGGGGTGCCGTGGCCGTACTTTTCCAGCGTTTCCTTGTTCTTCGATTCGGCGCGATACAGTTCGGCGCCTTCCAGCAGCACTTTCTTGATGCCGCGGGTGACCGGGCTGTGCGGGTCTTCCTCGGTTTCGCACTTGGCGTGGTGCTTGCGGTGGATTGCGGCCCACTCCTTGGTGACCTGGCCGGTGGTCAGCCACAGCCAGAAGCGGAAGAAGTGGCTAGGAATGGCGTGCAGTTCCAGCGCGCGGTGCGCCTGGTGGCGGTGCAGGTAGATGGTGACGCTGGCAATCGTGATGTGCGTCAGGACAAGCGTGACGCCGACAACCTGCCAGGCGGACAGGTTGGTGATACCGGTATTCAGGAAGTCGAGGACTGCGTTTAACAATTATTTGCTCCGGAGTTATGAAATGGCCGGGACGCTTGATCGCTAACCGACACCGCCATTCTACTTTGTTCCGGCAGTGAACGCTCGGAATCCGGGGAAATTGTACATATGTTACAGGGCTGTATCAGCCCGTCACTACGCCTGCGGGCGCGGCAAGTCGCCGAGCGTCCGGGCCACTTCCGGCTGCACGATGCGGATGTCGCGGGTCGGGTACGGCAGGCTGACGCCCTGCCCCTGCAGGACGCGCCAGATGCGCAGGTTGGCCTCCGACAGGATGCCGCCCGAACCGGCCTCCGGGTCGGCGATGAACATGCCGACTTCGAGGTCGAAGCCGTCCGGGCCGAAGCGCAGCACCAGCGCGCCGGGCGCAGGGTCGGCCAGCACGCGCTCGATGCCGACGCATGCCTCGGCGAGCGCCGGCAGCAGCTTGTCGATATCGGTGTCGTAGGCCACCGTCAGCTGGGTGGCGATGCGCACCCGCCGGCTTGGCAGCGAAAAGTTCTGCACGGCGCTGGCGATCAGCATTTCGTTCGGCACCACCGTTTCGGAGCCATCCAGCGCCGCCAGCACGGTGTAGCGGGTGTTGATCTGCGCGACCCGGCCGTCGAACTTGTCGACCCGGATCATGTCGCCCATCGACAGGCGGCGCTCCAGCAGCACCACGAAACCGGACACGTAGTTACTGGCGATCTTCTGCAGGCCCAGGCCCAGGCCCACGCCGAGTGCGCCGCCAAACACGGACAGCACGGTCAGGTCGATCCCGACCAGGGTCAGGCTGAGCAGCACCGACACCACCACCAGCAGTGCGCGGCTCACGCGCGCCACCGCCGCGCGCAGCGACAGGTGCACGCCCTGGACGTTCATCAGGCGGTCTTCCAGCGCCGCACCGGCCCACAGCGACAGCATCACCAGGATGACGACCGAGACCACCGCCTTGAGGATCGCGGCCAGCGACGCTTCGTTCTTGCCCAGCGGGATGGTGGTGGTGTCGAGGAAGTGGAAGATGTCGGGCCAGGCGCCAAGCAGGTACAGCGCAACGGCCAGCCAGACCAGCAGCGCGAACACGCGTTCGAAGGTGGCCAGCGCGCCGCCGATCCTGCCGTGGCGCGCGAACACGCGGCGCAGCATGTAGAAGGCGAAGCGGATGATCGCCAGCGAGGACGCCAGCGGCATGGCGATGCGCAGCAGGCTGGTGTTCATCACCCCCGCCAGCGAGTAGCGTGCGACGGCCAGCAGGGTGAGCACCAGCACGGGCGCGAGCACGCGCTCGAAGCTCTCGACGCCGACGATCTTCACGACCGGGTGGCCGGTGAGCCGCTCCTCGCGTTCCTGCCAGCTGCGCCGCAGCAGGTGGGCCAGGCCCCAGCCGACGATCACGCAGGCTGCGATGACGGCGGCCTGCCACAGCACGGCGGGGTCGTTGAGGTCGCGGAGCAGGTCGGTCAGCAGGCTGGATATCGGCATGTGTGCGCTTGTTCAGGTGGTCGCGAAACCGTCATCGCCGCGAAAGCGGGGACCCATGCTGAGTGAGGCGGTGAAGCTGAATCCAACGTCGTGCACACTCAGCAGGGGTCCCCGCGTGCGCGGGGATGACGGGGTGGGCTTACTCTTCCTCTGGAACTTCGGCTTCGGCTTCGGCTTTGGCAGGCTTGGCCATTTTCTTGCGTTCGAGGACGGCGGCGAAGAAGCCGTCGGTCTGGTGCTTGTGCGGCAGCAGCTTGAGGTAGTCGCCCATCTCCAGGTCGATCTTCTGCTCGGCCAGCACTTTGTGCATCGGCACCAGCTCGAAGTCGGCGTGCGAGGCCAGGAACTCCTGCACCACCTGGTCGTTCTCTTCATCCAGCAGCGAGCAGGTGGCGTACACCATGCGCCCGCCGCCCTTGAGCAGGCGCGCGGCGCCGTCCAGGATCGCCACCTGCTTCTCGTGCATCTCGCCGATCGCCTCCGGCGGCTGGCGCCATTTCACGTCCGGGTTGCGGCGCAGCGTGCCCATGCCGCTGCACGGCGCATCCACCAGCACGCGGTCGATCTTGCCGGCCAGGCGCTTGATCTTGGCATCCTTCTCGTGCGCGATCTGCACCGGGTGCACGTTCGACAGGCCGCTGCGCGCGAGGCGCGGCTTGAGCTTGGCGAGGCGCTTCTCGGACACGTCGAACGCGTACAGCCGGCCGGTGTTGCGCATCGAGGCGCCCAGCGCCAGCGTCTTGCCGCCCGCGCCCGCGCAGAAGTCGACCACCATCTCGCCGCGCTTGGCGCCGAGGATCTGTGCCAGCACCTGGCTGCCTTCGTCCTGCACTTCGATCGCGCCTTCCTTGAACAGCGGGAGGTTCTGCAGCGCCGGCTTCTTCAGCACGCGCAGGCCGAGCGGCGAGTACGGGGTCGGCTCGGCGGCGATCGGCGCCTGGGCCAGCTGGGCGATTACGTCGTCGCGGCCGGCCTTGAGCGCGTTCACGCGCAGGTCCAGCGGAGCCGGCTTGTTGAGGGAATCGGCCAGCACCCCTGCCTCTTCTTCGCCGAACTGCGCGACCAGCTTGTCGTACAGCCACTCGGGCATGTTGGAACGCTTCTGCGCTGGCAGCAGCGTGCGGTCGATATCCTTGATCCGGTCCAGGAACTCGCGTTCCTCGTCCGACAGGCCGGCAATCGCTTCCACGCCGACCGCTTCGGCAAGGCCCAGCAGCGCCAGGCGGCGCATGCTCGCGTTGCTACCTGCGAAATCGGTGAAGAAGGTCTTGTTGCGCAGGACCGCGTAGACCGCTTCCGCGACTGCGCCGCGCTCGCGGCCGCCCAGGCGCGGGTGGTCCTTGAAGTAACGCGACAGGGTGGTGTCGGCAGGCGCGGTGAAGCGCAGGATCTCGCGCAGTACCTCTTCGGTATGAGGGAGGATCGATGGTGGCAAACGCATGGTATTCCTTAGTGTTCGTTAATCCGCACGAGGCCTTCGTTGATGCCCACATGGCCTTCAACGAACTGGCGCACGACGCGCGGGTACAGCTTGTGTTCTTCGACCAGCACGCGCGCGGCGAGCGAGTCGGGCGTATCGCCGGGCAGCACCGGCACCGCGACCTGTCCCAGGACCGGGCCGTGGTCCAGTTGCGCGGTGACGAAGTGGACGGTCGCGCCATGTTCCGTCTCGCCAGCATCGAGGGCCTGCTGGTGCGTGTGCAGGCCGGGGAATTTCGGCAGCAGCGAGGGGTGGATGTTCAACATCCGTCCCGCGTAGTGTTCCACAAATCCCGCCGTCAGGATGCGCATGAAGCCGGCCAGCACCACCAGGTCAGGCTCGAACTGGTCGATGACCTTTTGCAGCTCGGCGTCGAAGGCCTCGCGGGTGGAGAAGTCCTTGTTCGACACCACCGCGGTGGGGATGCCCTGCTGCGCGGCGAAGGCCAGGCCGCCGGCGTCCGGCTTGTTGGCGATGACCGCCGCGATGCGGGCTGGCCACTTCTCGGCTTGCGCGGCGCGCACGATGGCGGCCATGTTGCTGCCGCCGCCGGAAATGAGGATCACAATGTTTTTCATAGGGCGACATTGTACCCTTGGCACGCTGCGACCGCTTGCGTTTGTTGCGCCGCAGCACGCTCGAGATGGCAATCCGCGGGCGACGTCGGGGTCCCCGCGTCCGCGGGGATGACGGGAGCTACTCGAAGGAGTAGAAGACGCGGAACGGGACTTTCTTGTCGGCCCAGTAGTCGGCGGCGTCGCGGAACACGTCCAGCAGGGTCTCGCGCGCTTCCTTGTCGAACTTCTGCGTGTTCGGCAGCTGCTCGATGACGACGATGAAACCCGGCTGCGGGCCCGACTTGTACACCGTGTCGGTCACGGTCTGCTTGAGGGCGTCGAAATTCTTGCTGGCCGGCTTGGTGAAGTGGAAAGACTCACCGATGCATTGGCATACCTGCTGCTTGGTCAGCGCTTTGGCGCAGTGGGCATACAGGAAGTGCTGTCCAAGGCGAGCCGCTTCCTCCTGCAATTCCGCGACGCGGAAAGCACGGATGGATTGCACCACGTTTGGCGGCACAGTTAAAAACAGACTCATGTTTGCCTCGGTGACCTGATCAGCTTCGATTTTCCGTACCCTTCCCGGTTAAGCGTTGCTAAGCGCCAATATTGCATACCAATGTAGTAGGGTAACGGTTTGTGGTATGGGAATCAACCCGAATGTCATTTTCCACGAAGGATTTATCGAAAAATTCCCGAAAACGCGGCAGATGCGGACTTTTGCCGATAGTTCGCGAGGTCAAGCGGCCACACACTGCTGTTACATTTTGTTGCCACGAGAGCGCTTCGGCGCTGGCGCTGCGGGATTAAGATTGGATGGAAAATGACGCGTCCGACTGCACGCGCCGACTCCATCCACATGAGGCCTCAAATGAACCTGCCAGCCAAACTGATTGCCACCGCGATTGCCCTCGCCGCCCTGCCCGCGGCGCATGCGGTCGAGTTCGAAGATACCGCGCGTGTCACGCGGGTACAGCCACGTCTGGAACAGATCAACCGTCCGCGTGAGGAATGCCGCACCGAATATGTACAGGTGCCGGTGCAGCAGCAGCGATCGCCGGCCGGCTCGATCATTGGCGGCATCGCCGGCGCAGTGCTGGGCAACCAGGTCGGCGACGGCAGCGGCCGCGTTGCTGCCACGGCGGCCGGTGCGATTGCCGGCACCGTGATCGGCGACCGCGTGTCAAACCAGAACGCGCCCCAGGGCGGCGTCCAGGAACAGGCGATCCGCCAGTGCCGCATGGTTGACGCCTACGAGACCCGTACCGTCGGCTACGACGTCACCTACGACTACCGGGGCCAGAGCTACACCAGCACCATGTCGTACGACCCGGGCCAGCGCGTGCGCGTGCGCGTCTCGGTCGAACCGGTCAACCGCTAAACCCAGCGTCGTCCCCGCGGACGCGGGGACCCCTGCTGAGCTTCCGGCTCGGCAACTCAGCATAGGCCCCCCGCGTCCGCGGGGGTGACGAGTAGCATTACCGCTTGCGCCGCCTTCGCGCGGGAACAGATAATGCGCCATGCTCATCAAACGTAAATCCATCGAACAAGAAGAATCCTCGCGCGCGCCCGTGCGCAAGGTCAAATTCGCCCCGGTCACGCTGTCGGAACAGGACGGCGTCCGCTACCTCCACTTCGGCACCGAATGGGTGCAGGGCGCCATGCGCATCCGCAAGCCCGACTGGCTGGAACTGGAATACGCGCAGCAGATGATGGCCTGGATGCTGTTCATCGACGCGCCGAAGCACATCGCCCAACTGGGCCTGGGCACCGCTGCCCTGACCAAGTTTTGTTACAAGACGTTTCCCGAAGCCACCGTCACCGCGGTGGAACTGAATGAGTCGGTGATCGACATCTGCTACGCCATGTTCAAGCTGCCGGCGAACGACGAGCGCCTGGACGTGCGGCAGATGGACGCGCTCGACTTCGTCAACGACCAGGCCAACCACGGCCGCTTCGACGTACTGCAATGCGACCTGTACGACGCGACCGCGCGCGGCCCGGTGCTGGATACGGCCGAGTTCTACTCCGCCTGCAACGCCTGCCTCAGCGAGCACGGCATCATGACCGTCAACCTGTTCGGCGACCACCCTTCCTTCGCCCGCAACATCAAGGCGATGAAGCATGCCTTTGACCACGTGATTTGCCTGCCTGAAGTGCATGATGGTAATGTTGTCGCGATCTGTTTCCGGACCCGCCCCGAGCTCGACTTCCCGAGCCTGAAGGAACGGGCGGCCGCGATCCAGACCCAAACCAAACTGCCTGCCAAATCGTGGGTACGCGGCCTGCAGGCAAGCTAGCGACAGGAGAACGCATTGAGGACCGACCCGGCAACGCCGAACCGCAGCGCCACGCGCAGTGCGCGCCCCGCACTCGACCTGCAGACCATATTTTCGTGGCTGCTGGCCGACGGCATCGTCGAGAAGGCCGAGGTCAAGGCGCAGTTCGCGCAGGCGCAGGGCATCCTGCGCAACGCGGTCGGCTCCATGCACCCGCTGACCGCGATCGCGCAATGCAAGCTCACCTCCGCGCTGGCGCCGCACCGCCTGCTCACGCTGGACGTACTGAGCGAATGGTTCGCGGCCAAGGTCTCGCTGCCCTACGTGCGGATCGACCCGCTGCGCATCGACTTCACCAAGGTAGCTGACGTGATGTCGGCCAGCTACGCCGCGCGCTTCAACATTCTGCCACTGGACCTGACTGCGTCCACCCTGACGGTCGCAACCGCCGACCCGTTCGCCAACGAATGGGTCGCCGAGATCGAAAAGGTCGCGCGCCGCAAGGTCGAGCTGTCGATCGCGAACCCGCTCGACATCGCGCAGTACATCTCGCAGTTCTTCAGCCTGGCCAAATCGATCAAGAGCGCCAACAAGTCGAGCGGCCAGGACCTCGCGCTGCGCAACAACTTCGAGCAGCTGGTCGAACTGGGCAAATCCAACAAGCAGCTCGACGCGAACGACCAGCACATCGTCAACATCGTCGACTGGCTGTGGCAGTACGCGTTCGAGCAGCGCGCCTCGGACATCCACCTGGAACCGAAGCGCGACATCGGCGTGATCCGCTTCCGCATCGACGGCGTGCTGCACCAGGTGTACCAGGTGCCGGCGGTGGTGATGATCGCGATGACCGCGCGCATCAAGCTGCTGGGCCGCATGGACGTGATCGAAAAGCGCCGTCCGCAGGATGGCCGCATCAAGACCCGCACCAACGCGGGCCAGGAGGTGGAGCTGCGCCTGTCGACCATGCCGACCGCGTTTGGCGAAAAGCTCGTGATGCGCATCTTCGATCCGGAAGTCGTGGTCAAGACGCTGCCGGAACTGGGCTTCCCGCCCGATGACGCGGCGCGCTGGGACAGCCTGACTGCGCGCCCGCACGGCATCATCCTCGTGACCGGCCCGACCGGCTCGGGCAAGACCACCACGCTATACACCACGCTCAAGGCACTCGCCACCTCGGAGGTGAACGTGTGCACGGTCGAGGACCCGATCGAGATGGTGGAAGGCTCGTTCAACCAGATGCAGGTCACGCCCGGCATCGACCTGTCGTTCGCGGACGGCGTGAAAGCGCTGATGCGGCAGGACCCGGACATCATCATGGTCGGCGAGATCCGCGACCTGGCGACTGCCGAAATGGCGATCCAGGCCGCGCTGACCGGCCACCTCGTGCTGTCCACGCTGCACACCAACGACGCGCCATCGGCCGTGATGCGGCTGCTGGAGCTTGGCGTGCCCTACTACCTGCTGGAAGCGACGCTGATCGGCATCATGGCGCAGCGCCTGGTGCGTACGCTGTGCGTGCACTGCAAGTCGCCGGATGGAACGGTGAGCGACGAGGTGTGGGCGGGCATCGGCGGCGCATGGAAGATCCCGAAGCCGGCTTCCGTGTACCGTCCGATCGGCTGCCCGGAATGCCGCCAGACCGGCTACCGCGGCCGTACCGGCATCTACGAACTGGTGACGCTGACCGAAGGCTTCATCAAGCTGATCGACGAAGAGACCGACATCCAGGCGCTGCGCCAGCAAGCGGTGGCAGACGGCATGAAGCCGCTGCGCATCGCGGGCGCCCTGAAGGTCATCGAAGGCAGCACCACCTGCGACGAAGTCCTCAAAGTCACCGCCGCCCTGTCGTAGCCACTACCGTCGTCCCCGCAAATGCGGGGACCCATGCTGAGTTGAGCAGCACGGGGGCGGTGCGATTCCCGAAGCACGCATCAACGCAAAATTGCCCCTAGCGCAATCTGAAATCGCACGCTATAATGCTGCCTCTTTCGGGTCGTTAGCTCAGCTGGTAGAGCAGCGGACTTTTAATCCGTTGGTCGCAGGTTCGAATCCCGCACGGCCTACCACGAATAAGCAGAGAAGGAGTCACGAGCAATCGTGACTCCTTTTTTGTTTTCCGGCGCTGTGCGTCCCGCTTCGTTTGCGGTTTCCCCGCATCCCTTGCTATTCACCAATGCCTTCTCAAATGCCGACCGTATGATCTGAAATACGGAAACAAGAGGAGCTGTCATGACTCGTCCCTCATTTCAGACGGTATGGGCTGCGGCACAGCGCATCGTAGCTCAGGCCAACCAGAGCGAAAAAGTCGCTCGTATCATCGGCGGCGCAGTTGCAAAGAACATCAACTTGACACCGCCTCACGGTTGGACAAACACCTGCGCCCTGAGGTTGAGCTATGTACTCAACTATTCCGGTGTCCAGATCCCCAGGATCAGCGGAAAAACTGTTTCGGGAGCCGACAAGCGCTCTTACTTCTATCGAGTCAAGGATGTCATCGATTTCCTGAACCACCGATGGGGAAAACCCGATCTGATAATCCCCTTTCCCCATTCGCAACAAACAGGACTGGCGCAGCCGCACTGAGCGCGCAAGCTTCTGGGCGCTGCCATGACCGTATTGCCCGCCTCTGTTCTGATTCTTGCTCTGGCCGTGCCAACTCACGCAGAGTCGTCCAAGCCGGAGTCGCCCTCAGCGGCAGGAAGACGTGACGCGTCAAACTTTAAGGACATGGTGCTGTCGATCTGCATCTCGAGATCGTATCAAGATAATGTCGAGGTCTCCGGCGATGCTGCGAGTACCGCGCGGGCGCTCATCGAGTGGACTAGATATGACGCCGAGAAAGCGCCAGACGAAATCGAACATCTTGTCGCTGCATACCTGCAACGCGACTACAGTAATCCTATTGCGGATGACGCCAAGCGGACCAGCCGTTTCAATCTCTTGAAATGCCTTGACCTGTATCACAGCGCGGAACTCGAACGCCTCACTCGCCGAGTCGTTCCCACTCCGCAGAACAGACATAAGTAATCTCCAGGTTTACAACTAACGTCG
>DASWYE010000158.1:0-3268 GCA_036405115.1 Telluria sp. | reverse complement strand
TGCAGTTCGCCGTCGATGAGAAAGCGATACAGCGTACCCGCGCCATACGGAGCATCCACGCCGTACCAGCCATCCGCCTCGGGCTGCATCGGCAGCGTTTCGCCGCCAACGATAACCAGCGCCACGCTTGCGGCATCCGGCGCCCAGAGCCTGAAGCGGGTGGTGTTGCAGTCCAGCAGTTGTGGGCCGTGTCGTCCGATGGGGGCACGCATGGATGGCATTGACTGTCCTCGGGTTGGCGCACTCAGGAAATGGCGTGGGCGGCCTCGCGGTGGACGCCCAGCAGTTGCTGGTACAGGTGGTCGTACGGGGCGATGGCGTGGCGCCAGAAGAATCCGGTGGCCATCGCCCGGCAGCGCATGGCGCACAGCAGGTCCGGCCGCTGGTGAATCTCCAGGGCGCGCAGCACCGCGTGGCGATAGCTGTCGACGCTGGGCTGGTCGAACAAGAAGCCGGTCAGCCCGTCCTCGATGGAGTCGGCCAGGCCGCCGGTGCGGCGGGCGATCGGCAGCGAGGCGTAGCGCTGGGCATACATCTGGCTGAGGCCGCACGGCTCGTAGCGCGAGGGCATCAGCAGGAAATCGCTGCCGGCGAACAACCGCCGCGCATCGTGTTCGTTGAAGCCGACGTGCGCGGCGACACGGCCCGGATAGCGACGGGCGAGTTCGCGCACCTCTTCTTCGATATGCGGCTCGCCCTGGCCGAGGATGGCCAGCTGGCCGCCGTTGGCGACGATGGTTTCGGCTACGCCGAGGGTCAGGTCGATGCCCTTCTGCTGCACCAGGCGCGACACCACGGCAAACAGCGGACTGGCGTCCGCCTCGAGGCCGAACGCCTGGCGCACATAGGCGGCGTTGGCGGCCTTGCCCTGCCAGTCGCGCGCGCTGAAGCCGCGTACCAGGTGGGGATCGCTCTGCGGTTCCCAGCTTTCGTCGATGCCATTGAGCAGGCCACTGAGCAGGCCCTGGCGCGCCTTCATGCGCAGAAAACCTTCCATGCCGCAGCCGAATTCTTCGGTGGTGATTTCCTGCGCATAGGTCGCGCTGACGGTGGTGACATGGTTGGCGTAGGCGATGCCGGCCTTGAGCAGCGAGAGCTTGCCGTAGAATTCCATGCGCTCCACGCCGCAGGCTTCATGCGGTAGCGCCAATGCGCGGCGCAGGTTCATGTCGATGTTGCCTTGGTAGGCCAGGTTGTGAATGGTGAATACGCTCGGTGTACGCAGCCCGCGCCAGTGCATGTAGGCGGGCGTGAGTCCGGTGGGCCAGTCGTGCGCGTGCACCAGCTCCGGCGTCCAGCGGATGCAGGCGGTGCCGGCGGCGATCTCCGCGGCGGCCAGGCATAGACGGGCAAAGCGCACCGGGTTATCCGGCCAGTCATTGCCGTGGCCGTCGCCGTATGGGTTGCCGTCGCGCTCGTAGAGCTCCGGGCAGATCAGCACGTAGATGATCAGGCCGTCGGGCATGTCCATTCGGCCGATGCGGCAGGCCGGGATCTCCGCCTGGGCGCCGAGGCTACCGACCACGCGGATCGCATGACCGCTGCGCAGCACCTGCGTGTAGCCGGGAATCAGCACGCGCACGTCGTGCAGCGCACCGAGCGCGCGGGGCAGGGCGGCGGACACGTCGGCCAGCCCGCCGGTCTTGATCAGATCGGTCAGCTCCGAGGTGACGAAGAGGATTTTCTTTTTCTCGCTGTGACTGCTGCGAACCTGCAGCACCGGGCGCGGCGCTAGCCGAATGGCGGGCTGGGTCTTGTTCAGGCGAATGGAACCGGCGTTCACCGCAATACTCATCACGATCTCCCCAAGTGTTCCGGCATCCAGGCGCCGGCGCCAGTTACGAGCATATTTCTCCAGTGCAACGATCTGATGACCGTCACACCCGTGAACACGATAGGCAGGAATCACTATTGCGAACCGCCGAACGGCGGGGGTAGGGCTACGCTGGCCCTACCAAAAACCAGACCGGACAGTGTGTGAGAAAGTTCTGGTTTCGGTTGAAAAAGACCCGGCGTGGAACTCGTTTCCGACAGGCTGCTCCGAACGGTAGGCAAACCGTTACGGAGGCGATCATGCAAAGGCTCGAAGAAGTGGTGACATTCCTGCGCGACCGGCAGGCAGTGCTGAGTACGGCCGAGTCCTGCACCTGTGGCCTTATGGCCTCGTTGCTGGCCGATATTCCGGGTTGCGGGCAGGTGCTCGACAGCGGCTTCGTGGTCTATTCGCCGGCGGCGAAACACCGGCTGCTGCAGGTCAGTTTCGCCACCATCGAGCGCTTCGGCCTGACCAGCGAGGAGGTCGCCACCGAAATGGCCACGGGCGCGCTGCGGGCCAGCGCGGCGTCGCTCAGCGTGGCCAACACCGGCGTCGCCGACGATGCCCAGGAGGACGAGGGCGGTACCCAGTGCTTCGCCTGGGCGCTGCGCGAGGGTGAGCGGCTGGTTTCGATCAGCGAAACGGTGAAGTTCGATGGCGACCGCGTGGCGATTCGCAAGCAGGCGGCGCGCTACGGACTCGAGCAGTTGCCGCAGCGCTATGCGCAGCTGCAGGGGATGCTGATCAGTCAGGACTAACGACGTGCAGTCAGTCGGACGGGGGGAACTCCCGGGACAGCGTGCGTTTCACACCCATCAGAGGATCCGACATTCACGCCTTACAGGAGACGCCCCATGCAAAGTGCCCAGACCGGTCACGACGTCCGTACCGAACGCCTCATCGAATGGCTGCGCGATGCCCATGCGATGGAGGCCCAGGCCGAAACCATGCTTACCAAGCAGGCCAGCCGCATCCAGCACTACCCTGAGCTGAAGGCGCGCATCGAGCAGCACATCACCGAAACCCAGAACCAGGCCCGCCTGATCGAGGACTGCCTGCGCCGCCACGACAGGTCCTATTCCGGGCTGAAGGACCTGGGCGGCAAGATGATGGCGATGGGGCAGGCGATGGGCGGCATGATGGTCAGTGACGAGATCGTCAAAGGCGCGCAGATGGGTTACGTGTTCGAGAATCTGGAAATCGCCTCCTACAAGATTCTCATCGCCGCCGCCGAAGCCGTGGGCGACCTTGAGACCAAGGCAGTCTGCGAACGCATCCTGGTCGAGGAAATCGCGATGGCTGACTGGCTGCGCGACCACCTGGCCGAACTGACCCATGCCTACCTGACGCGCGCGGCCGAGCCGCATGTCGAGGCCAAGCGTTAAGCGCCGCTTCCACGTCGGCGGCAAAGGGAACGCAGCCCGCCCAAATTCAGCGCACCGTTCGCGCAGC
>DASWYE010000157.1:0-1823 GCA_036405115.1 Telluria sp. | reverse complement strand
CTGTGCGGCCTTGATGGCGATCTCGGCGGTCTCCAGGTCGCGGATTTCGCCGACCATGATGATGTCCGGGTCCTGGCGCAGGAAGCTGCGCAGCGCAGCGGCGAACGTCATGCCGCGCTTGGTGTTCTGCTGGACCTGGTTGACGCCGGGAAGCCGGATTTCGACCGGATCCTCGACCGTGGAGATGTTGCGCATGTCATCGTTCAGGATGCCCAGCGCCGTATACAGGGACACCGTCTTGCCCGAGCCGGTGGGGCCGGTGACTAGCACCATCCCGTAGGGCTTCTGGATGGCGTCCTCGAACAGCTTCTGCTGATCAGGCTCGTAGCCCAGCTTGTCGATGCCCAGCTTGGCCGCGCTGCCGTCGAGGATGCGCAGCACGATCTTCTCGCCGAACAGGGTGGGCAGGGTGCTGACGCGGAAGTCGATCTGCTTGGTCTTCGACAGGTTCAGCTTGATGCGTCCGTCCTGCGGCACGCGCTTTTCGGCGATATCCAGCTGCGACATGACCTTGAGGCGGGCCGCGATGCGGGCGCCGAGTTTCACGGGGGCCTTGGCGACCTGCTTCAGGATGCCGTCGATCCGCAGGCGCACGCGGTAGTCCGTTTCGTAAGGCTCGAAATGGATATCGGAGGCGCCACGCTTGATCGCATCGATCAGCACCTTGTTGACGAACTTGACCACGGGCGTGTCGTCGCCCTTGGCGTCGACGCCGGTGTCGCTGCCGCCCAGGTCTTCGTCGGTACCGACCTCAAGGTTGTCCAGGCCCTCGTCGTCGTCGCCGCCGAAAGAGCTGGACAAGCTGCTGGCGGCGTTCATCCATTGGTCCAGCGCGCGACGCAACTGGTCCTCATCGATCAAGACCGCTTCCACAACCAGGTTGGTGTGGAACTGGATCTCGGTCAGCGCTGCGGTCTGGGTAGGGTTGCTGGTGCCCACGAACAGCTTGGAGCCACGCTTGAAGAGAGGCAGCACCTGGTGCTTCTGGATCAGCTCTTCACTGACCAGCTTGATCGCGCTGTGCGACGCATCGAATGCCATGGCATCCAGCAACGGCATACCGAACTCGATCGCGTTGGCGGCAGCGAGCTGGGGGGCGGAGACCAGCTTCTTCTCCTGTACCCACTGTGCGAGCGGCACCTTCGCCTCGGACGCACTGTTCATGGCGTTGCGGGCGGTCGATTCGTCCATCGCGCCATCCATCACCAGGCGGCGGGCGATTCCTGTAATTCCGACCAGGTTGGCAGAGGCAGAGGCGACGGCGTTCATGGCTATTCCAGCAGGACTCGACGAATGGGAAAGGCCAAGCAAGAACCAGGCCAGCGCACAATGTAACGCACCTTAAAACCGATACGCGTCAACGCGTCGCATGAATCTGTGACCGGCTGCTTGTCGTGGCGCGAGCGGGATGGTCAGGAGCGTGCAGGACCGCCGACGCGGCACATCGGGGTGGGGCGTGGTCCCAGGGGCGTCGTTCCCGATGCCACTGCGGCCTGCTGGATGCGCGCCCAGAGGTGCACGAAGCCTTCCCGGCCGGTCTGATCGGTACAGCGTATGCGGTCGCTCACTTCCCGCAGTGTGCGCTCCGCGCTGACGAAATCACCCGTGCGTGCCTGGGCCTCCGCCAAGAAAGCGCCGACGCCCGCGTCCGTACGCGGCGTCCAGGCCAGCTCCGCCTGTATGCGGGCATTCTGCCAGTCGCCGCTGCGGCCAAAGAGCTGCGCTGCCTGGTAGCGCATCAGCCATTTCGGCTGGGCCTCGTCCGGCTGCGATGCGGCCCGTTGCAGCACCTGGTCGATGCTCACCGCGATCTGGCGATCGTC
>DASWYE010000156.1:0-8729 GCA_036405115.1 Telluria sp. | reverse complement strand
GAGCCAGGATCAAACTCTTCAGTTTAATCTCTGTTGTCTGATGCTTTCGCACCAGGGTCACTCACTCAAGATACTGACGTTCCTCTTTCGAGGTCACGTTTATTTCTTGTGCGAGCGTTTGAAACAATAATTTGAGTATTCATGGACCGAAGTCCACGGCATCTATCGTCAAACGCCCACACTTATCGACTGTTGATTGTTAAAGAACTTGAATTCGGTACTGCTTGCTACTTGTCGACAAAGCGTTGTGTTTGTCAGCAGCAGAGAGGCGAGATTATGCGGTGTTCCGTGCAGCTCGTCAACCCCTTCTTTTCCGCCGTGTCCGTCAACTACTTGATTTCGTTAACCTTTTGCAAGGGACCTGGTGAGGTCACGTTCGCAGCGGGGGACGAACTATAGCAAAGCCATCGGCCCTGCGCAAGCATCTTTCGTGCAGTGCGATGCCGCTTACAGTCCCATACACAATCGGAACAGAACACAGACACTTCCCCTACAAGCATGTGAAGGTGAATCGATACAGTAGCGCATGGGCTCGCGAGCCCCTATTTTTCACGCCACCACATTGGACATCCAACATGCGCTCCCTGTTCGCAGCCCTCTTCATCGCAGTCCTCACCACCAGTTGCGGGGGCGGCGGCGATGGCGAGGAGATTGTCATCAGGACTGCCCTCGATGCGCCTGTCGCGGGGTCCGCGATGTTGAAGGTCAGGCCGAACCGGCAGGGATGGGCCGGCATGGCAGACACCCTGCGGCGCCTGACGGATTACACTGTCCCGCACCGGCGCTTGCTGCTATCGGCCGACGGCAAGGCCGTGACCGGCCAATGGCAGCCGCCTGCCGGCTGGTCGCTGGTCGACTTCACGGTCCACCCGTCGGGCGAACTGACCGCGGTACTGGCTGGCGACAAGGCTATCCGCCTGGTGCGCCTGACTGAACAGGGCGCCGTTCTGGCTCAGACCGATTTCTTCGATCCCGCCGCGTCAACCGATCCCTTCATCGGCGACGTCTTCTACATCCGCGACGGGTCCGCGATGGTCCCGCACGCCACGCGCGACGCGGTGCGCATCGCAGCGGTGGGAGAACAGCTGGCCATGGCACTGCGTACCGGCCGAAACGCCGTGGTGGCATACCGGCTCACGCACGGCGCCGGTGGTTACCGGACCAGCTGGCGCACGCTGGTCGAGCCCGGAGTGCCGATCGGCAGCGTGTTCATCACCGAGGGGACGTTCGACCCGTTCGGCGGCCTCGAGAACCAGTGGCGGCTGGCGATGGACGTTGATGCGCAAGGCCGCATGGCGATCGCGGTGCTCATCAATCGTACCAACCTGGCCGAGGGTCACGCCGAACATTTCGGAGAGTTCATCTCGCCCAACGTGACCGGCGGCGCCATCCTGACCGTGGTCAGCGAAAGGGGCGAACGTTCGCCCGCCACGGTGATCCAGGCCACGCGCCGGCCCGAGATCCACGCAGTCAAATGGATGGGCGACAAGGTCGTCGTCGGCGGGCGCATCTTCACCGAGACACGCGATGACGGAACCGGATGGGATGGCCTGGTGGTGGTGGCCGACCCGTACCTGCGCACACTGCGCCCAATGCAGGCGCTGGACGTGGACCGTGGCGACGTGGTGTTCGATTTCGCGGTGACGCCGGGCGGCCAGCTGCTTGCCGTGGGGGCGACGGGCTACACGCAAAATCCTGGCGGCGCCAGCATCTCCGAGTTCTCGGCGCCACTGGCCACGCTGCTCGACGCGGACGGCAAGTTCGTGCGCCGACTGGTGCTGGCATCGGGGCCGCGGCAAAACCAGGTGCGCTCGGTTGCGGCCTGGAACGGCCGGTGGATCGCGGCAGGCATGCAAAATGGTCCCGGCACCCATTCCGGGGACGAAGACAATGCACTGATCCGCGCGGACGGCTACATCCGCGCGTTCGACAGCGCACCCTGAACTCACTCCGCGAGACGCATCCAGGTGTAATTGGGATCGCGCCTGATCTCGGACTGCGAAAACGGCAGCACCGGCCACGACTTGTTGCTGAACAGCGGTATCTGGTCGGCGTAATGGGGTGAGCGCGGATCGGTGGACTGCCCGTATGCGAGGATGCCATGCGCCACCGGGCCGTTGGCGTCGAAGCCCACCACCTGCACATAGCTCGTCCCCCACTCCACGTCGTGGTAGCCGGTCGGCGTCAGCGGCGTGTACATGTGGATCGAATTGTAGATGCCGTCGATGTCCCCGATGGCGCCATGCAGCGGCCAGCGCACGCCATTGCGGGTTTCGTCCTGCAGGTCCCCGAGGGCGCGCTGCAGCGGTATGCCGAGCGAGTCCATCTTTTGCACCGCTCCTTTCAGTGCGGCGAACATCGCCGGTGCTGCCGATGGCTTCAGGCCACGCGGGGTATTCACCGGGTCGGCAGGATCGAACGGGATCGCCCACTTGTCCTCGATTTGCGAAGCGCTGTTCCAGAACTCACGGAACAGGACGGCGCCGCGGCTGTGCAGGTCGGCCCGCCTGTCCCAGAACGCCAGCGCGGCGCAGCCACGCAGCACATCGAGGTCGGGCTGGAACGGACAGGCCAGCAGCAGTTCCGGCAGGATCAGTTCAGCGGCATAGATGCGATTCGCGTACGCCAGCCCCTCGACATCGGCCATGGTGAACTTCTTGCCATGCGCGAGCAGCTCCTCCATCTGCACAAAGCCGATGCGGGTCCGCAGTTTTTGCGGAATGCCGGCCTGCCCATACATCGGCGAGTACCCTGTCAGGAGCTGCTTCGGATTGGTCAGCCAGAAGCTGTCGTTGGCGTTGCCGACGTAGTCGTCGCGCATGAGGTAGGGCCCGTTACGGGGCGAGAACACGCCCGGCGGTGCACCCGGATCGCTGCCCCATCCGCAACTGGAGCGCGAACCATCGAAGGCCAGCAACGCAGGCACCACGAAGCAATCGGAAGCGAATTTGTCGCCCGTCATGTGCGGCACCACGCTGGCGTCCATGAACAGCGTTCCGCCGTGCCGGTCTGCAGCGATCGTGTTGACCCATGGGAGCCCGACCACACTCTCCAGCGACGTTTTCAGTTCGCCCACGCTGCCGGCGCGCGCGATACCCAGCCACTGGTCCATCAGGCGCGTGTTGTTGCGGTTCGGATCGGCGAGCACGAACGCGGTGGTGGCGGTCCATTCGATCCCGGCCGCCGGATTGGCGAGCACCGGGCCATATTTGGAGAAGTAGAACGTACGGGTGCGCTGCTCGATGCTGCCGTCCGGGCGCCTGGCCTCAATGGATACGGTACGGCCGCTCATGCGCTCCGGCTTGCCGTCCACGAAGTAGGTGGTGCCGGTGGGGTCGGAGGGGTCGAGCGCAAGAATGAAGTTGGTGAAGTGGACCGCGGTAGTCACGGTATGGGTCCAGGCGATATCCTTGTTGAAGCCGATGACGACGGTCGGAATGCCGCCGAGGATGACGCCCATCGCGTCGTACTTGCCGTCGATGGTGAGGTGCGCCTGGTAGAAGCGGTCGGTGCTGGTCCACGGATAGTGCGGACTGCCGTACAGGATGCCGCGCCGGTTGGCGGTGATGCCCTTGCCGAGTGCGAGCGCATTGCTGCCGCCCGATCCGCTGAGCTTTTCGAGTCGCTCGCGCAGGAAGTGCGGATCGATCGCCTGCCCCTGCGCGCGCGCGGCGGCCGGTGCCTGCTGCGGACTGCGCCCGGCCATCACGAACTCGCGGGCGAACACCTGTCCCGACGCGTGTGATGCCTTTTCTGCCAGCACGAGGTACAGGTCCTCGCGGGTGATCGGCCGCACCCACGGCGCATCGGCGCATGCGGCCGGCAGGCGCCCGGCGTAATCGCGCAGGTAGCGGTTGTAGCCGGCCGCATAACCGTCGAGCATGTCGCGCGCTTCCTGCGAGGCCTTGGCGAAGCCCTCCTTCAGCTGTTCGAGGTCGAAATAGCCCTTGAAGAAGAAATCGTTTTCGTCGTTGCGCAACTCCATGAAGTCGCTCTCTGCGCCGTACTCGCCATTCACGGGCCGGGTCGCAAAAGCATCGGGGCCGAAGAATTTCGAGCGCTCACCGCGCACGGTCAGCAGGCTGTCCGCGAACATGCACACGTTGTCCTGCGCGTAGGCGTAGGCCAGGCCGTAGCCGAGGCCGCGAAAATCGCTGGCAGTGATGTGCGCGATGCCGTAACTGGTGCGCACCACGTCGGCGCTGGCCCGTTTCGGAGCGGAGGGAGGCACCGGATGCGACTCGGGGTGTTTTTCACCATCGCCGCAGGAGGCCAGCACAATGGCGGTTCCGGCCAGGAGCGCAATTACGGAAAGCCGGTGAATTCGGAAATGACTCATCATCTTCCCCTGTGATGGCAGCAACCTCATCATCGCCAAGGCGAGCGCGAACGGGTTTGCGTCCTGTCATCCGTGCGCCGCGCGAGGAGCAAGGCGGCGCAAGCAAGGGGCGGATTTACATCGAGAGTTTCCCGTCGAAAATGGGAACGGTTGACGGCGCGGCCGGGGGGCAGTCCGAACCCGGATAGAGATGCGCGAGGGTCGAGCGCGTCGTTTTGCTCATGATCCCTTCCAGCTGCGCTAGCACGTCTTCGCGTGCCGGATTGGAACGCACCATGCGCCACAGCGCAACGCCGTCGCCGGTGTACTCGCCCACGCTGCGTTCCACTTCTTCCTTCCAGAATGCCGGCGCCTCGCCTTCCACGAAATCGCCGCGCCCGCGGCCAAAATGCGCCACCGCCAGGTAGCGCAGCACGCTGCTGATCAGCAGTCCCTGGAGGAAATCGTCGGCAAACCGCACAGTCGGGTGATTGCGGTCCGTGCCGGTGTTGAAGGCCCAGGCGGCGCCGGCCATGGTCAAGGCGCCCATCACGCCGCCAATCAGTGCGCCCGCACCCATCGTGAGGCCGCCGGCCATCAGGTCGGCCCCCAGGCCGGTGGCGGCGCCCGATACCACGGCGCCAAGCAATCCGGCCTGGGCCTTGTCTACCGGTGCGCGCACCGCGAAATTGTCGCGGACCCGTTCGTTGATACGCGCCACTTCGCGGGTATCGAGCTTGTGCAGGGACAGCAGCTCGCGGGTGGTGGCTGCGACGTTGGCGTTGTGCCTTGCGATCATCGAAGCCATCGCCTTGTCGGCGCTGCGATCGTCGCGTCGTCCCAGGCCGACTGCATTCAGGGCCGACTTCACCAGCGAGCGCGGCTCCGTCCCGACGTCCTCGCTGTCAAGCGCAGCAGCCGCGAGATGGGCCGCCAGCACCCGCATGGACTCGCTGAAGCGGCGCTCGTTATTCGACTCCCACTGCCGGAGCAGACGCCTGTACGCATCCTGTTTGTGCGCTTCGAGCAGCGGCGTGACCGCCTCGTAGAACACCCGCTCGTGCACCCAGCACCGCGCGAACGCATCGAGGGCCAGAACGCTTTTCACCAAAGGATATCGGGACAGGTGCTGGCGCCACCGGTCCAGTTCCGCGCGCTCGATCTCAGCCGGTTGCGGTGGCCCCAACTGGTTGAGCAGGACCAGCACCGGCTTGCCCAGCCATTCGAGGATCTTCATCTCTGGCGCGATGTAGCCGGCGTCGCGCGGATCCTCCGTTGAATTGACGAGATACAGCACCACGTCGGCAGAATCGCGGGCCGAGCGCAAGGCATTCTGGCTCAGCCAGAACGCGCGGTCGCGATAGCGGTCGAATACCTCGCGCAGGAACCAGCCGATCGGATTGCCCGACATGCCGAGGCGCCGCAGCAGTCGCACGGAGTCGCCGAAGCCGGGGGTGTCCCACAGCGTCAGCACGTCGCCTTCCGGCGTGGCCAGCAGCGTGTGCGACTCGGACAGCACCGTTACGTGGGCGGCGTCGCGTACCTCGCCGACGTCGATCCCGGTCAGCGTGCGCGCCAGCGTGGTCTTGCCGTTGTTGGTGTGGGAAATGAGGACGAACTGGATCGCCTGCGGATCGCTTGCTGTCATTGGACGGTATATTTTTCGGGATGCTGCAGGTTGACGAGCATAGCGGGAACCTGATGGTAGTCGCAGAACTGGCGCCACAGGTGCACCCGCTCCGCCATGCGCTGCTCGCAGCCGGGTTGCGCGCCGATCCGCTCGAGGTAGGCCGATTCGTCGAGCAGCACCCGCAGGCCGCGCACGCCGGCGCGGGCGATGAAGTCGATGTAGGCGCCGTGCGCTTCGCGCTCCGGCGTGGCGGCCAGGCCGAACAGGATCACGGTCGAGGTCACGGACGGATCGGACAGGTCGACGCCGTGCAGCGCGGCCGCGGGATCCTCCCCGTAGCCGCAGGCGGGCCGCAGGATCACGCGCGTCCGTTCGCCCAGCATCTGCGCGGCCAAGGCAGCCAGTCCCCTGTCCCTTTCCTCGTCCACCGTGAAGCTGTATGGAAGCACCCGCAGGACGCCGGGCTCGGTCTCTCCCGCATGCGCGGCGAACTGGCGGAAGTATGGCTGCCCAAGGTCGATCGGAAACCGGCGCTCCAGCCAGCGCGCACGCAGGTGCGCGAATGCCGCCATCAGCAGGCGCGGCATCACCACGACCAGGGCCAGCGTGGCGGAATAAAGATGCACCCAGAGGCTGCCGGCGCCCGCGCCAGCGCCGGCCTGCGTGAAGTGCAGGGCCGCGACCTGGCTTTCAGAGAAACCGGGCAGGCCGAACACGATCATCGCCGGCGTGAACAGCCACGCGAGAAGGGTATGGACTTGACCGGCATCGAGGAAGGTGCTCTCCCAGCCGGCCGCGTACTCGCTCATCAGGCCACGCAGGTACAGTGAAGCGATCGCGCCCACCGCGAACAGCGCGGCCGCCAGGTGCATGGTGCGGGCCAGCCGATTGCGCACCAAAGGCTGGCTCGCCGCCGTCCATTCGGTGGCGAACTGCGCGAGGCCGGGAGCAAGCCCTTTCGGAAGCTTGCGCGGTAGCCCGCCCGCTCCCAGCGCGAGCTTGCGGATCAGCGATTCGCTGGCCCAGCCGGTCCGGCGCGGCACCAGCAGCCAAATCAGCATGATGGCGTACACCAGCACGTTCCACGCGAGGATGGCGAGCAGCGGAGCGGACAGCAGGTCAACCCGGTGCGGATCGGCGATACGGTCAAGACCGAAGCCGGCGAACAGCGCCACAAGGGGCAGCAACGAGAGCAGGCGCGCACCGTGCATGCGCTTGTAGAAAGCCGCAAATGCGGAGTGGCGTTCGGACAGGCGCTTGATCAGTTGCTCGGACCGCTGCTGCAGGAAGTGTTCGACCGACGGCTTGGCCGCACTGTCGGCCGCCTGCCATTGCGCGAGCTCCTTCGCGCTGCGGCTCGCGTAAGTGCGGTCGTCCTCACTCAGCACTTCGCGGCTGGAATCGGCCGATTCGATCGCCTTCACCAGCGTGACATCGCGCGCAACCTGTTCGTTCATGCTCAACCCTTATGAAAGCGACAACGCTATGGGAAGATTCTACAGGCAAAGCCTGTGTTGACGCCAAGTTCTGCCTGCCGCGTCAATATCGTCCGTGTCCGCCGTGGCATCCTGATCCGGCAGACCACAACGGGGGCAGCCAGATGAAGAAAAAATACGTCGTGTCCTGCCTGGGCGCAGCCATGTTCCTCCCGCTACCTGCTGGCGCGCTGGCACCAGCGCCGGCCTGGATCACGGCAGGCGATGCCGCGCTGAAGGAGATCAGGACCGTTGCGCCGGCAATCCGCCTGGTCGCCAGCGCTTCCCTCGGTACGGTGGACGCGCCGGAGCGCGTGCACGCCATCGCGCTGGACGAGGACGACGTGGAGGCGGTCGTACGGATCCTGCACCAGCGGCTGCGGCAATGCGGCGGCTTCATGTATCACACCAGCGAGGCGTCGGCACGTGCCGCCCTGGTTGCGCCAGCGGTCGTGGAGCGAAAACAGGCGTACGCGATCGGCAACCGCCACCTCGTGGAACCGATCCTGGCGCGCATGCACGAAAAGAATATCGAAGCGACGATTACCGCGCTGGCCGCATTCACCAACCGCTACTACACGAGCCAGTCGGGCGTGGACGCTTCCGACTGGCTGGCAAAGACATGGAAGGACATTGCTGCCGGGCGCGCCGATATCAACGTTCGGCAGCTTCCGCACAAAGGCTACCGCCAGCAGTCGGTGATCCTGACGATCGCAGGCAACGGGCAGCCGGAACAGATGGTGGTAGTCGGCGCCCACCTGGACTCCATCGCCACATTCAGGCGCAGCGAAAACGCCGTGGCGCCGGGCGCCGATGACGATGCCTCAGGCGTAGCCAGCATGACCGAGGCATTGCGAGCGATGGTCGAGATGAATTACCGGCCCGCGCGCACCCTCCACCTGATCGCCTATGCCGCCGAAGAAGTCGGACTGCGTGGGTCGCAGGAGATCGCCAGCCAGTTCAAGGCGGACAAGGCGGACGTGGCGGGCGTGCTGCAACTGGACATGACCAACTACAAAGGGGCGGTGAACGATATCTACCTGTTCACCGACTATACGGACAGTGCGCAGAACGCCTTCCTCGAGCAACTCATCGCGAGCTACCTGCCCGGCGTGACTGTGGGCCACGACCGCTGCGGCTATGCGTGTTCGGATCACGCCAGCTGGACCGCGCTCGGTTATCCGGCATCGATGCCGTTCGAGGCATCCAAGGCGCAGGGTAATCCCTACATCCACACGTCCCGCGACACCTTCGCCAATTCGGGCAGCCAGGCCGCGCACGCGCTCAAGTTTGCGCGGCTGGCCGG
>DASWYE010000155.1:0-9618 GCA_036405115.1 Telluria sp. | reverse complement strand
CCGGGGCGCGCTTGACCTTTGGGGCCGGCTCGGCAGGGCTTCCCGCGCGCGCGGTGGTGGTGCGGCGATTTTGTGGCTTCGGCGGCAGCAGGGCGGGGGACAGTCCCGTAGGGACAGTCCCCTGCATTTTTGGTGCGGCAGCCAAGGCGGGGGACAGTCCCGCAGGGACAGTCCCCATTTCCAGCGCGGCGGTGCGGGGGGCGCGGTCGCGGGGCGGCAGCGCGAGGCCGCCGAAGGCGTTGCTGTGCGGGTCGAGGTTCAGGCTGGGGTGGTAGGCGGGGTCGCGCAGCAGGACGTGGCCCCAGCGCTGGCGCAGGCCATTCAGTTCGCGCTGGGCGCGGGTGCGCTTTTGCGGCGAATCCTCGCGGCCGCGGCTGGCCGATTCGGCATGCAGCAGCCTTGCGTGCGGGGTCCAGACGATCGCTTTGCCGGCGGCGCGGATCTTCAGGCACAGGTCCACGTCGTTGAATGCGACCGGGAACGCTGCGCCATCCATGCCGCCAAGTCCGATGTAATCGGCGCGGCGCATGAACATGCATGCGGCGGTCACGCCGGTCACCTGCTGCACCAGCTGGTTGCGGCCGTGGTCGCCCCAGTCCTGGTCGGCCAGCAGGTTGCCGAAGTGGCCGGCCGCGTTGCCCACGCCCATGAGGACGCCGCCGTGCTGGACCATGTCGTTCGGCCACAGCAGCTTGGCGCCCACGGCTCCCACGTTCGGGCGCAGCAACTGGCCGACGATTTCGTCCAGCCAGCCATCGTGCAGCGCTTCGATATCGTTGTTCATCAGGCCGACGATGTCGCCGCTTGCCTGTGCTATGGCACGGTTGTTCAGGTCAGCAAAGTTGAACGGGCCCGGCATCGGCAGCACGCGTACGCCCTGCTTTGCAAGGGAACGGAAGTACGTCTTGGTTTTTGCTTCGACCGAACCGTTGTCGATGACGATGATCTCCAATGCCGGCCAGTTGGTGTGCTTCTGGATGGTGCTAATGCAGCGCCCGAGCATCTCGGCGTAGTCGCGGGTCGGGATGACCAGGCTTACCGAGGTCTTGCGCTCGGCCGTCGTCAGCGGTCGGGATACGCGGCGTGCGGCGTGCCAGCAGCCGGCGGGGCGTGGTTGTTCGGTGATGCCGAGTGCAGGATCGATAATGGCGACGGCGTGTTTGCAGGCCTCGCTGCGCTCTGCGATTTCCTGCTCGCCCAGTGGGCTGTTGAAGTGGTAGAGCACGTGCGGCACATGCACGATCGATTCCGGGTTGCGCGCGGCAGCAGCGGCCAGCGACGTCCAGGCGAAGGATGCGGCGGTGGTGCAGGCGGGGGCGCCACTGGTCTTTTGCGCGGCGCCGCGCTTGCCTGCGGGTGCCGGACTGGCCGGGCCGACGAGCAGGGCGGCGCGCACCAGCATCAGTTCCAGCGGATAGTCGGTCGAGTACGCGTAGTCCGGGTTCCATGCGGGCTTGAACCAGGGCGTGCCCTTGAATTCGCTGTCGGTGTAGACGATGTCGCTGCCTGCCAGCCGGAAGCCTTCCAGTGCCGTGCACAGTGCGTGCTCCGGCAGCGTGTCGCCGGCGCGGATGCAGGCGATGACGTCGCAACCGGCGGCCAGCGCGGCCTGGAGTTGCGCGGCGAATGTGGGCGTGGCCCGGTCTTGTACGAAGGCCGTCACCCTGGTGGCCAGCTGGCCCTTGATGGATGCCAGGGTCGGTTCGACTGGCACACCAGTGGGAACGACGAGCAGGCCAACGGACATCGACGGTACGCCAGGCGGCACTTGCGCAGGTGCGAAGCTGGCCTTCCAGGATGCGTAATGCCGGAAGCCGAGGCTGCGCGGGACGTAGCGCTCATAAAGTTCGATCACGTCGTCCATCAGCCTGTCGCTGCCTTCGGGCAGCAGGGCGCGCACCCCACCGGCGTAGGCGCAAACGGTGAGCGGGCTGCCGTTCAGCGGAACGCCAGCTTCGTTGACGATGCGGATGGTGTGATTGCGGCCATCCGCCAGCGATAGCGGTAGGTCGAGCGTGAATGCGTGGCCGTCAGCTCCGTGGGAGCGTACTGCCGGAGTAGTCAGGTTGGCGACAGTTTCGGCGACCTTGGTGCTGCCCACGTAGGCGCTCACCGTCACCGGGCGCTTTTCATTCACGCTGTCGATCGCCCATCCGTGCAGGCGCAGGGCGCCGTCGCTGTAGACGCTGCTGGTAGCGGCGAGCGATGGCTTTTCCGCCAAGTTCCATGGCGTGGAGCCTGCCAGGGTGTGGTCGGTGTTGGCCACGCGTACGGAGATCGTGCCGCTTTCCTTCGCGTCAATCCGCAGGTCCGCCACAAAGCCGTGGCAGGTGTCGGCGGCGGGTGCTGCGGCCTGGAAGGTGTCCACAAGGTCGGTGCGCGATACGTCCGCGATCAGCGAGCCGATCGGTTCGTCGTTCAGGCAGATCTCCAGCACGACGCGGGCGTCCGGGCGCTCGGCGTCGATCGCCCAGCCGTAGAGCTGGCCCTGGTGTACGCCTTCTACCGAGCCACGCCAGCGGCTGCTCGCGGCGGCGCCCTTGCGCGCACGGGGTTTCGGTGGTGCTTCCATCTTCATGCCAGGACTTTCTGCTTCTGTTGTTGCGTCTTCTTTGTCGTCGGGACGGACTTGGCTGCGTCCAGCGCGGCTAGCCATGCTGCCGGCTCGAAGGAGTCGTCGATGATCGTGTGCTCGATGTCGAGCGGGACTGCGCCGGTGCCGTCACTCAGCAGCGCGGTGCAGCCGGCCAGGCCGACCATCATGGTGTCCGGCAGCAGCGTGTTTTCGATGGCGGTCGTGGCCAGCGGCAGCACGTCCACCACGCCGGTGTGCAGCAGCGCTTCGATGGCTTCGCCAATCACCAGCAGGCGCAGCGGGCGTTTGCCGGGCGGGCGGCTGGCGATCAGGCGCGCCAGGGCCAGCACCTTGCCGGCGCCCGGCATGCCGGTGCGGTGCCGCCACACGGCAATGCGCTGCGCCGCATGGGGCAGGGCGGGCGGCAGTGGTCGCGCGTATTCGGCGATGCCGTCCAGCGCCACCATCGCGGCCGGCAGCCAGCTGTTGCGCGCGGCGCCCAGCGCGCGCAGGAAGACGCGGCGCTGCGGCGCGAAGATGTCGTCCTTCACGGCGCGCTCGTACTCGGGGTAGAACTCCGGGTAGCGGGCGGCGATCACGGCGCGGTTCTGGCGCACGCGCAAGGTCTTCTCAAAGCGGAACGAGACGGTGCCAACGTGGGCGACAAACACGCCGGTGGCGCCCAGGTGGCGCAGGCCGCGCTCGCGTGTGCGCAGGCACCAGTCCACCTCTTCGGAGTAGCCGCGCACCAGTTCGACGCCATCGAACATGCCGACGGCGTCGATCGCGCTGCGGCGCATCAGCAGGGTGAAGCCGCAGCAGGAGGGCAGTTCGACGTCGGCGGTCTTGCCTTCGCGGCGCAGGCGCGCGGCGATGTTGTCGAGTTCGGCCAGTTCGCGCGCATTCGGGGCCGGTGCGGGTTCGGCAATGCGGGGGAAGCTGCTGATCTCGCCGTTGTTGGACCAGGGTGAGACGGATGCGATGTCGGGCGCGCTGTACAGCGCGGCGCGCAGGCGGTCGATCCAGTCGCCGTGCACCCGGGTGTCGGCGTTGAGCAGCAACACGTCATGGCCCGGGTGCTGGCGCATGCCGCGGTTGACCGTTTCGATGAAGCCGAGGTTGCGGTGGTTGCGTAGCAGGGTGATGTTGTTCTGCGCAGCCAGCGTGGCCAGCCAGGCGGAGAGGGCGGGCTCGGGGCTGCAGTCGTCCACGACAAGCACCGTGGCGGCGGTCCTGTTCAGGGGCAGGGTGGCGAATACGCTCTCCAGGCAGCTTTGCACCAGGGCGTGGTCGCGGTAGACCGGGATGATGATCGAAACCGGCCGGTCGTTAGCCGCCGCTCGGGAAGGGGACTGTCCCTGCGGGACTGTCCCCTGATCTTTAGCGTGCGTTGCCACTTGCATGTTGAAGAGCGGGGGACGGTCCCCTGCGGGGACAGTCCCCTTGACTGCCACTACCAGGGGCGAACCGTGCAGCAGCTGCGGGGTTTTGCCTTCGGGAGCGGCAAGCGCCAGGCTCCAGACGCCATCGGCTTTCGGCAGCGGCACGGTAAAGCGGGTGCCGTCGGCCGGCACTTCGTAGCGGTATTCGGTGGTTTCGTCGGACAGCAGCAGGCGCGCGCGCGGATGTTCGCCGTTCTGGCCGGCGGGCGCGAAGATCATCGCCTCGATCGATTGTCCGTTCTTCCAGCAGGCGCCGACGACGTGCCTGCCAGCCTGGCGCAACAGCTTGACCAGCGGAGCATGGCTGCCGGCGCGGCAGCGCGCGGGCAGGAAGGCCGGGCCAAGGTCAAGGACGGATGCGGCAGCGCCCGATGCAAGCCAGGCTTGCAGCATGGCGTCTTGCAGCTGGGGATTCATGGGGTCGCAGCACCATGCGCGATACCAGGCCTTGGCGGCCATGCCCGGGCTGCTCTGTTGCAGGATGCGGGCGCGCAGGATGGCGGGAATGCTGTTCGTGGGGTACCGGCGGCAAGCGTACTCCGCGGCGAGCAGGGCGTCGCCGTACTGGCCTGCCTGCATTGCCTGGATCGCCTGGTTCAGTATCGCTTCGTCCCGTCGGCGGGGCGAACATGACTGTAAAAAAAAGGGGGCGGGTGCCCCCTTTTTCGTGATGCTCATATCAACAATTAATCGAAGGTGCCTGGAATGATGGTGACGGAGCCAACAACTTCGGCCCCCGAACCGTCTGCGATCAGTTCGCCAGCGGCAGCTGCGAACTCTTCGATCAGGTCGGCACGGCTCGAACCTGCGTCCAGCTTGGCCTGGTAGGCGACCAGGTCTTCGGCCGATGCGTCGTGGCCGTAGGTCTGCTTGAACAGGTTGTTGACGAAGGTGCTGTCGGTGATGTCGCCCACCACGTCGGCATACTCGGCGGAGTTGACGAAGCTTTCGGCGATGTCGTTCAGGCTGACGCCGTTGCGCGCCATGCGGAACCAGAACTCCAGGCCATACGCGTCTGCTGCGCGGCCGAAGGTGGTTTCGTACAGGGTCGACACGGCTGCCTCGACCTCGTCCTTGGCCAGGATGAGCGCGTCGCCACCGTCGAGCGCGACATACTGGATGCCGGTGATGGTGGTGCTGCTGCCGCCGCCGGTGACGATCGCCTCGCCGTTGTCGCCAACGGTAACGACGTAGTCGCTGCGGTTGCCGCCCAGCTGGACGATGGCGTAGCCTTCGCCGCCCATGACGGTGCTGTCGCCCATGCCGGCAACAACGGTATCCCAGCCTGCGCCGGTGACGACGGTGTCGCCCTCGCCGATGGCGATCTGGGAGTTGAGCGCGTCACGGATGACGATATTGTCGCTGCCTGCGGTACCAACCACCACGCGGCCGACGATGCCGGCGTTATCGCTTGCGCCGGTGCCCTGGAAGGTGGCGTCAACGCCGGTGGTGCCCTGGAACAGGACCACAGGAACGTCGCCCAGGGTGATCGGTCCGTTGGCTGGAGCCGTCACGTAAGCGACTTCGGTGCCAGCGGCTACCGTCACTTCGCCGCCTGCCGCCACTTCGATTTCCTCGAGTGCCACAGCGGTGTCGCCGTTGCTGGTGCTCAGCGACAGGATCTGCTCGATCATCTCGTCCGTGAAGACGGCTGCCGACGCTTCCTTGAGGGCGGTTGTTAAGCCACCCGAATTTTCTTCATACATTCAATTTCTCCTTATGGCGCTGGCACTTGCGTGCCGCGGATTACTTCTTCTTCACTACCTTTACTGCCTTGGTCGAAGACTTGGCCGGCGCCTTGACTGCCTTCGACGCCCTGGCCGGCGCCTTGACTGCTTTCGACGCCCTGGTCGGGGTGGCCGCTGTTTTCTTCGGTGCTGCCTTTGCCGTTACTGCTTTGACAGGCGAGCTCTTGCTCGCTGCTTTCTTGACAGGCGGCGTCCGGGTAGCAGTTTTCACCGCAGTGGCGCTTCCTGTTTTGGACTTGAATACTTTGGTGCGTGGCGAGGCGTCCCATGGGTTGGACGCCGGCTTCGCCTTCGCTTTGGACTTGACCACGTTCAGGCTGAGCGCGGTCAGGTGCTCCAGGCCGCTCGGGCCGCCCAGCGGCTGGCCCGACTCGACCGGGACCTGGAAGCCGCCGGTGAAGTAGGCGGTGCCTTCGAGCGTGAATTCCCTGGCTTGCGGCCCCACCAGCGAGAAGGTCGCTTCGGTGATGCGACGCGCCTGACCGCGGGTGCCGCAGAATTTGCCGGTCTTTACCACTGGTAGTGCGCCGATGCCTTCGACGGCGATGTTGTAAGCCAGGTCGGCGCCCTGCGGGCGGTCCGGCCACATCACCTGGAAGCCTTCCAGGCGCAGGTTGGCTTGCGGTTCGCCCAGCAGTTCGCCATCGGTGGCGACCAGGTCGCCGCGGCGCTCCATGTGGCCGATCACGGACACGCCGTGGGCCGGGATCTGGATTGGCTGTGCCCCTCCCTTTGCCGCGGCCGGGGCTGCGGCCCTGGATGCAGGCTCGGCCGGCACCGGCGCCGCGTCGTCCAGCGCCACCTTGTCCACGCGCAGGGCTGGTACTGCCGTGCCCGGTTTGTTGATGTATGCGGTCACCAGCAGTTCGACCGGTGCGCCCGCCACATGCATCACCAGGCAGTCGCCGCCATCGCGCAGGATGGTGCGATCAGTGCCGGGCGTGCCGATGACTTCCAGGGTGCCGTTGTTTTTTGGCGAACCGGGTGCGCGCGCGACGCTGAGCGGCACGGTGCCGGTCTTCGGGTGGCGCAGGATGTAAACACCTGGATTGAGCAACAGGAGCGAGCTAGCGAATTCCATGAAATACAAGAACTTTCCGTGTTTTGACGTTAATGCAAAATTTTTATGCTACTTCGGCCATCTGCCAAATGAAATTTACACACGACAAATTTCTTATTGGCAACACCTGTGGGTAGTGTTCTTTGTGACCTGAAGTTTATTAAGCAAGTTGAGCGAAGCGGAATCGGCAATATATCGAATTTTCCGCACGGATACAATCATCAGGACCGGATTTTACAATGTATTTGTAATCTAAATCCTACATGACGCTAAATATTTATTTGTAAATATGAATTAGGGGGGCGCTGTTTACCACGCCGACCCGGGGTGACCCTGGTTGGACTTCGGTGCTGTGCGCTGCTGTGCTGTGCGGGACCTGCCGTGGCACTGGATGTCCGGCTGGGTTCCATGACGGCGCGGTCTTGGACTCGTCCTACACGAGCCAAACACCGAGATCGGGCCGGTTGTCGCACGGTCGTGCTGTAAGTGCTTGATATCTTTGTGTTTCTCCGGCGAAACTGTATGCGTGACTTTTGGGAAAGGCGCAAGAAATTGATGAGATCAATGTAGGAGAAATCCCACAAAATCTTTCCCTGTCCGACAGGCGAACCTGTGCTTTTGCAGGGTGATCGCACCTGACGAAGGCATTTTTTTACTGCTCGCAGGGCCATCAATTATTGGGAAAAACCGGGTCCGTGGGGGCAGGAGCGTGGCGCCAGGCCGGTTGCCGGAGCCCTGTCCAGAGGCTCAGGATTATGTCCGCGATAGATTTGGGAAGAATCCGAATTAAATGGTTTTGATTATGTGGATATATTATCTCGACCGATATGAAAATTATAGCGAACATTATGAAGACACTTTTTATACACTTCCGTGAAGAGTTGTTGAGCGGTTACAATATGTGAGAATTGGGGGTTCGGGTCCGGTGAATTTCTCACGCAAACCTGTGGGGCGGGTTGGAGAACAAACATGCTCGACAGTCTCGCCGCAGGCCGGTCGCGGTCACGCCAGCGGTGGAAGTGGGGCGGGTTTTTGCCGCTTCTCCCCCTATGGACCTACGGCAACATCGGGAATAATGCTGGCTGTCCCAACAGGAGTGCGGCATGGCAGAAGACAGCGACGCAGAAAAGACAGAACCGGCGTCACCCAAGCGACTGGAGCAAGCGCGTGAAGAAGGCGACGTGCCCCGGTCGCGGGAACTGGCAACTTTTGCAGTATTGATGGTGTCCGGCGTCGGTCTGTGGATGACGGGCGGCGCGCTGGCCGAAAAACTCAAGTCCACCACTGTGTCCGGGCTGGCGCTCACGCGCGAGCAGGTCTACAACCCCGATTTGCTGATCGAACGCGTCGCCATGGACGTGGGCTCGGTGCTGCTCGCGTGCCTGCCGCTGGCCGGCATGATCATGCTGGTCGCGCTGGCCTCGCCGCTGCTGATCGGTGGCTGGCTGTTCAGCTCCAAGGCCTTCATGCCCAACTTCATGAAGCTGAACCCGATCAAGGGTATTGGCAACATGTTCTCCAAGAACGCCCTGGTCGAACTGCTCAAGGCCATCGCCAAGACCCTGGTGGTGGGCGCCGTCGCATATACAGTGGTCATGAGCCAGAAGGATGCCGTGTTCGGCCTGGTGCACGAATCGGTCGAGGCGGGCAGCCTGCACATGATCGACATGCTGGCGTGGGGCTTCATCTTCATCGTTGGCGGGCTGGGCTTTATCGCCCTGATCGACGCGCCTTACCAGATGTGGCACTACGCCGACAAGCTGAAAATGACGCGCCAGGAAGTGATCCAGGAATCGAAGGAATCGGACGGCAACCCGCAAATCAAGGGCAAGATCCGCCAGATGCAGCGCGAGATGGCGCAGCGCCGGATGATGGCGGACGTGCCGACCGCCGACGTCGTGGTCACCAACCCGACCCACTTCGCGGTCGCCCTGAAATACGAGGACGGCAAGCGCGGGGCCCCGCGCGTCGTTGCCAAGGGCACCGACGACGTCGCCGCGAAGATTCGCGAAATCGCCAGGGAGCACAAAGTAGCGATGCTGGAAGCGCCGCCGCTGGCGCGTGCCCTGCACAAGCACACCGAGATCGGCGAGGAGATCCCGGAAGCGCTGTACGCGGCCGTCGCCGAAGTGCTGGCCTACGTGTTCCAGCTGCGCGCCTACAAGAAAGAGGGCGGCCACTACCCCGACCGTCCGACGAAGCTGCAGGTGCCGCCCGAGCTCGACCCGTTCAACCCCGCCTCCCAGAAGCCCGCGGAATAGCAGGGAACGGGGACTGTCCGTCCGCGCCAATGCGGCAGTACTGTCCCCGCTCGTTAGCCAGCCGGAGGGAAGGGGACTGTCCCCGCAGGGGACCGTCCCCGGCTCTGCTCTCCAAGCAAAATTGGGGAGGCAAGAATGGGTGCGTCCCCATTTCACGTCCCCAATTCACATCCCATCAAATAGGTTGCCGCCGAAACGGCAGCGCGATTTTCGGTCGCTCAGTCGCTGATATTTTTTACGACTCGAAATGGCTCCTGTGATACTCCAGGAGTATCACAGGAGTTTGCACCGACTTTGGCGCACCGTTGTCACACGGAGACTCGCGTCCGCGAAATCGATGGCAGGAAGACGATTTCCCAACAGGTGTTCGTGATTTGCAGATATGATTTACGTTAAGAAACTTTTCTTTTTATAACGAAATGTTTCGTTAGTGCCACACTAGCGGCAGGCCCGTGGCCGCGCTGCGACCAGAAGCCTCCCCCTACCTTTTTCTCCCTTCCTTCCGGAGCGTTCCACATGACTGCCCATACCG
>DASWYE010000154.1:0-14857 GCA_036405115.1 Telluria sp. | reverse complement strand
TATGTCGCGCTCGATAATCGTCGCAACAACGACGAGCTGGTTCACTTAGGCCGCTGGAGCAGCTGCCTGTGCAGCTTCTGCGCGGTGGCTCTTGGCTGCGTCTTCGCGTTGTACCGACTTCATCATCGGCGACGGTGCGGTTTCAGCCTTCTTCATTTTCACGGTCAGGTGACGCAGCACGGCATCATTGAATTTGAATGCGGTTTCCAGCTCGACCAGGGTCTCGTTGTCGCACTCGATGTTCATGCAGATGTAGTGTGCCTTTGGCAGCTTCTGGATCTGGTATGCCATCTGGCGGCGGCCCCAGTCTTCCACGCGATGGACGTTACCGCCACGGGTCGTGACCGTGGTCTTGTAGCGCTCGATCATCGCCGGAACTTGCTCGCTCTGGTCCGGGTGGACGATAAAAACGATTTCATAATGACGCATCAATAACTCCTTAAGGACGTTTAAACAAATGCCCACCCCGGCGTCAAGACGGGTGTGGGAAGGGAAAGCCGGCAATTATACCGCGCCTGCCGCTTTCGTTCAAGTGGAGAGAGTCTTCGCGCAACAGCGCGGCCAGCCCTGGCGGACCGGCCGTCGATATAACCAGTTTCCTGGTGATATTTTGTACGACTCACAGGATGCCCTGTGATACATCCAGTGTATCGAACCACGGACCCGGGAATCCTGGTGCCCGGCAGCGCGGACGCGTGGTGTGGGGGCACCAGCAGCGTCAGCGCCTGGGGCGGTACGGCAATTGCTCAGTGGCTGGCCAGGCGGCGCGGCTCGCTGTCCAGTATGGTCAGCGTGGTATGGGCGGCACGCAGGGTGGCCGCGTCGGTGGCAAAGATGCGGGTCGGCGCGGGGCGCGACATGCGCTTGTATGCTTCACGGCGGCTGCGCGGGCCGAATTCTTCCGGCGCCAGCGTGATCCGCACCACCCCGCCCACGGTCCTGACGGCAGGCTCCATGGGATCGGCTGACTGTGCGGGCCAGTCCGCGCTGGAGGCGAGCGCCGGGCTGCCGTCGCCGTCGGTCGGGACGACCACCACCGGATTGGCGCACGGCATGTCGGTCAGCGTGACGCGACCCTCGGCATCGGTGCATTTGACGATGTCCGCCTGGGCCAGCCCGACCGGGCTGGCGACACATGCGGCAACAATGGTTGAGATCAGGATTCGGTTCATGATGATGTCCTTCGGTTCACGGAGACATCATCGCGCCACGTGCATATGCCTTCTGTTCGCCTGCCCACAAACGTATGTAGGAGCCGCGCGCGTCAGATTGCAGGCATTTGCGACATTTTCCTTGCTTTATGCGAAATACTGTACAAAAATACAGGCTGGTCTAACATACAGCCGAATACCCATGCTCAAGCTCACTGCACGGCAGGAACAGATCCTGAATTTGATCAAGGAAGCCATCGAGAACACGGGCTTCCCGCCGACCCGCGCCGAGATCGCGCAGGAACTCGGCTTCAAGTCCGCCAATGCGGCCGAGGAGCACCTGCAGGCGCTGGCGCGCAAGGGCGCAATCGAGATTTCGCCGGGCACCTCGCGCGGCATCCGCCTGCTGGGCGCGGCGGTGGAAGCGCCGCCGGCAGTGCCGGCAGCACTGATGATGGCGCTGCCGCTGGTGGGCCGCGTCGCGGCCGGTTCGCCGATCCTGGCGACCGAGCATGTGGAAGCGACCTACAGCGTGGATGCGGCGATGTTCTCGGCCAAGCCTGACTTCCTGCTGAAGGTGCGCGGCTGGTCGATGCGCGACGCCGGCATCAATGACGGCGACCTGCTCGCGGTGAAGAAGGTGGATAACGCGAAGAACGGCCAGATCGTGGTTGCGCGCATCAACGACGACGTCACGGTCAAACGCTACCGCAAGACCGGCTCGACCATCGAGCTGCTGCCGGAGAACCCGGACTTCAAGATCATCACCGTCAATCCGGAAGCGGACGACTTCGCGCTGGAAGGCCTGGCGGTCGGCCTGATGCGCACCTGGCACTAGACGTACGGGGGACTGTCCCTGCGGGACTGTCCCCTGCCTTTGCTTTGTTGGCTGATCATCCGAAGGCTGGGGACAGTCCCGGAGGGTCAGTCCCCCCGATCAGTTGATGCTGTCCAGCGCTCGCTTCTGAGCGGGAATGTGGTTGCGCTCCTGGATGTCCTTGGTGGTCGCGTTGTGCTCGATCACCCAAGCCTCGGTAGCGGCGCGCCAGGCATCATAGTCGGCCATGATGGTCTTGGCCTTGACGCTCGCCGTCTTGCCCACATCCGCCTGCACCAGCTTGATCCGCTCGATCGCCTTCGCCCGTTCTTCATCCGTCATCAGCGCGTACACATCCTTCGGGATGCGCAACTCCGGCGCTTCCTTCCGGTTCAGGTTATCGACGAAACGGTTGTAGCAATGCTGCCAGGCCGTGACGCGCTCGCCGATCGCAGTGATCTCGGCATTGTCCTTCGAGATTTGCGGAATGCGCGGCGTACGGCACGCGAATTTGCCCGACTTGAGCTCGTAGCCATCGTAGCGCGTCATCCAGTGTTCGATGTCGGCCTTGCGCGCTTCGCGCTGCTGCGCCATGTCGGGCGATACCGGTTTATCCGCGAGAACTGGTGCGCTGGCCGCCAGCGCAAGGTAGAACAGGATTTTTTTCATCTTGTCTTTGGTTGTCGGTGGAGGATTGGTGGCTTGCCGGCGCTACGCGTCGAGCGCGTTGCGGAAGTCGTCCAGCAGGTCGGCCTGGTCTTCGATGCCGACCGACACGCGGATCAGCGATTCTGCGATCCCCATCTGCGCGCGGCGCTCGGCGCCCATCTCGAAGAAGATCGTGTGCGCGACCGGGATGACCAGCGTGCGCGTGTCGCCCAGGTTGCTGGCCGGGATCGCGACCTGCAGGCGGTTCAGGTAGTCGAAGCAGTCGATGCCGTCCTTCAGCTCGAACGACAGCAGCGAACCGCAGTTGCGGAACAGCGTTGTGGCCAGCGTATGTTGCGGATGCGATTCCAGGCCCGGGTAGTAGACATTGTCGACGCGCGGATCGGCCTGGAGCATGCGCGCCAGGGCCAGCGCGTTGGACGAGGTGCGTTCCATGCGCAGCGCCAGCGTTTCAGCCCCCACCGCGATATGGTGCGCCGCCTCCGGCCCCAGCGAGGCGCCAAAGTCGCGCAGCGCCTTGGCGCGCAACTGCGCCAGGCCCCACATGCGCGGCGGGTTCTTCTTGTAGTTCTCGAAGATGTTGGGGAAGGCCGACCAGTCGTAGGCGCCGGTATCGGTCAGGCAGCCGCCCAGCGCGTTGCCATGGCCGCCGATCGACTTGGTCAGCGCGTTGACCACCAGGCCGGCGCCCACGTCCTTCGGGCGGAACAGGTAGGGCGTGGTCATGGTGTTGTCCACCACGTACAGGATGCCGCGTTCGGCGCACAACTTGCCGATGCGGGCCAGGTCCGCGACCTGCGTACGCGGATTGGCGATGGTTTCGACGAACACCAGGCGCGTCTGCGGCGTGAGCGCCGCCTCCACCTTGGCCACGTCGGTCGCGTCGGCGAAGCTCACGCCCACGCCCTGCCCCGCCACCGTATTCCACAGGCTGTTGGTATTCCCGAACAGGAAGCTGGACGACACCACGTGGTCGCCCGCGCGCAGCAGCGCCTGGAACAGTGCGCCAATCGCGCCCATGCCGGTGGCGAAGCAGATCGAGCCCACGCCCTGCTCCATGCGGGTGATCTTCTCCTCCAGCGCGGCCACGGTCGGGTTGCCCTGGCGGCCGTAGCGGAAGCCCGGCTCCCTGCCCTGGAACACCGAGGCCAGCTGGCGCGCGTCCGCATAGCCGAATGCCACCGAGGTGTGCACCGGCTTGTGCAGCGATCCTGCTTCCACCGCCTTCTGGCGGTCGCCGTGCAGGATCGTGGTGGTGAAGCCCTTCTGCTTCATTCAGCGTCGATCTTGTTCAGGTTCAGCTGTGTGCGGATCAGGTCGTCCTGCGCGACCTTCGGGTTGTGCCGTGCGCGCTCGAGGCGGTCCAGGTATTCCGGGGTGACGTCGCCGGTGATGTAGCGGCCGTCGAAGCAGGAGGCCTCGAAGTCCGTCAGCGCCGGATTGACGTCCGAGATCGAACGCTTGAGCGATTCGATGTCCTGGTAGATCAGCGCGTCGGCCGTGATCTCGCGGCAGATCTCGTCGCGCGTGCGGCCGTGGGCGATCAGTTCGTCGCGGGTCGGCATGTCGATGCCGTACACGTTCGGGAACAGCACCGGAGGCGCGGCCGACGCGAAGTACACGTTGCGGGCGCCGGCTTCGCGCGCCATCTGCACGATCTCGCGGCTGGTGGTGCCGCGCACGATCGAGTCGTCCACCAGCAGCACGTTCTTGCCCTTGAATTCGGCGCCGATCGCATTGAGCTTCTGGCGCACCGACTTCTTGCGCATCGCCTGGCCCGGCATGATGAAGGTGCGGCCGATGTAGCGGTTCTTGATGAAGCCTTCGCGATATTCCACGCCCAGCTTGAGCGCGAGCTGGATCGCGGCCGGACGCGAGGAATCCGGGATCGGCATCACCACGTCGATGTCGCCGGTGCGCAGTTCGGCCTTGATCTTGTCGGCCAGGTACTCGCCCATCTTGAGGCGGGTGGCGTACACCGAGGCGCCGTCGATGACCGAATCCGGGCGCGCCAGATAGACATATTCGAACGCGCATGGGTTCAAGGTCGGGTTCTCCGCGCACTGGCGCGCGTGCAGCACGCCATCCATGTCGACGAAGATCGCCTCGCCTGGCGCGACGTCGCGCAGGAAGCGGAAGCCCATGCCTTCCAGCGCCACCGACTCGCTGGCGATCAGGTATTCGGTCACGCCCTGCTCGTTCTCCTGCGCGCCGATGCACAGCGGGCGGATGCCGAACGGGTCGCGGAAGGCCAGCAGGCCGTAGCCGGCGATCTGCGCCACCGCGGCGTAGGCGCCGCGCACGCGCTTGTGCAGCATGGCGACGGCCTTGAAGATGCCGTCCGGGTCGAGCGAGTAGCCGACCGAGGCTTCCTGGATCTCGTGCGCCAGCACGTTCAGCATGACTTCGGAATCGGAGTCGGTGTTGATGTGGCGACGGTCCTTCTTGAACATCTCGATCTTGAGCTGTTCCCAGTTGGTCAGGTTCCCGTTGTGCGCAAAAGTGATGCCGAACGGCGCATTGACGTAGAACGGTTGCGCCTCTTCTTCGCTGGACGAGCCGGCGGTCGGGTAGCGCACGTGGCCGATGCCGGTGTTACCCAGCAGCGAACGCATGTTGCGGGTCCTGAACACGTCGCGCACCAGGCCGTTGGCCTTGTACATCGAGAAGGTGCTGTGCTGGCTGGTGGCGATGCCAGCGGCGTCCTGGCCGCGGTGCTGCAGCAGCAGCAGCGCGTCATACAGGGTCTGGTTGACGGGAGAATTGGAAGCGATACCGACGATGCCGCACATGATGATGCTCCTGAATGGACCTACTTGATTTCAAAAATTCTTCAATAGCGCAGGTGGCGCGCCAGCGCCTCCGGCAGCAGTGGCCTGATGGCGCGGGCGGTGCCTTCCACCGCAGGGCGCAGCTGCGCGTCCTTCCAGAACGGCTGCTGCGGTATCGATGTCATCGCGCACACTGTCACCACCGCAAGCACGATCACCACGCCGCGCGCCAGGCCGAAGCCGGCGCCGAGCAGGCGGTCGACGGGCGACAAGCCGCTCGCGGTGACCAGCGCGCCGATCGCCATGCTCACCAGGCCCATCAGGAGCCTTGTACCGATAAACAGCACGATGAAGGCGATGATCAGTCGCAGCACCTCGCCCGGGATCACGCCGGGCAGCATGGCGGCCAGCTGCGCGCCAAAGGCGTTCGCGACAAAAAACGCGACCACCCAGCCTGCCAGCGACAACACTTCCTTCACCAGCCCGCGGAATACGCCGATCACGATCGACGAGGCGAGCGTCACCAGTACCAGGTAGTCGAAAACCGTCACGCCGCGCGCAGCCCTGGCCTCAGTCGGCGACGACAGTGCCGGACAGTCCGATCTTGCGCAGCTTCGCCTGGACCTGGTCGGCCTGCGCGCGCGTCGCGAACGGCCCCACCCGTACGCGGGTGACGTCCTTGGCCGCCTTCTGCGTGTACGAGGCGATGCCCTCGGCGGACAGCCTGGAGCGCAGCTCGGCCACTTTTTCGGCGGAGCTGAAGGCGCCTACCTGTACCACGAATTTCTCGCCGCCTGGCGCAGCAGCGGCCTTCGGCTTGGCGGCGACCGGCTTGCCCTCGAGGATGGCAAGCGCGCGCGAGGCGTCGTCGGCGGGCTTGGCGGCCGGCTTGGCCGCCTCCCTTGCCGGCGCCGCGGCGACAGGTTCCGGCTTTGGCGGCGCCTTCACTTCGGGCTTCGGCTGCGGCTTCGGTTCTTCTGCGGGCGGTGGCGGGCTGGCCGCGGCGGGGGCGTCGACAACTTCCTCGTTCTCGCCCAGCGCTGCGGTCGCATCGACCGTGGCGACATCGGGCGACGCGGACTGCGCGCCCGCATCGGCCGGCGCCGCGGCGGCCGGCACCGGCAGCGGCGGCGCCTTGTCCATGGACGGGATCTGGACTGCGATGTCGTTCGCCAGCTGCTTCGGTTCGGAGGAGTCGAGGATCATCGGCAGCCCGACCGCGACCGCGAGCGCCAGCGCGATCGCGCCGACCAGGCGGCGGCGAGCGCGTTTTTTCTCGGGAAGCATGGGGTCGGCCGCTGCGCTCTTGCGGGCGCGGCGCGGTGCGCCTTCGCCTGCACTGGAAGCGCGCTTGGATTTGGCGACCGCGGCGATCGCGTCGGCGTCGTCAGCCTTGAAAAAGTGGCCGCTGTCTTCGCCAGCGGGTTCCTGCCTGTCTTGCTCAGATTGCGACGAGAAGCCCATTCGGTAGCTGTTCAGAGTGAGGTTTTTCGGGCGGCCATCACACCGGCGACGGTGTAAAAGGAGCCAAAGACCACAATTCTATCATTCTCACCGGCGCGGCTCAGTGCATCCTCGAAAGCCGCGGCCGGGTCCGCGAACGCGGTGGCCGACCACTCGCCCGGTTTCGGGCTGGCCGGCGCCAGCGCCTGCACCTTCTGTACCAGCGCGGCCGGATCGGCCGAGCGCGGCGACGGCAGCTGGGCGATGTTCCAGTGGTCGATGTACTGCGCCATCGGCGCGATCACGCCGTCGATGTCCTTGTCCTGCATGATGCCCAGCACCGCGTAGGTGAAGCGGTGGAAGCCCATGTTGCCAAGGTTTTGCGCGAGCGTGGCGGCTGCGTGCGGATTATGGGCCACGTCGTAGATGATGGCCGGACGGCCAGGCAGCACCTGGAAGCGGCCCGGCAGCTCGACCACGACCAGGCCGGTGCGCACTTCCTGCGCGCCGACCGGCAGCTGGTGCTTGAGCACTTCCAGCGCAGCCAGCGCGGCCGACGCATTGAGCAGCTGGTTGGCGCCGCGCAGGCTCGGATAGGCAAGCGAGTTGCGGCGCATGGTGCGGCCGCCGAAATTCCACTGCTGCTTGTCCCCCGAGTAGTTGAAATCACGCCCCAGCAGCCACAGGTCGGCGCCGATCGCATTCGCATGGTCCACCAGCGACTGCGGCGGTACCGGGTCGCTGCAGATCGCGGCCTTGCCCGGCCTGAAGATGCCGGCTTTTTCGAAGCCGATCTTCTCGCGCGTGTCGCCGAGGTAGTCGGTATGGTCGATATCGACGCTGGTCACGATCGCCACGTCCGCGTCGATCACGTTGACCGCATCGAGGCGGCCGCCCAGGCCCACTTCCAGTATCACCACATCAAGCCCGGCACCGGACAGCAACTGCATGATCGCCAGCGTGGTGAATTCGAAGTACGTGAGCGGCACCTCGCCGCGCTTTGCCTCCACCGCGTTGAACGCGGCCACCAGCGCATCGTCGCTGGCCATGTCGCCGTTGATGCGGGCGCGCTCGTTAAAGTGCAGGAAGTGCGGCTTGATGTACAGCCCGACGCGGTAGCCGGCGCGCAGCAGGATCGACTCCAGCATGGCGCAGGTGGAACCCTTGCCGTTGGTGCCGGCCACCATGATCACGGGGCAGTCGAACGCCAGTCCCATCGCCTCCTTCACCTGCTGGACGCGGGCCAGGCCCATGTCGATATGCGTTTCGGCGTGGCGCGACTCGAGCAGCGCGAGCCAGTCGGGCAAGGTAGTCGGGAGATTGTGCATGGATGGGCGGGCGAAACGGCGTGCGCGCTGCGGCAGCGCGCACGCGGGAGGGGGAATCAGGCGATGACGTCGGCTGGCTGGTTCTGCAGCAGTGCCAGCAGGCGCGCGATTTCTTCGCGCATCTGGCGGCGGTCCACGATCATGTCGATGGCGCCCTTCTGCAGCAGGAACTCGGAACGCTGGAAGCCTTCCGGCAGCTTCTCGCGCACGGTGTTTTCGATCACGCGCGGGCCGGCGAATCCGATCAGCGCCTTCGGCTCGGCCATCACCACGTCGCCCATGAAGGCGAACGATGCGGACACGCCGCCCATGGTCGGGTCGGTCAGCACGCTGATAAATGGCAGCTTTTTCTCGGACAGCTTGGTCAGCATCGAGGTGGTTTTCGCCATCTGCATCAGCGACAGCAAGCCTTCCTGCATGCGCGCGCCGCCGGTGGCGGTGATGCACACGAACGGCACTTTCTGCTCCAGCGCCTGCTGCGCGCCGCGCGCGAAGCGCTCGCCCACCACGGAGCCCATCGAGCCGCCCATGAATTCGAATTCGAAGCAGGCCACCACGACCGGCATGCTCATGATCGAGCCGCCCAGCACCACCATCGCGTCGGTCTCGCCGGTGGCATCCATCGCCTGCTTCAGGCGGTCAGGATACTTCTTGCTGTCCTTGAACTTGAGGGTGTCGACCGGCAGCACTTCCTGGCCGATCTCGTAGCGGCCGCCTTCGTCCAGCAGCGCGTCGAGGCGATCGCGGGCGCGGATGCGCATGTGGTGGTCGCACTTGGGGCAGACGTGCAGGTTCGATTCCAGGTCGGTACGGTACAGGACTGCCTCGCACGACGGGCATTTCACCCACAGGCCTTCCGGCATCGTCTTGCGCGCGCCGGCATCGGACCGCTGGATGCGCGGGGGCAGCAATTTTTCCAACCAACTCATGGATACTCCTTTACGGCTTGTTCGGTGGCAGTAGTTTAGCCGCTTGGCCCGTTCTTGTCGAACCTTGCCTCCGCGGAAACATTCCGGCTCAGCCATGAAAACACGGTAGCGTGATCATGGTGTAGCTCGCGTGATGCAGATTAAACGTGCGCGGGATGGAGACTGACCCGGACGGGGCAGTCCCTCCCCGTGCTAGTTGTCGAGGGCGGTGCGGATTCCGGCGACGAATGTGCGGACGGCGTCGACGGCCTGCTCGCGCGGCGTGTTTTCCAGTTCCTGGATGATGCGGCTGCCGATCACGACGGCATCGGCCACCTCGGCCAGAGCCCTGGCGGTGGCGGCATCGCGGATGCCGAAGCCGACGCCGACCGGCAGCGTGACGTGCTCGCGGATCGTGGCGACGCGGCGCGCCACGTCGTCCGTGTCGATGTGCCCGGCCCCGGTCACGCCCTTCAGCGAGACGTAGTAGCAGAAGCCGCTGCCCACGCGCGCCACCTGTGCGATGCGCGCTGGCGTCGACGTCGGCGCCAGCAGGAAGATCAGGTCAAGCCCGGCTGCGCGCATCTGCGCCGCGAACTCCTCGCACTCTTCCGGCGGATAGTCGACCACGATCGCGCCGTCCACGCCGGCATCGCGGCATTGCGCGACGAATGCTTCCGGCCCCATGCGCTCGATCGGGTTCGCATAGCCCATCAGCACCACTGGCGTGGACTGGTCGGTCTTGCGGAATTCGCGCACGTAGCCCAGCACGTCATTCATGCCGATGCCGTACTTGAGCGCGCGCTCGCAGGCACGCTGGATGACAGGCCCTTCCGCCATCGGGTCGGAGAACGGCACGCCCAGTTCCAGCACGTCGGCGCCGCCCGCCACCAGTGCGTGCATCAGCGGCACGGTGAGTTCGGGCGCCGGATCGCCGGCGGTGATGAAGGTGACCAGGCCGGTGCGGCCCTGCCGCTTGAGCTTCTCGAAGGTAGCTGCAATCTTTGACATCGTTGTCGCTTCCTTTAGTTGAAGTTCAGGCCGGCGCGCTCGGCGACGGTGTGCATGTCCTTGTCGCCGCGGCCGGACAGGTTCACCAGGATCGACTTGTCCTTGCCCAGCGTCGGCGCCAGCTTGGTCGCGTACGCGATCGCGTGCGACGACTCCAGCGCAGGAATGATGCCCTCGATGTGGCAGCAATCATGGAACGCGGCCAGCGCTTCGTCGTCGGTGATCGACACGTATTGCGCGCGGCCGCAGTCCTTCAGCCAGGCGTGCTCGGGACCGACGCCCGGATAATCCAGGCCGGCGGACACGGAGTGTGTCTCGATGATCTGGCCGTTCGCATCCTGCAGCAGATAGGTGCGGTTGCCATGCAGGACGCCGGCAGCGCCGGCGGTCAGCGAAGCTGCATGCCTGCCGCTGTCGAGACCCTCGCCCGCCGCTTCCACGCCGATCAGCTGCGTCTCCTTGTGGTCGATGTAGGGATAGAAGATGCCCATCGCGTTCGAGCCGCCGCCGATGCAGGCGACAACGTAGTCCGGCTGGTGGCCGATCATCTCCGGCATCTGCTGCAGGCATTCCTCGCCGATCACCGACTGGAAGTCGCGCACCATCATCGGGTATGGGTGCGGGCCCGCCACGGTGCCGATGATGTAGAAGGTGCTTTCGATGTTGGTGACCCAGTCGCGCATCGCTTCGTTGAGCGCGTCCTTGAGCGTCTTCGAACCCGATTCCACCGGCACCACGGTCGCGCCAAGCAGCTTCATGCGGTACACGTTCTGCGCCTGGCGCCTGACGTCCTCGCTGCCCATGTACACCACGCATTCGAGGCCGAAGCGCGCGCAGATGGTGGCGGTGGCGACGCCGTGCTGCCCTGCCCCGGTCTCGGCGATGATGCGCTTCTTGCCCATGCGGCGCGCCAGCAGCGCCTGGCCGATCACGTTGTTGATCTTGTGCGCGCCGGTGTGGTTCAGGTCCTCGCGCTTGAAGAAGATCTGCGCGCCGCCCAGCTGCTCCGACCAGCGCCTGGCGTGGTACACGGGGGATGGGCGGCCGACGAAGTGCTTGAGCTCATAGCGGAACTCTTCGAGGAACTCGGGATCCTGCGAGTAGCGCGCATAGGCTTCGTTCAGTTCGGCCAGCGCGTGGCTCAGGGTTTCGGCGACAAACGAACCGCCGTAGCGGCCGAAGTGGCCGGTGGCGTCGGGCAGTGCGTATTCGGAGGTGCGGAACAAGGCCGCGGGATGGCCGCGGTCGGATTTCTCAGTCATTGGTAGTTCCTTTAGATGGTGGCGTCGGCTGCCCGGACCGCTTCGACGAAAGCGGCGATCCGTGTGGCGTCCTTGATGCCCTTTTCGCGCTCGACGCCACTGCTGACGTCAACCGCGAACGGGCGAACACGAGCAACCGCGTCAGTCGCGTTTTGCGCGCTCAAGCCACCACTTAAAACGGCCCGAGGCGCGAGCTCGTTTGGAATAAGAGACCAATCAAAAACCTTTCCTGCGCCGCCGTAGGCATCCACATACGTGTCGAGCAGGAGGCTCGAAAACAGTGGGCTCGCGGCGCGGCATACACGTTCGTATTCTAGCAAATCGGCGCCGGTGGTGTCGGGCCTGACGCGGTAGGCCTTCATCCATGGCCGACCGACGGCGGCGGCCAGCTGCGCGCACTGCTCCGGCGTCTCGTCGCCGTGGAATTGCAGCAGGCCGATGGGCGCCACTGCCAGCGTCTCCACGACCTGGGCCTCCGTCGCGTTGACGAACAGGCCAGTCGCCGTGACGAACGCCGGCAGGTCCACGATCAGGTCGGCCGCCTGCTGCGCGGTCACGTAGCGCGGGCTTTTCGGGTAGAAGACGAATCCGAGCGCGTCGGCGCCGCTCGCGACAGCTGCGCGAACGTCGTCGGTGCGGGTCAGCCCGCAGATCTTGATACGGGTGCGATGCATGCGCGTGAAGGTCAGAACCAGGGCAAGGGGCTCAGCTTCTCCTGCGGCAGGCCCCATTTGTCATCGTACTCGATTTTGGCGAGGTACAGCCCGTCCGGCATGAAGGTCGGCGCCGCCAGGTTGCGGTCCTGCCCTGCCAGCACCTCGGCCATCCAGCCCGGCTCGTTGCGGCCGGTGCCGACGAAAATCAGGCTGCCGACGATATTGCGCACCATGTGGTGCAGGAACGCAGATGCGCGCAGCGTGAACACGATCAGGTCGCCGCGCCGCTCGATGCCGATCTCGTGCATCTGCTTGATTGGCGACCTGGCCTGGCACTCGGACGAGCGGAATGCGGTGAAGTCATGGGTACCCAGCAGGTGGCGGGCCGCTTCACGCATGCGCTCCACGTCCAGCGGGCGGAACACCCAGCCGGCGCGCCCGTGCAGCAGCGAGGACGGCACTGCGTGGTTGTACAGCACGTAGTGGTAGGTGCGCGAACGCGCGGCGAAGCGCGCGTGGAACTCGTCGCCTTCCAGCGCCGGCAGCTCGTGCGCCCAGCGCACCACGATCGAGTCGGGCAGGAAGGTATTGGTGCCGCGCACCCAGGACTGGGGTGCGCGCGTGAGGTCGGTGTCGAAATGGACCACCTGCTCGGTCGCATGGACGCCACGGTCGGTGCGGCCGGCGCAGGTGGTGGCCAGTTTCACGCACGCGAACTTCTCGAGTGCGATCTCCAGCCGGTCCTGTACGGTGTTGCGGTCAGTCTGTTTCTGGTAGCCGTTCCAGGGCGTGCCGTCATACTGCACGCCGAGTGCGATACGCTTCATCAGACCAGTTGTTCGCGCAGCGCGCTTGCCTTCGCAACCTGGGTTGGCGTGCCGCCCTTGATCACTTCGTCGACCAGTTCGCGTGCGCCTTCCTTGTCACCGATTTCCTGGTAAGCGATCGCGAGGTCAAGCTTGGTTTCCATTTCCATGTTGCCGGCGGACGCTTCGACCGGTTCCGGCACTGCCGTCGGTTCTCCCGCAGCGCCGGCAGCTGGCAGGTCGAGGTCGAGGCCCGACATGTCGAATGACGGCGCCGCCGCTGCGGCTGCTGGCGCCGGCGTCGCCGTTTCGTCCACTGCAGGCAGCTCCAGCGAGAACATGTCGGCATCGAAGTCCGTCTCGACGGCTGGCGTTGGCGCGGCGGCTGGCTGCTCCGGCGTGGCCGCAGGCAGGTCGAAGTCCATCGCGTCCAGGTCTTGCATCGCGTCCGGCAGGCTTGCGCCACCTTGCGGCGCCCTGGCAGCAGGTTCGGCGGAAGGCAGGTCGAATTCGCGTGCCAGGTCGGCCATCGCGAAGTCATCGGCTGGCGTCGCAGGCGCTGCCGGCGCACTGGCGGCCGGCATGAAGTCCAGGCTCAGGTCGGCGAGCTTGGCTTCCACCGGCTCCGGTGTCCCGGCGGTGCTTTCCGCGGCCGGAGTGTCGAATGGCAGGTCGAACGCCATGTCCGGCAGCTCGGCGGTCGCGGCCGATTCCAGCTGCGGCTCCGCTTGCTGCGCCGCAGCTGGCGCTTCGGCTGCGGGCACGGCGGTGGCGTCCAGGTCGAACGACAGGTCGGACAGCGGCTCGAGCGGCGCGGCCGCCTCGGGCGCCGCGGCTTCGGCCCTGGCCGGCTCGAAGCCCAGGCCACCGAGGTCGAAGTCGAGCGTATGCTCCTCTTCCTTCTGCGCGGCTGGCGCCTCGTCGGCCACCGGCAAGGCGGTCGCCATGTCGCCGCTCAGGTCCAGGTCCATCGACGCAGGGGATGCCGCCTGGCCGTCGTCGGCGTCCCGGGCCTGCACTGCCGGCTGTTCGGACGCCATGGCCGGGGCCGCGGTCGGTGCGCCCGGGGCGCCCGCGTACAGCGGATTGAGCGGCTCGATCGTCAGGCCCAGCGCGGCGGCTTGCGCCCAGTCGTCGCCGGTACCGCGGGTCAGGCTGTAGATTTCGCCCGCCTGGGTTTCGAAGGCGCGCTGGTCCTTGCGCGCGGCGTAGATCTCCAGCAGCTTCAGGCGCACCGGCATGCGTTCCGGATGGGTGCGCAGTGCTTCCTTCAGGATCTCCTCGGCCTGGGCATCGCGACCGTAGGCGATGTAGACGTCGGCTTCCGCTACCGGGTCGACCTCGTTGGTGTCGAGCTGGCTGGCCGATGGCGCGAAGCTGGAGTTGAACACGCTGTTGCTGGTGTCGACGCTCTGGCCGCCGGTGTGGGCGAACATGGACGGGACCTGTTCGCTCGCCGCGCCGAGCGTGCTCGGAGCCAGGATGAGCGCTTCTTCCACCGTCTTCTTGCGGCGCTTGCTGACGGCATAGCCGCCCAGCAGCAGAACCAGCAAGGCTGCGCCGATGTAGTGCAGGTTGTCGATGATGCTGTCGACCAGCGAAGGCTCTGCCACAGTGCGTTTCTTTGCCAGGGTTGCCGGTTGCTTCGGCTTTGCGGGCGCAGTCGCGGCGGGCTGTGCGGCCGGTGGCGGGGTCTGGGTCAGCTCGCCCGCTGGCGCTGCAGCAGGTACTTCGCCCTTCACGGACAGCAGTTGTTCCAGCTCGCTGACGTTGCGCTCGAGTTCCTTGACGCGTGCGGTGGCGTCGGCCAGCTCGCGTTCCCTGGCGATGCCGTCTTCGACGGCGGCGCTGCCGGCCTGGCCGGCGGCGCCGGCGGCAGGCGCGCGCGACAGGCGCAGCTGGTCGCGCGCCTCATTGGCCGCGGTCGGGCGTTCCTGCACGCGAGCGGTGATGCGGCCGGCCGCCGACTGGGAGGCTTCCGGTGCGCGCGAAGGCTCGGCGTTGGCCACCTGGCCGGCCAGCTTGTTGCGGTAGG
>DASWYE010000153.1:0-3281 GCA_036405115.1 Telluria sp. | reverse complement strand
CTCCCTTCCCGCGATGCCGGAAATGCCGCATACAGAACCGTCGTGGAACCAGAGCCGCGCACGCACATATACGTGCGCGTCGTCGTAGCGCACGATCTCGACGATGTCCTCGGTTTCAATCTGCCGGTTCTCCGACGCCGGTTCAATCACATGGCGCTGCTTGTACACACCCTCGATCGCTGCCACGGGGTCCGCGTGCGCCGGAATGGCGAGCAGCGCGGCCAGGGCCAGGGCCGCGCGCACCTCAGGCGCCCTTCCAGTCCAGCTCGATCCAGGTTGGCGCGTGGTCGCTCGGCTTTTCGCGCGCGCGCACATCGGTGTTGACGCCGGCGGCGCGCAGCGATGGCGCCAGCGCGGGGCTGAGCAGCAGGTGGTCGATGCGGATGCCCGCATTGCGGCCGAACGCATTGCGGAAGTAGTCCCAGAAGGTGTAGATCACTTCATCCGGATGCAGCGTGCGGATCGAATCGGTCCAGCCCTGCGCCATGAGGCGGTGGAAGGCTTCGCGCGACTCTGGTCGGAACAGCGCGTCGGTGAGCCAGCGCTCCGGCTTGTAGACGTCGATATCGGTCGGCATGACGTTGAAGTCGCCGGCCAGCACGGCCGGTACGCCGCTGTCGATGATTTCCTGCGCGCGGATGATCAGGCGCTCCATCCACGCGAGCTTGTAGTCGAATTTGGGACCGGGCGCGGGATTACCGTTGGGGAGGTACAGGCAGCACACCAGCACGCCGTTGACCATCGCCTCGATGTAGCGGCTTTGCAGGTCTTCCTCGTCGCCAGGCAGGCCCACCTTGTGTTCCACCGGCTGGCATCCGCGCGCGAGGATCGCCACGCCGTTCCAGCTTTTCTGGCCGTGCCAGATCACGCCATAGCCGGCCGCCTCGATCGACTCGATGGGGAACTTCTCGTGGGGGGTTTTCAGCTCCTGCAGGCAGGCGACATCGGGTTGTTCTTCCTGCAGCCACTGCAGCAGGGCTGGCAGGCGGGCGTTCATGCCGTTGATGTTGAAGGTGGCGATCCGCATCGATTTCCTCGGGGTTAGGGGACTGTCCCCGGAGGGGACTGTCCCCAGCTCTTTTGTTGGAGATAAAGCTGCGCTGATGAAAGAGCGGGGGACAGTCCCCAAGGGGACAGTCCCCTGGCGCTTAGCGCTTTCGCTGCGGGGGCAGGTCGGTGCAGACGCCTTTGTAGACTTCCGCGGCCATGCCGATCGATTCGCCGAGCGTCGGGTGCGGGTGGATCGTCTTGCCGATATCCACGCCGTCCGCGCCCATCTCGATCGCCAGTGCGACTTCGCCAATCATGTCGCCCGCATTGGTGCCTACGATACCACCACCGACGATGCGGCCGGTTTCCGCGTCGAACAGCAGCTTGGTGAAGCCTTCGTCGCGCGCGTTGGCGACCGCACGGCCGCTGGCGGCCCACGGGAAGACGCCCTTCTTCAGCTCGATGCCCTTGGCCTTTGCTTCGTCCTCGGTCACGCCGACCCACGCCACTTCAGGATTGGTGTAGGCGACCGACGGAATGACTTTGGCGTCGAAGTATGCCTGCTCGCCATGCGCTGCTTCCGCCGCGACGTGCGCCTCGTGCACCGCCTTGTGCGCCAGCATCGGCTGGCCGACGATGTCGCCGATCGCGAAGATGTGCGGCACGTTGGTGCGCATCTGGCCATCGACCGGGATGAAGCCGCGATCGCCCACGATCACGCCGGCCTTGTCGGCGGCGATCTTCTTGCCGTTCGGGCTGCGGCCGACTGCCACCAGTACCATGTCGTACAGCTGCGGTTCCGGTGCTGCTGCGCCGGCTTCCGCCGCTTCGAAGGTGACCTTGATGCCTTCGGCGAGTGCTTCCACGCCGACAGTCTTCGTCTTCGTCATGATCTTGTCGAAGCGCTTCTCGTTGAACTTCTGCCAGACCTTGACCATGTCGCGGTCCGCGCCCTGCATCAGGCCGTCCATCATTTCGACGACGTCGATGCGGGAGCCGAGCGTGGAATACACCGTCGCCATTTCGAGGCCGATGATGCCGCCGCCGATGACCAGCATCTTCTTCGGCACCTGGCGCAGCTCCAGCGCGCCGGTCGAGTCGACGATGCGCGGATCTTCAGGCACGAATGGCAGCTTCACGACCGACGAACCGGCGGCGATGATGGCCTGCTTGAACTGCACGACCTGTTTGCTGCCGTCGGCCGCGGTGACTTCGATGTGGTTCGGGCTGACGAAGTTGCCGACGCCCTGCACCACCTTCACTTTGCGGGCCTTGGCCATGCCGGCCAGGCCGCCGGTCATCCTGGTGATGACCTTGTCCTTGTAGGCGCGCAGCTGGTCGATGTCGACCTGCGGCTTGGCGAAGGTGACGCCGTGCGCGGCCATTTCGGCGGTTTCGTCGATCACGGCAGCCACGTGCAGCAGCGCTTTCGACGGGATGCAGCCGACATTCAGGCAGACGCCGCCGAGGGCGGCGTATTTCTCGACCAGCACCACGTTCATGCCGAGGTCGGCGGAGCGGAAGGCGGCGGAGTAGCCGCCGGGGCCGGCGCCCAGGACCATCATGTCGCATTCGAGGTCGACCTGGCCAGAGTACGAACCACCAACTGGTGCCGGAGCTGCTGCTTTCGCGGGTGCTGCGGATTCAGCAGGCCCCCCCGCGTTCGCGGGGGTGACGGTAGCTGAGGGGGCGACGGCGGTAGCGCTACCACCATGAGCAGGGGCGCCTGCCACTTCGTCGATGATCAGCATGAGGGAACCTTCGTTCACCTTGTCGCCGACCTTCATCCTGATTTCCTTGACCACGCCGGCGTGCGTCGAAGGGATCTCCATGCTGGCCTTGTCGGATTCGACGGTGGCGATCGACTGGTCGACCTTGATCGTGTCGCCGACCTTGACCATCAGTTCGATGACTTCGACGTCCTTGAAATCGCCGATGTTGGGGACTTTTACTTCAGTAGTCATATCCGCTCTCCCCGATTACAGCAGCGACTTGCGCAGGTCGGCCAGTACTTCCGCCAGGTAGGCCGTGAAGCGCGCAGCCATGGCGCCGTCGATGACGCGGTGGTCGTACGACAGCGACAGCGGCAGCATCAGGCGCGGCTGGAAGGCCGAGCCGTCCCATACCGGCTTCATGCTGGACTTGGACAGGCCGAGGATCGCCACTTCCGGTGCGTTGATGATCGGCGTGAACGCGGTGCCGCCGATGCCGCCCAGCGACGAGATGGTGAAGGTCGCGCCCTGCATGTCGGTCGGCTTGAGCTTGCCCTCGCGCGCCTGTGCGGACATCTC
>DASWYE010000152.1:0-13387 GCA_036405115.1 Telluria sp. | reverse complement strand
TCTGTATCCCGGCGGCCGTTAGCACGTCACCCCGCGAACGGTAGCCCGTCACCCCCGCGAACGGTAGCACGTCACCCCCGCGAACGCGGGGGCCCCTGCTGAAGTTTCAGTACCTATGCTGTTGCTCGGCAGGGGGGCGCGTGCGCGGGGATGACGCTTAAAACGCGTAGCCGAAGGATTGTTTGAAGCGGGCGGCGATCTCGTCACGCGTGAAGGCGTGGTTCTGGCCACCCTGGTGCGCGATCTTGATGGCGCCCATCAGGCTCGCCAGGCGGCCGGTGGTCGGCCAGTCGAAGCCTTCGGTGATCCCGTACAGCAGGCCGGCGCGGTAGGCGTCGCCGCAGCCGGTCGGATCGACCACCTCGGCCGCCGCAACCGCCGGAATCAGGTGGCGCTCGCCATTCGCATAGATCTCGGAGCCCTGCGCGCCGCGTGTGACGATCAGCGCCTGCAGGCGCGACGCGATATCCGGCAAGGTCAGGCCGGTGCGGTCCATCAGCAATTCGAATTCGTAGTCGTTGGCCGCCAGGTAGGTGGCCTGGTCGATGAAGCGGATCAGCTCCGCGCCATCGAAGCGCGGCAGCTGCTGGCCCGGATCAAACATGAACGGGATGCCCAGCGCCGCACAGTCGGCTGCGTGCTTGACCATGCCTTCGCGCCCATCCGGGCCGATGATCGCGATCGCCACCTCGCCCACGTCGCCCGCGTACAGTTCCTGCGAATGCTCCATGGCGCCCGGGTGGAAAGCGTTGATCTGGTTGCCGTCCAGGTCCGCGGTGACGAAGCACTGGGCGGTGTAGGCGCTGGCGATCTTTTTGATCGCGCGCGTCTCGATGCCCAGCTGCGCGAAGCGGTCCATGTACTCGCCGCCGTCCTGGCCGATGGTCGCCATGATCAGCGGGTCGCCTCCCAGCATCTTGAGGTTGTACGCCACGTTGGCCGAGCAGCCGCCGTATTCGGTGCGCAGGGTCGGGACCAGGAACGAGACATTCACCTTGTGCAGCTGGTCCGCCAGCAGCGCTTCGCCGAAACGGCCGTGGTACTGCATGATCTTGTCGAATGCGAGCGATCCGCAGATCAGGGCGGTTTTATTCTTGGTCATGGCGTGTCAGGGATAGAAGATGGCGATGTGATAGCCCGAGGCAGTCACGCCGGTGAGCTGGAAATAGACTTTGACCGGCTGCTCGGTCTTGGCAGCGAAGCCGCGGTTGCCGACCGTGCGTGGCAGGTATTCCGCCGGCTTGATCACGCGGCGGACCAGGGTCTTGTCGGCGGCGTCGGTCAGCGCCAGTTCGATGTGTGGCCAGGCCTGCACCAGCGTGCTGTCGTTGCGCAGCACCGTGGCAAACAGGAAGGTATTGGCGGCGATGGTTTGCAGTTCGCCGGTTTCCACTGCCAGCATGTCGATCTGGGCGGGCAGGGTGATCCGGCAGCGCAGCAGCTTGCACGCTTCGGTGAGCGCAGGCTTTGCTTGCGGGTAGCGGGCGGCCAGTTCCGAGCCGAAGCTGATGACGCCCTGGGCGAGCAGGCCGGCCAGCAGCAGCACGCTGCCAATGGCCATCAGGATGCGGGTGATGCGCCTGGCTTTTTCCTTCTTGCGCACGCGGGTGACGAAGCCGGGTTCCTCGGACTCGTCCTCAAACCGCTCTGGTTCACCGGTGTGGGCCGATTCCGTGGCCATGAGGCCGGGGACCAGCTCGGCGCCCTGGGCATCTTCGGCCATGGAAGGGGAAATGGACTCTGGTTCCACTTCCGGGTGCGGGATCGGGGCGGGAGCGGGTGGTTCCTCGGGCTCACGCTCAGGCTCGGGCGCAGGCTCAGGCTCAGGCTCAGGCTCAGGTTCGGGCGCAAGCTCGGGCTCCTCTACCGGCTCCGGCGAATGAAGAGCGGGGGACGTTCCCTGCTGGACAGTCCCCGGGTGGTCGTCCGCTACCGGTTCGGGTTCGGGTTCGGGTCGGACGGGGGCGACGAGGTCGAGGTCGAAGTCGATGTCGAGTTGGGGCGTGGGTTCCGCCGCAACCGGCTCCTCTTCGGCTTTCGGGATGATGCCGAGCGGCTCGAAGGTGGTGTCGAAGTCGAGCGTGTAGACCGGGGTCTCTTCTTCCGGCGTGGCTCCGGCGACTGCGGGAGCGGGGCGCTGCAGGGCAGCGTCGGGATCGATCAGCGCTGCGTTGCCGTCAAAGACTTCGCTGCATTTACCGCAGCGGACGATGCCCCCGCGGAGCTTCAGCTGGTCGGCAGCGACCTTGAAGACGGTTCCGCAATGGGGGCATTTGGTGGCGAGCGCCATGCGCAGGTCAGCTGCCTTGCTCGAGTTGCCCGTGCAGGGCGACCCATCCATCCAGCTCGGCCCAGACCGACAGCTTGATGAACGGTGCGTAGGCGGCCGCCACTTCCTCTGCCTGGCGCGCCAGCACGCCGGACAGGATCAGCGAGCCGCCCGGCGCCACGCGGCCGGACAGCATTGGCGCCATCAGCTTGAGTGGGCTGGACAGGATGTTGGCAACGACGATGTCGAAGCGTTCATCGGCATGCGAGGACTGCGCGAAGTCTTCCGGCAGGAAGTATTCGATCTCGCAGCGGTTGCGCTCGGCGTTGTCCTTTGCCGATTCGATCGCCTGCGGATCGATGTCGACGCCCGACACCGCGCCCGCGCCGAGCTTCTTGGCGACCATCGCCAGGATGCCGGAGCCGCAGCCGTAATCGAGCACGGTCTTGCCAGGTGCAGGGTGCGCTTCCAGCCATTCCATGCACAGGCGGGTGGTCGGGTGGCTGCCGGTGCCGAACGCCAGCCCCGGATCGAGTTCCAGGATCAGTGCGTCGGGTTCGGGCGCATCGTGCCAGCTCGGCACGACCCAGATGTTCTTGCCGATGTGGATAGGCGCGAATTGCGACTGCGTCTTGCGTACCCAGTCTTCGTCCGCCACCGGGCGGGTGGTGAACTGCGGCGGGGTGGCCAGGCCGATGGCTTGCGCAGCTTCGGCCACGATTGCCGCCTGGTCGGCGTCGATGTCGGTCAGCGCGACGACGCGGGAATGTTCCCACGCCGCTTCGGCCGGCTCCATGCCAGGTTCGCCGAACATCGGCTTTTCCTGGTCGGTGCCTTCGTCGGCGTCCTCGACGGAGACGGACAGCGCGCCCGACTCCATCAGGGCGTCGGACAGCGCTTCCGCGTGTTCGCGGGCGACCTCGATGACGACTTCAGTCCAGCTCATTTGCCCGCTTTCGGCATGTCTGCCAGCTTGTGCTCCAGGTAGTGGATGTTGGTACCGCCTTCGATGAAGCGCGCGTCAACCATCAGCTCGCGGTGCAGCGGGATGTTGGTCGAGATGCCTTCCACGACCATCTCCGACAGTGCGATCTGCATGCGGCGGATGGCCTGCTCGCGGGTCGCGCCGTAGGTGATGACCTTGCCGATCATCGAGTCGTAGTGCGGCGGGACGAAGTAGCCGGCGTAAGCGTGCGAATCGACGCGCACGCCCGGGCCGCCCGGCGCGTGCCAGGACACGATGCGGCCTGGCGACGGGGTGAACTTGAACGGGTCTTCCGCGTTGATGCGGCACTCGATCGAGTGACCGGCCAGCATGATGTCGCGCTGGCGGAAGCGCAGCTTCTCGCCGGCGGCGATGCGGATCTGCTCCTGCACGATGTCGATACCGGTGATCATTTCGGTCACCGGGTGCTCGACCTGCACGCGGGTGTTCATTTCGATGAAGTAGAACTCGCCGTTCTCGTACAGGAACTCGAAGGTACCCGCACCGCGGTAGCCGATCTTGCGGCAGGCTTCGGCGCAGCGGTCGCCGATCTTCTCGATCAGCTTGCGCGAGATGCCCGGCGCCGGCGCTTCCTCGATCACCTTCTGGTGGCGGCGCTGCATCGAGCAGTCGCGTTCGCCCAGCCAGACGGCGTTCTTGTGTTCGTCGGCCAGGATCTGGATCTCCACGTGGCGCGGATTCTCCAGGAACTTCTCCATGTAGACTTCCGGATTGCCGAACGCGGCGCCTGCTTCGGTCTTGGTCATCGCCACCGCTGCCAGCAGCGCGGCCTCGGTGTGCACCACGCGCATGCCGCGGCCACCGCCGCCGCCTGCCGCCTTGATGATGACCGGGTAGCCGACGCGGCGCGCGGTCTGCACGATTTCCTTCGGGTCGTCCGGCAGTGCGCCGTCCGAACCGGGCACGCATGGCACGCCGGCCTTGATCATCGCCTGCTTGGCCGAGACCTTGTCGCCCATCATGCGGATCGAGTCCGAACGCGGGCCGATGAAGACGAAGCCGGATTTCTCCACGCGCTCGGCGAAGTCCGCGTTCTCGGACAGGAAGCCGTAGCCCGGATGGATCGCTTCGGCGTCCGTCACTTCGGCCGCGCTGATGATCGCGGGCATATTCAGGTAGGACTGGGCCGATTGCGCAGGGCCGATGCAGACCGATTCGTCGGCCAGCTTGACGTACTTGGCGTCCTTGTCCGCTTCGGAGTGGACGACGACGGTCTTGATGCCCATTTCGCGGCACGCGCGCTGGATGCGAAGCGCGATTTCGCCGCGGTTGGCGATGAGGATTTTTTCAAACATGTTCGGTTCGATGAGTCTTGGTAGTGCCGGCGCGGCCGGGAACTGCGTTCGTGGCGGCGGCGTCAACGCCGCCCGGCCACGACAGATTTAGCCGATCACGAACAGCGGCTGGCCGAATTCGACCGGCTGGCCGTTTTCAACGAGGATCTTGGTGATCGTGCCGGAGACATCGGCGTCGATTTCGTTCAGGAGCTTCATCGCTTCGATGATGCAGAGGGTGTCGCCCTGCTTGACCGCGGCGCCCACTTCGACGAAGGCCGGAGCGCCAGGGGAGGAAGAACGGTAGAAGGTGCCGACCATCGGCGACTTGACCACGTGGCCGGTTGGCTCGGCGGCTTCGACCGCTGCCGGTGCGGCGGCGACCGGTGCGGCGGCAGCTGCCGCGGCAGGCGCGCCCGCTTGCGGATAGCCCTGCGGCATACCCATGCCCATGCCCTGCGGCGCGTACATCACCATCGGGTTCTGCTGCACGGCGCACGACTTGACGATCTTGACCTTGCTTTCGCCTTCGGTCACTTCGAGTTCGGCGATGTCCGATTCCGCAACCAGGTCAATCAGCGTCTTGAGCTTGCGTAGATCCATGTAAAACCCCTTGTTTATTGTAGTTCGTTGTTCTGAGCAGATAGCCGCAAATGGGACCCGTCCGCACAAATAGCGTGAAGATAGCGTAGGTTAACGCTTTTTAATGACAAAGTCGATGGCGAGGCGATAGCCGTCCGTTCCCATGCCGCAGATGACGCCAGCAGCCAGAGACGAGAGGTAGGAGTGCTGCCGGAATTCCTCGCGCTGGTAAATATTCGAGATGTGTACTTCTACAAACGGGATGGCTACCGCAGCCAGCGCATCGCGCAGCGCCACGCTGGTATGGGTCAGCCCGCCCGGGTTGATGACGATCGCGTCCACGCCTTCGCCCCGGGCCGCATGAATGCGGTCGATCAGCGCGCCTTCGTGGTTACTCTGGAAGCTGGACAGGGTGGCGCCGGCGGCTCCAGCCTGCAGGGCTGCCGCCTTCTCCACGTCCGCCAGTGTTTCGGCGCCGTAAATCTCAGGCTCACGAGTCCCCAGCAGATTCAGGTTGGGGCCGTTAAGCAGGAGCAGCTTTTTTGCCATCTTAGAGTATTGCTTCTACGCGAAAGTGTCGCATTTTGCCGCCAACTTCGGGCTATTGCAAGCAATAAATTTGTCGGGTGGCTGTCCCCGCGAGGCGCCAAGGCGGCAGTACTGTCCCCTGATCTTTAGCGCGCCTGCACCGGTGGCCAAAGACCGGGGACAGTACTGCCGCCCTGGCGCCTGCAGGGACAGTCCCCCTCCGTGTCACATCGTGGCCAGGTCGGCCTTGAACTGCTCGAACTTCAGCCGGCCGAGGTAGGTCTTCTTCACCTGCCCGTCCGGCCCGATCACGACGGTAAATGGCAGCCCGCCGGACGCATTGCCCAGGTTGCGCGCCAGGTCGGTACCGTTCATGCCAGCCGTGTACAGCGGGAACGCGATCTTGTGCTGGCCGGCGAATTGCGCGATGTTGGCAGGCGAATCGATGCCGATCCCGATCACTTTGGCCTTGGCGTGCTCTTCGGCCAGCGTCGACAGTTCCGGCATCTCCTCGACGCAGGGGGCGCACCACGGCGCCCAGAAGTTCACCACCAGCAGCTCGCCCTTCCACCTCGACAGCGCCTCCGGCTTGCCGGCCGGGTCGTTCAGCGTGGTGGCGAACAGCGCCTCCACTGCGCTGTGCGGCTTGCCGTCGCTTGTCGGTACGTAGGTTGCGGTCAGTGGTTCGGGCTGCTTGTGCGTGACGCCCAACCAGGCGCCAACCGCCGCAAACGCGACGGCAACGGCGGCATATACCGCCAGTTTTTTCTTATCCATTGATCGATCTATATATTAGTGGTCGGCGGCCGCCATCAGCGCCCGCAGGCCGGCAGCGTCGGTACGTACCTGGCGGCCATCGGCGCGCAGCTTCTTCACGCCGCGCAAGTCGTCCAGTTCGTACAGCTGTGCATGCACGCCCTCGTTCCGGTACAGGAAGCTGATGGTCTCGACCGGGTCATAGCGCGGGCCCTTGAAATGCGGCGTCTCCGAAATCTCGATGTTGGGGTCCTTGTTCAACAGGAAGATCTCGATGTCCTTCACGCTTTCGGCGAACAATTGTAAATGAATATCGTCGTACTCACCCGCGGTGCCGGTCACCACGGCCCCGGTCACGTGCGGCTGGAACTCGGCCAGCGCGTCCATCAGCTGTAGCGCGGTCTCGCGCAGGTGCTCCAGGCGCCCGGGCTGGTTTTCGCCCTGGAACAATGCCTGGTACTGGCGCACTTCTTCCTCGACCTGGGCATTGTCGGGAAGCTGGTCGCCGGTAAACCTGGTGTTGCCGAGGATGCGCTGGGCTGCCTTGCGTACCGCCACATCGTATTCCGCCCCGTCCTGGGCGATCATGCGGGCTGCGGCGGCTGCAATTTCGGCGCGCAGTTGCTGGAGTTGATAGTTCATCGGAGCAGTATGTATGGCAGGTGGATCCATCATACCTTCAGAACGAAAACGGCGGCGGCTCAGGTAAAATCGCGTATTCGACATTTCTTCCGGTACAGGTTCATGCATATTCACATCCTCGGCATCTGCGGCACCTTCATGGGTGGCCTGGCAGTGCTCGCCAAAGAAGCTGGCCACAAAGTGACCGGCTGCGACGCCAACGTGTACCCGCCGATGAGCACCCAGCTCGAAGCGCAGGGCATCGAACTGATCACCGGCTTCGGCCCGGAGCAGGTCGACCTGAATCCCGACCTGTACGTGATCGGCAACGTGGTCTCGCGCGGCAACCCGCTGGTCGAGGAGATCTTGAACCGCAGCCTGCCGTATGTATCCGGCCCGCAGTGGATCGGCGAGCACATCCTGCGCAACAAATGGGTGCTGGCAGTGGCCGGCACGCACGGCAAGACCACCACTTCGTCGATGCTGGCCTGGATCCTGGAAGACGCCGGCTATGCGCCGGGCTTCCTGATCGGCGGCGTGCCGCTGAACTTCGGCATCTCGGCACGCCTGCACGGCGACAAGCCTTCCGATTTCTTCGTGATCGAGGCGGACGAGTACGACACCGCCTTCTTCGACAAGCGCAGCAAGTTCGTGCACTACCACGCCAAGACGGCGGTGCTGAATAACCTGGAATACGACCATGCCGACATCTTCCCGGACATCGGCGCCATCGAGACCCAGTTCCACCACCTGGTGCGCACCGTGCCGGGTGTGGGCCGCGTGATCGTGAACGGCGATGAAGCCTCGCTCGGCCGGGTGATCAAGCGCGGCTGCTGGAGCGAGAAGGAGACCTTTGGCGTGTCCGACGGCGTGAACTGGACCCTGGTCGAGCACCCGGGCGGCAGCTTCGACGTGGTCTTCGGCGGCGAGAAGGTCGGCACCGTGGACTGGAAGCTGACCGGCAAGCATAACCGCATGAACGCGCTGGCCGCGATCGCCGCCGCCCGCAATGTCGGCGTGACGCCGGCCCAGGCGGCCGAGTCGCTGTCGCGCTTCGAAAACGTCAAGCGGCGCATGGAAGTGCGCGGTGTCGTCAACGACATCACCGTGTACGACGACTTCGCGCACCACCCGACCGCGATCGCCACCACCGTGGGCGGCCTGCGCCAGAAGATCGGCAGCAGCGGCCGCATCCTGGCCGTGCTGGAGCCGCGTTCCAACACCATGAAGCTGGGCGCGATGAAGGATGCGCTGCCGGGCAGCCTGAAGGACGCCGACCTGGTGTTCGGCTTCGGCAGCCAGCAGGCGCTGGGCTGGAGCCTGGCCGACGCGCTGAAACCGCTGGGCGCCAATGCGCACAGCTTCGACCAGATCGATTTCCTCGTGAAGGCGGTGACCGACGCGGCGCAGCCGGGCGACCACATCCTCGTGATGAGCAACGGCGGCTTTGGCGGCGTGCACGGCAAGATCCTCGAGGCGCTGGCAGGATGATTTTGTACCTGCATGGCTTCCGTTCGTCCCCGCTGTCGTTCAAGGCGCGCGTGGTGGCCGGGCGGATGGCTGCCCTCGGCCGCGCGGACGAACTGGTGTGCCCGCAGCTGCCGGCCTCGCCGAAACTGGCGATGGAGCTGGCGCTGGGACTGGTGGCAGGCAGGCCGGAGCATGAGGAACTGGCGATCATCGGCTCATCGCTAGGGGGCTTTTATGCGACCTGGCTGGCCGAGCGCCTGGGCTGCCGCGCGGTGCTGATCAATCCGGCCGTCGATCCGCTCAGGAACCTGGAACAGCACGTGGGCGTGACAACCGAGTACCATTCGGACAAGCCGTTCGAGTTCAAGCGCGAATACATCGATGAGTTGCGCGAGCTGAAGGTGGCGCGCATCACGCGGCCGGAGCGCTACTTCCTGCTGGCTGCGACCGGCGACGAGGTGCTGGACTACCGCGACATGGTGGCGCATTACGCCGGCGCGCGCCAGCACGTGATCGAAGGCAGCGACCACGCGATTCCGGAATTCGAGGAATATGTGGACGAGGTGCTGGACTTTTGCCTGGCGCCGCCGTGCAGGTAAGGGGCGCATCGCTGCGCCAGGCCATGTGGCGGCGCAATGCGCTGGCAGTGGGCGCGCCGGCCGACATCCACGGCTGGCTGGCCACCGAAGGCTCGCTCACGGCCAAGCTGATGGCGCACAGCAGCGCATTCCGGGTGCAGCGCCTGCACCAGAGAAGCGCCTTGTGCCTGGCTGACGAGGCGCACCTGGTCGGCCTGCCGCGCCGCGGCCACGTGTGGGAGCGCGAAGTGCTGCTGCGCTGCGATGGCGAGCCGGTGGTGTTTGCGCACACGGTGGTGCCGCTGTCGGCCACCGCCAACGACTGGCCGCTGTTCTCGGCGCTGGGCGAACGCTCGCTCGGCACGACCCTGTTCTACGACCCGCTGGTCGAGCGCGGGCAACTGGAATTTGCCCGCATCCGCCCCGGCCATCCGCTGATGCAGCGCGCGTGCGCCGCGCTCGGGTGCGACAGGCATACTGTTTTATATGCGCGGCGGTGCCTGTACCGCCGCAAGAAGGGCACGCTGCTGGTCACCGAGGTATTCCTGCCCCGTGTCACCAGCCTGGCGCCAGCCTCGCAACGAACCAACACACAATAAGATGAATCTCTTTTTCGAAGAATCCGGCGACTTCAAGGCCGGCACCGTACTGTCCCAGGCCGGCGAGGCCTACCAGGTCGAACTGGCGAGCGGCAAGCGCACCAAGGTCAAGGCCAAGGACGTACTGGTCCAGTTCGAGAAGCCGGCGCCGGCCGAGCTGCTGGAAGCGGCCAGGGCGATTGCGGCCGACGTGGACCTCGGCTTCCTGTGGGAAGTCGCGGGCCAGGAGGAGTTCGGCTTCGAGGACCTGGGCAAGGAATACTTTGGCCATGCGCCGCTGCCGGCCGAGGCGGCGGGCCTGATCCTGGCGCTGCACGGCGCGCCGGTGTACTTCTACAAGAAGGGGCGCGGGCGCTACAAGGCCGCACCCGAGCAGTCGCTGCAGGCCGCGCTGGCCGGCATCGAAAAGAAGAAGCAGCAGGCGATCGTGCAGGCCGGGTATGTCGAGGAGCTGAAGGCCGGACGCCTGCCGGACTCGATGAAGAACATCGTGCACCAGCTGCTGTTCAAGCCGGAGAAGAATTCGATCGAGTACAAGGCGCTGGAAGCGGCCTGCGACGAGCTGCACACGACGCCGCAGCGGCTGATGCTGCAGGTGGGCGGCATCAAGTCGCCGAAGGACCTGCACATGTCGCGCTTCCTGTTCGAGAACTTCCCGCGCGGGGCGCAGTTCCCGCCGGTCGAGGTGCCGGTGGCGCCGGGCGACCTGCCGCTGGCCGACGTGGCCGCATTCTCGATCGACGACGTGACCACCACCGAGATCGACGATGCCTTCTCCGTGACGCTGCTGGACGGCGGTCATGCGCGCATCGGCATCCACATCGCCGCGCCCGCGCTGGCGGTGAACCTGGACGACGCGATCGACAAGATCGCGCGCGGCCGCATGTCCACCGTGTATATGCCGGGAGACAAGATCACCATGCTGCCGGACGAAGTGGTCGATGCGTTCACCCTCGCGGAAGGCAAGACCTGCCCGGCGCTGTCGCTGTACGCCACTGTCGACACCAACGACTGGTCGGTGGTCTCGACCGAGACGCGCGCCGAGATGGTGCCGATCGCCGCCAACCTCCGCCACAACGACCTGGACGAGATGGTCAACGAGGAGACGCTGGCCAGCGGCGAGGGCGACTACCCGCACAAGGCGGAGCTGTCGCTGCTGTGGAAGTGGGCGCTCGACCTGGAGGCGCAGCGCATGAAGAAGCGCGAGGCGTTCGGACTGCGTCCCGAGCAGACCAACCGCGTCGACTACAACTTCTACGTCGAGGACGACGTGGTGTCGGTGGTGCGCCGCAAGCGTGGCGCGCCGCTCGACAAGATCGTCGCCGAACTGATGATCTTTGCGAACAGCACCTGGGGCAAGCTGCTGCACGACTCCGGCGTGCCGGGCATCTACCGTTCGCAGGGTCCCGGCGCGGGCGGCTGGAATGCCAAGATCCAGGTGCGCATGCTGACCCACGCGGCCCCGCACCAGGGCCTGGGCGTGGACCAGTACGTGTGGAGCACCTCGCCGCTGCGCCGCTACACCGACCTGGTCAACCAGTGGCAGATCCTGGCGTGCGCGCGCGCCGGCGTGACCGCGCCGCTGGTGGCGCCGTTCAAGCCGCGCGACGCGACGCTGTTCTCGATCGTCTCGGCCTTCGACGCCGCCTACACCGCGTACGCGGATCACCAGTCGAACATGGAACGCTACTGGTGCCTGCGCTGGCTGGGGCAGGAGAATGCGCGCCAGGTCGACGCGGTGGTGCTGAAGGATGAAGTGCTGCGCCTGGTCGACATTCCGCTGATCGTGCGCATGCCCGGCATGCCGCAGGTGGCGCGCGGCGCGCAAGTGAAGCTCGACATCCTGCGCTGGGACGAAGTCGACCTGACGATCGAGGCGCGCCTGCTCGAGGTGCCGGAGGTGCAGGCGCCGGTCGAGGATGTAGCCTTCGACGAAGAAGAGGATACCGGCCAGGCTGCCGTCGCCGAATCGGTAGAAGCCGAAGCCACCGTCACCGTCATCGAACCCCAACCCGAATAAGCCGCTACCCCGTCATCCCCGCGGACGCGGGAATGACAGGCCGGTGGCCGGACAGTCCCCAACCACGATGCGCTGGGTTAGAATGATTTTTTTGCGTCTGCCCGGTACCACGTGTGTTGAAGTATTTTCAAGATAACCGCCCGATGGCCATCGCCGTCACCGTTTCGGTGCTGGCGCACGCGCTCCTGCTGGCGGTGCGCTTTGTCCCGCCGGACGTATTCCGCTTCAAGCCCGTCGATCCGGGCCTCGAAGTCATCCTGGTCAACGCCAAGCACAAGAACGCGCCGTCCAGGGCCGAAGCGCTGGCGCAGGCCAACCTGGAAGGCGGCGGCAACGCCGACGCGGGCCGCTCCAAATCCCCGCTCCCCGACCTGCGCCGCACCGACACCGGCGCCAGCACCAAGGCGACGCAACGCCGCGCCGCCGAGCTGATGGAGATGCAGCGCAACCTGATGACGCGCCTGGCGCAGTCGCAGTTCCGCACGCGCCCGGTGACCGAAAAGGAAAAGCCCGATCCTGCCCGCACCGGCCAGGACGTGTTCGATTCGGACAAGCAGATGTCGATGGCGGCCGCCGAGATCGCCGCGCGCATCGAGGAGCAGAACAAGCGCCCGCGCAGGACCTTCGTCACGCCGAGCACGCGCGGCGTCGGCTACGCCATCTATTACAAGACCATGCAGAAGCGGATCGAGGACGTGGGCACGCTCAACTTCCCGCAGAAAAACGGCCGCAAGCTGTATGGCGAACTGGTGATGTACATCCCGGTGTTCGAGGACGGATCGATCTACGCAAAAGAGGGCATCCGGATCGAAAAATCCTCGGGCAACAAGGACCTGGACCGCGCCGCGGTGGACATCGTGCGCCGCTCCGCACCGTTCGGTAAATTCCCGGCCGGGATGCTGTCGACCGACCGCGACGACCTGTGGGTCGTGATCACCCGCTTCACCTTCACGCGCGACGAGCGGCTCGAGGCCGACCTGCGCGGCGGCGGCATCTGATGCCAGACCGCTACTGCGTGATCGGCAACCCGGTCGCCCATAGCAAATCGCCGGAAATCCACGCGTCCTTTGCCCGCGACACCGGCATCGACCTCACCTATGAACGCTGCCTGGCGCCGCTCGACGGATTCGCCGCCACCGTGCGCGGGCTGGTGGCACAGGGTTTCAGCGGCGCCAACGTCACCGTCCCGTTCAAGCTGGAGGCGGCGCAACTGTGCGACGCGCTGAGCGCACGCGCCGCTGCCGCCGGCGCCGTGAACACCCTGGTGTTCCGTGACGGCCGCATCGAAGGCGACAACACCGACGGCGCCGGCCTCGTGGCCGACATCGTGCGCAATGCCGGCGCCGCGCTGAAGGACAAGCGTGTGCTGCTGCTCGGCGCCGGCGGCGCCGCGCGTGGCGTGATGCTGCCGCTGCTTGGCGAGCAGCCGCGCGAACTGGTGATCGCCAACCGCACCCGCGCCAGCGCCGACGCGCTGGCGGAGCGATTCCGCGATGCCGGCACGGTGCGCGCCAGCGGTTTCGAGGAACTGCAAGGCACCTTCGACGTGATCGTCAACGCCACCTCCGCCAGCCTGGCGGCGAGCGTCCCGCCGGTCCCCCCGCAAGCTTTTTGCACAGGCACGCTGGCTTTGGATATGATGTACGGAAAACAACCGACCGTATTCATGGAGTTCGCCGCACAG
>DASWYE010000151.1:0-5686 GCA_036405115.1 Telluria sp. | reverse complement strand
TACCGCGCTGGGCTATGGAGGCTCGTTCATCGCGTTCACCTACCTCGCGCCGATCCTGCAGGAAATCGCCGGGTTTTCCAGCGCAAGCGTTGGCCTGGTGATGCTGGTGTATGGCGTTTCTGTCGCATTCGACAACATCTGGGGTGGGCGCCTGGCCGACCGCCACGGCCCGGTACGCGCCTTGCAGATCGTGTTTGCGGGACTGGCGCTGGTGTTGATGGTGCTCGCGTTTACCGCCCCGCACAAGTGGCTGGCGCTGGCGACGGTGCTGGCGTGGGGCGCGGTGGCGTTCGGCAACGTGCCCGGCCTGCAGGTGTACGTCGTTCAACGCGCCATGCAGGATGCGCCCCATGCCGTGGACGTCGCGTCCGGCCTGAATATCGCTGCGTTCAACGTCGGCATCGCGCTGGGCGCATGGGGTGGCGGGCTAGTGGTCGCTCACTCCGGCCTGATGGCGACGCCGTGGATTGGCGCCCTGGTCGTGGTCGGCGCATTCGCGCTCACAACCTGGTCGGGCCGGCTGGACCAGGCCACCGGCCAGCGCCGCGTGCCAGGCGGCGCGGAAGCCCGGCGCTGACGTCCGGACTGTGCGCTGAGCGCGTACCGCACCGTGGCATACTCGGGCAAACGTCCGTCAGTCCTTTCAGGGAGCCCAGCATGGCAAAAGCGTATGAAGAACAACAGCCGGATCGTAGCGAGATCGATGCGATGGAGGGCCTGGTCGCCCTCGACTTCGGCACCAACTGGTGCGGATACTGCAAGTCGGCTGAGCCGACAATCGACGCGGCGCTCGCCGGCAACCCGGAGCTGCAACACATCAAGGTGGAAGATGGCCCCGGACGCAAGCTGGGCCGCTCCTTCAAGGTCAAGCTATGGCCGACCGTGGTATTCGTCAAAGGCGGACAGGAACTCGCCCGGGTCGTGCGCCCCGACAGCGAGCAGGAAGTGCGCGAAGCGCTTGAACAGGCCGCACGGGCCTGACCAGGGAGGACATCATGGACTACCAGCATACCCGTGACGAGGTGGTGCGCGCGCTGCGCATCGTCTCGCCTGACGTCGATGGCATCGACGTGGCGGACGACGAGCCGCTGCGCGACCAGCTCAGGCTGGATGAGCAAGGCTGGCGCAACTTCGGCGACAGCGTGCGCAACAACCTGCACGCCGATATTCCGGAGGCCGAGTTCGCCCGCCTATCGACCCTGCGCGAGATCGTCAACTACGTCACCACCCACTAGCGGGCCCGGCTGCTTGCCGGGCGCGTAGTAGTTGACGGTCAGGCCCCGCCGTTGCACGATACGTGCAGGAATGTCTTGTCCGCCGGCGAATAGCGCACGTTGACCACGCCGCATCCGCCGTCGAAGCGTACCGGCAGCGCATTCTTCTTGACGATGTGGACGCCCGGATCGGACGGACGCTTGAGCAGGACGCCGAGCACCTCGCGCTTGCCGCGCGTTGTTTCGATCACGTAGAAGCGGGCATACTTGTTCAGCTCGTCGGCGCCTTGCGGCATGCTCAGGCTCGCTTCCATCTCTGCGACCAGCTCAGCATCGCGGCTGTCCGTACACGCCGCCAGAACACCGAGCGACAACAGCATCACAACACCAAGCATTGCATTCCTGTATTTACCGGTCATCCTGGCCTCCTGTAGTTTTTGGCGGAATCCGCCATAAAATAGCCGATTCCGCCAGCCGAGTAAATCACAGTGTGGCGCGCGGTGGGGCCCGTCCCCTGTGCAATTTGAGCAAGCTCAATATGCTAGAATGTCGCCCACTCTTGACTCCCCACCGAAGGACCTGCGACATGGCTGGACACAGCAAATGGGCCAATATCAAGCATAAAAAAGCCGCGACGGACGCCAAGCGCGGCAAGATCTGGACCCGACTGATCAAGGAAATCACGGTCGCGGCACGCATGGGCGGCGGCGACCTCGCGTCGAACCCGCGCCTGCGCCTGGCGGTCGACAAGGCGGCCGATGCAAATATGCCGAAGGAAAACGTCACGCGTGCGATCCAGCGCGGCTCGGGCAACCTGGAGGGTGTCAACTACGAGGAAGTACGCTACGAAGGCTACGGCATCGGCGGCGCGGCCATCATCGTCGACTGCATGACCGACAACCGCGTGCGCACGGTCGCCGAAGTGCGCCATGCGTTTAACAAATATGGCGGTAACATGGGCACCGAGGGCTCGGTGGCCTTCATGTTCAAGCACTGCGGCCAGTTCCTGTTCGCGCCCGGCACCAACGAAGACGCGCTGATGGAATCGGCGCTGGAAGCCGGCGCCGAAGACGTGATCGCCGACGACGAAGGCGGCTTCGAGGTGCTGTGCCACCCGAACGACTTCGCGCAGGTGAAGGATGCGCTCGAAAAGGCCGGCTTCAAGGCCGACGTGGCCGAGATCATCATGAAGCCCGCGACCGAGACGGTGTTCACCGGCGAGGACGCGATCAAGATGCAGAAGATCCTCGACGCCCTGGAAAACCTGGACGACGTGCAGGAAGTCTATACCAACGCTGTCATTGAAGAGTAAGCATGAAAATCCTGGTAGTCGGCTCCGGTGGCCGTGAACACGCACTCGCCTGGAAACTGGCGCAATCGCAGCGCATCCAGATGGTGTACGTGGCGCCCGGCAACGGCGGCACGGCTGCCGACGCGCGCCTTGAAAATATCGCGATCACCGATCCGGCCCAGCTGGCCGACTTTGCGCAGAACGAGGGCATCGGCCTGACCGTGGTCGGCCCCGAAGTGCCGCTGGCAGCGGGCATCGTCAACCTGTTCCGCGCGCGCGGCCTGAAGATCTTCGGCCCGACCAGGGAAGCGGCACAGCTCGAATCGTCCAAGGACTTCGCCAAGGCCTTCATGAAGCGCCACGGCATCCCGACCGCGAACTACGAGACCTTCTCGGACGCGCAGCAGGCGCACGACTACGTCAACGCCAACGGCGCGCCAATCGTGATCAAGGCCGACGGCCTGGCCGCCGGCAAGGGCGTGGTGGTGGCGATGACGCTCGACGAAGCGCACCAGGCCATCGACCACATGCTGTCCGATAACCGCTTCGGCGACGCCGGCGCACGCATCGTGATCGAGCAATTCCTGGCCGGCGAGGAAGCCAGCTTCATCGTCATGTGCGACGGTAAGAACGTCCTGCCGCTGGCCACCAGCCAGGACCACAAGCGCCTGCTGGACCAGGACCAGGGACCGAACACCGGCGGCATGGGCGCCTACTCGCCTGCCCCGATCGTGACTCCCGCGATGCATGCGCGCGTGATGCGCGAGATCATCAACCCGACCATCAACGGCATGGCAAAGGACGGCATCCCGTTCACCGGCTTCCTGTACGCCGGCCTGATGATCGATGCCGACGGCAACCCGAAGACACTGGAATTCAACTGCCGCATGGGCGACCCGGAGACGCAGCCGATCATGGCGCGCCTGCGCAGCGACCTGGTGGCGGTGATGGAAGCTGCCGTCAACGGCGCGCTGGACACCGTGGAACTGGACTGGGACCGCCGCACCGCCGTTGGCGTCGTGCTGGCCGCTGCCGGCTACCCGGACAGCCCGAAGAAGGGCGATGTCATCGAAGGCATCCCCGCCGAAAGTGCGGAATCGGTGACCTTCCACGCCGGTACGGCCATCGATGGCGACGGCCGCCTGGTCACCTCCGGCGGCCGCGTGCTGTGCGTGGTTGGCCTGGGCGACTCGGTGCGCATGGCGCAGAAGACCGCGTACGACGCGGTCGACAAGATCCGCTTCGACGGCATGCAGTTCCGCCGCGACATCGGCTGGCGCGGAGTAAAGAACTGATGGCGCAGGTCACTCCCGACACCATCAAGGCCTGGCTGGTCGAGCTGCAAGACCGCATCGTCACCGCGCTCGAAGAAGTCGATGGCAAGAGCTTCCTGCGCGACGAGTGGACGCGCGACGCGAAGGATGGCGGCCTGGGGGGCGGCGGCATCTCGCGCCTGGTCGAGGAAGGCAATGTGATCGAGCGCGGCGGGGTGAATTTCTCGCACGTGACCGGCGCCAGCCTGCCGCCTTCGGCTGCGGCGTCGCGCCCCGAGCTGGCCGGCCGCGCCTGGGAAGCAATGGGCGTCTCGCTGGTGATCCACCCGCGCAATCCCTACGCGCCGACCGTGCACATGAACGTGCGCTACTTTGTCGCCACCGCGGAAGGCCAGGAGCCGGTGTGGTGGTTCGGCGGCGGCATGGACCTGACCCCGTACTACGGTTTCGAGGAAGACGCGGTCCACTTCCACCAGACCTGCTTCGACGCGCTCGAACCGTTCGGCGCCGACCTGCACGAGCGCTTCAAGAAGTGGTGCGACGAATACTTCTACATCAAGCACCGCAAGGAAGCACGCGGCGTTGGCGGCATTTTCTTCGATGACTTCAATGCGCTGCCGCTGGACCAGAGCTTCGCGATGACCAGGAGCGTGGGCGACAGCTTCCTGCTGGCCTACCTGCCGGTGCTGAACCGCCGCAAGGACACCGCATACGGCGAGCGCGAACGCGACTTCCAGCTGTACCGCCGCGGGCGCTACGTGGAGTTCAACCTGGTGCTCGACCGCGGCACGCACTTCGGCCTGCAGTCGGGTGGCCGCACCGAAGCGATCCTGATGTCGATGCCGCCGCTGGTGAAGTGGCGCTATGACTGGCATCCGGAAGAAGGCACGCCGGAGGCGCGCCTGTACACGGACTTCCTGGCCCACCGGGACTGGCTGGCGACGTGACGGACCGCGCCAGGCCGGTGGTGGCACTGCTGGGCGGCAGCTTCGACCCGGTCCACCACGGCCATGTGGCGCTGGCTTCGCTGTTCAACACCCTGCTGTCGCCCGACCAGCTGCGCGTGATCCCGGCCGGGAACCCGTGGCAGAAGAACGGCCTCAAGGCAGCGGCCGCAGACCGCGTCGCGATGCTGGAGCTGGCATTCGGCGACGCGGGCCTGGATGTGTTCATCGACACGCAGGAAATCGAGCGCGGCTCGGCCACCTACGCGATCGACACGCTGCGCAATATCCGCAAGGAGCTCGGTCCCGACGCATCCGTCATTTTCCTGATGGGTGCGGACCAGTTGCAACACCTGGACAGCTGGCGCGAATGGCGCAAGCTGTTCGAACTTACGCATTTCGCGGTGGCCGCACGGCCCGGCTATGCGCTCGACCAGCTTCCGCCAGCGGTACAGGCGGAAGTGGTAGCGCGCCTCGGCACCGCGCAGGAACTGCGTGACTCCCCTTCCGGGCGCATCGTGATTGCGCCGGACCTGGCGATCGACATCTCGGCTACAGGGGTGCGCGAGACGCTCGCGGCGCAGGGGGCGCCGCGCCAAAATGACGCAAACTCGCTCATCCCGGGCGTAGTGCTAGACTATATTCAACAACATCATCTCTATAAATAACAATGGATATCAAAAAACTGCAAACCCTGGTCGTCGACGCCCTTGAAGACGTGAAGGGCCAGGACATCCAGCTATTCGACACGACCGGACTGACCTCGCTGTTCGACCGCATCTGCGTGGTGGCCGGTACCTCCAACCGCCAGACCAAGGCGCTCGCCGCATCGGTGCGCGACAAGGTCAAGGCTGCCGGTGGCGACGTGGTCGGCATCGAAGGCGAAGACACCGGCGAATGGGTGCTGGTCGACCTGGGCGACATGATCGTCCATATCATGCAGCCTGCGATCCGCCAGTATTA
>DASWYE010000150.1:0-23520 GCA_036405115.1 Telluria sp. | reverse complement strand
GCCGACTACCTTGGCGGCGCGATGTCGCCGGCCGAGTTCATCGATGGCCTGGCGCCGCGTGCCGACCAGTACAACGGTTTCAACCTGGTGATCGGCGACCGCGACGGCCTGCTGTGGTATTCGAACCGCGCCGGCGGCGATCCGCGCAACGGCAAGCAGCTGGAGCCGGGCATCTACGGCATCTCCAACGGCCTGCTGGACGATCCGTGGCCGAAAGTCGTGCGCACCAAGGCGCAGTTCGCGAGCCTGCTGTGCCAGGGCGCGCCGGAAGAAGCGTATTTCGAAATGCTGGCCGATACCACCCGCGCACCCGACCGCCGCCTGCCGGAAACCGGGGTGCCGATTGACCTGGAGCGCTGCCTGTCGGCCGTATGCATCGAGACTCCCGGCTACGGCACCCGCACCTCCACCGTCGTCACCCTGCACGCCAACGCGCCAGCAACCCTGAACGAGCGCCTGTTGCGCTGACGCCGCTCCCACCGTCATTCCGCAAAAAAAAAGCGAGGCATGGCTGCCTCGCTCCTCTCAGTGAAATTGCATCAGTCTTCGATGAAGTCGCGGCGGTGGTCACAGCTCGGGCACTTCTCCGCAGCCTCGTTGGTCCAGGTCACATGGGTGACCGTGATCGAACCGTCCTTGTTGTTGCGCTCGTAGGTCGAGCTGCGGCCGTTTTCGGACTGGCGCATCAGCTGGCCCCAGCTGCTGGGATCGTCGGTGATGTCGATGTCCGAGCGGCGCGTCGCCGTGCTGCCCGAGCCAAGCGCTGCGTACGAGTTGGTCGCGTCCAGGTGGTTGTAGATTAGTTCCAGCTGCTCGAAGTCATGCGCGTTCGGTTTCGTGCTCAGCGTACTGCCGGCATTGGCACCGGTATTCGAGAAGTAGTCCATGCACGAGTTCTGCGAGCTGCCGTCCTCGGATTGGTGCGCCAGCCCGTACGTGTGCGCAATTTCCTGGCACATCACATGCAGGCGCTCGTTCGGATTGTTGTAGGTCGCCGTGCTGAAATACGTGTCGTTCATCTTGGCAGTGCCCTGGGTGATATGGCCACCACTGATGTTGATGGACGCCAGCCCCAGCCAGCCCCTGGCGCCATAGGACGCATTGCAGACCTGGGTGGTGCCCGCAACCATCGCGCACTTCTTCGAGTTGGTGCTGCCGCCGACGATGGCGGTCAGCACCGGGGTGTTGCCATTGTTGTTCCAGTCCGAGGAGGCTTGCGACAGGTGACCGCGCCAATCGGCCGAGGTGAGGTTGTTGCCCAACTGGAGAGTAAATTGGGGAGTGGTTCGCGCCCAATGGTAGTTGGACCAGGCGTGGTCCGCGAGAGCGACCTGCGCGGTCGAAGCGCACACCAGGCCCACAGCAACCGCACCAGCCAACCGCTGAAATATCTGTTTCCGCATGACAATTCCTTATAGTAAAGTTATTGTGGAACTTCAAGATACAGCGAGCTGAGCATAGCGTTGCCGGAGCAAGCTTCCAATCGAATTCAATCGGGAGTGGCGAGTGCGCGACAACGATGGGTTCAAGCGCCAGAAAAGATCTGGCAGCTTGACCAAAAGTGGTGTTGCGCGACTTAGAGGCGGACGAGCTGCTTGCCGAAGTTGCGGCCAGCCAGCAGGCCGATAAAGGCGTCCGGTGCGGAGGCGAGGCCGTCGGCGATGGTTTCGCGGTATTTGAGCTGGCCGCTGGCGACCAGTTCGGCCAGTTCCCCCAGTGCTTGGGGCCAGACTTCCATGTGTTCGGTGATGATGAAGCCGCGCATGGACAGGCGGTTGATCAGCACCGAGCCGATGTTATTGATCGGCGCCGGCTTGCCGCCGTAGCCGGAGATCAGCCCGCACAGCGCGATGCGGCCAAAAGCGTTCATGCGCGCCAGCGCAGCGTCGAACACCTCGCCCCCGACATTCTCGAACAGGCCGTCGATGCCATCCGGTGTCGCAGCTGCCAGGTCCTGCGCCACCTGGCCAAGCTTGTAATCGACGCAGGCATCGAACCCCAGCTCGTCGACGACGTAGCCGCACTTTTCCGGTCCGCCGGCGATGCCCACCGCCCGGCAGCCATTCAGCTTTGCGAGCTGGCCGACCACGCTGCCCACCGCGCCGCTCGCGGCCGAGACCACGACGGTATCGCCCGGCTTGGCGAAGATGATCTGGTTCAGCCCGTACCACGCGGTTACGCCGGGCATGCCGAGCACACCAAGGTAGGCCGACAGGGGAACCTGCGAAATGTCCACCTTGCGCAGCATCGAGCCGTCCGCGACGCCCATCTCGGCCCAGCCCAGCATGCCCGTGACGGCGTCACCGGGTGCAAAGCGCGGGTGGCGCGAGGCGACGACTTCGCCGGCGGTTGCACCGATCATCGTTTCGTCCAGCGCCTGCGAGGCGGCATAACTCTTCGCCGCGCTCATGCGCCCGCGCATGTACGGGTCCAGCGACAGGAACCGGTTGCGCACCAGGACCTGGCCATCGGCCAGCTCGGGCACTGCAACGGCCTCGAGCCGGAAGTTGTCGGGCGTGACCGGGCCGCGTGGGCGCGATGCCAGGACCATGCGCGAGTAAGTGCCACTCATTGCATCAAACCTCGTAATCCATGCACTGGCGCGATTCGCGCACCGCGCCGATGAAGGGCTTGAGCGCCACGTGCTGCGGATGCTCCGCGTAGGCGTCCAGCGCGGCCTTGTCCGTGAACTCGGAGTACAGCACCACGTCATAGGTCGCTTCCAACCCCGGCTGCGCGAGCGCGACTTCAAACTTGAGCGTGCCGGGCGCCAGGCTGGCGCAGGCGTCCAGCTTCTCCTTCATCTTGCGCGCGTTAACGGCCTTGTCGGCGCCCTCCGCGAAATCCTTCAACTTCCACATGACGATGTGCTTGATCATCCGTTCCTCTTTGTTAGATTAGACCACTTCGAACAGGCCGGCGGCGCCCTGCCCGCCGCCGATGCACATGGTTACCACCACGTACTTTACGCCGCGGCGCTTGCCCTCGATGAGCGCGTGGCCGACCAGGCGCGCGCCCGACACGCCGTACGGATGGCCTACCGCGATCGCGCCGCCGTTCACGTTCAGGCGATCCATCGGGATCCCGAGGCGGTCGGCGCAGTACAGCACCTGCACGGCGAATGCTTCGTTCAGTTCCCACAGGCCGATGTCGGCGGCGGTGAGGCCGGCGCGCGCCAGCAGCTTCGGCACGGCGAACACGGGACCGATGCCCATCTCGTCCGGCTCGCAGCCGGCGACTGCGAAGCCGCGGAACACGCCCAGCGGCTGCAGGCCGCGCGCCTGCGCCTCGCGCGCGCTCATCACGATCGACACTGACGCGCCGTCCGAGAACTGGCTGGCGTTACCGGCCGTGATCACGCCGCCCGGCAGTGCGGTGCGGATCTTCGATACACCTTCCAGCGTGGTATCGGCGCGGATGCCCTCGTCCGCCGAAATCGTCACCTCGCGCGTGGTCAGCATGCCGGATTCCTTGTCCGCGATGCCCATCACCGTCGTCACCGGCACGATCTCTTCATCGAACTTGCCGGCCGACTGCGCGAACGCGGCGCGCTGCTGGCTTAGCACGCCGTATTCGTCCTGGCGGTCCTTGCCGATGTTGTAGCGCTTCGCGACTGTCTCCGCGGTCTGCAGCATCGGCCAGTAGATCGACGGCTTGTGCTGGCTGAGCCAGGTTTCCTTGTACATGTGCGTATTCATCTCCTGCTGCACGCACGAGATCGACTCGACGCCGCCGGCGGCATAGATGTCACCTTCGCCCGCCATGATGCGCTGCGCCGCCAGCGCAATCGTCTGCAGCCCGCTCGAGCAGAAGCGGTTGACCGTCATGCCGGCCGTGGTGACGGGGCAGCCGGCGCGCAGCGCGATCTGGCGCGCGATATTGCCGCCGGTGGCGCCTTCCGGATTCGCGCAGCCGATCAGTACATCCTCGACCTCGCCCGGCTCGATGCCGGCGCGCGCGATCGCAGCGGCCAGCACGTGGCCGCCCATGGTGGCGCCGTGGGTCATGTTGAACGCGCCTTTCCAGGACTTGGCCAGGCCCGTGCGGGCTGTCGAAACGATGACTGCGTCAACCATGATGCCTCCTTGTCGTAGAAGCTGGCGAGAATAGCACAATAGAACGATCGTTCACAAAACCCGGAAATGGGGACCGGCCCCATTTTGTGTAAGTTTGGCGTCAGTTTGGAGCAAGCGTGACGTAAGCTTGCGCGCCCACACTCCGTGACAGTCGAACAAGAATCGGCTATCCGACAACCCGGATTCAATAACACGGAGACAACATGGCTAATACGAGTACTGCCGGCACCGGAGCGATCCCGGAGAAATCTGGCGCAATGACCAAGGAGGAACGCAAGGTCATCTTTGCTTCCTCGCTCGGTACCGTTTTCGAATGGTACGACTTCTACCTCTACGGCGCGCTGGCCGTCATCATTGGCAAGCACTTCTTCCTGGGTGACCCGACCACCAGCTTCATTTTCGCGCTGATGACCTTCGCGGCGGGCTTCCTCGTGCGGCCGTTCGGCGCGCTGGTGTTCGGCCGGCTGGGCGACATGATCGGCCGTAAGTACACCTTCCTGGTGACGATCCTGATCATGGGCGCTTCGACCTTCCTGGTCGGCCTGCTGCCCGGCTATGCGACGATCGGCATCGCGGCGCCCATCCTGCTGGTGACCATGCGCGTGCTGCAAGGCCTGGCGCTCGGCGGCGAGTACGGCGGCGCTGCGACCTATGTGGCCGAGCATGCGCCGCACGGCAAGCGCGGCCTGTTCACGTCCTTCATCCAGACCACCGCGACGCTGGGCCTGTTCCTGTCGCTGCTGGTCATCCTGGGCGTGCGCCAGGCGATGACGCCGGAAGAATTCGAAGCCTGGGGCTGGCGCATTCCGTTCCTGGTGTCGGTCCTGCTGCTGGGTATCTCGGTCTGGATCCGGATGTCGATGGCCGAGTCGCCAGCCTTCGTGAAGATGAAGGCGGAAGGCAAGACTTCGAAGGCACCGCTGTCCGAATCCTTCCTCAAGTGGAAGAACGCCAAGATCGTGATCCTGGCGCTGATCGGCCTGACCATGGGCCAGGCAGTGGTCTGGTACACCGGCCAGTTCTACGCGCTGTACTTCCTGACCCAGACGCTGAAGATCGATGCGGCCACCGCGCAGATCCTCACCGCGATCGCGCTGCTGCTGGCCACGCCATTCTTCATCGTGTTCGGCGCGCTGTCGGACCGCATCGGCCGCAAGGTCATCATCTTGGGCGGTTGCGTGCTGGCGGCGGCGACCTATTTCCCGATCTTCAGCGCCATCACCCACTACGGCAACCCGCAGCTGGAACAGGCGATCAACAGCTCGCCGGTGACCGTGGTCGCCGATCCGGAAACCTGCCATTTCCAGTTCAATGCAACCGGCACCGCCAAGTATCCCGGCTCCTGCGATATCGTCACCAGCATGCTGGCCAACGCCTCGGTCAGCTACACGATCGAACCTGCTCCGCCAGGTTCCGTGGCGCAGGTGAAGGTCGGCGACAAGCAGTTCCAGTCCTTTAACGCGAACATGACCGCGGACGGCTATGACTTCGACGCCGACTCCAAGGCCAGGCAGGCCGCGCTGAAGTCTGAGCTGGGCGCCGCGATCACGGAAGCCGGCTATCCGGCCAAGGCCGATCCGGAGCAGATCAACAAGCCGATGGTGGTGCTGCTGCTGTTCATCCTGGTGCTGTACGTGACCATGGTGTATGGCCCGATTGCGGCGATGCTGGTCGAGATGTTCCCGACCCGGATCCGCTACACCTCGATGTCCCTGCCCTACCACATCGGTAACGGCTGGTTCGGCGGCCTGCTGCCGACCATCAGCTTCTCGATGGTGGCGATGAAGGGGGATATCTACTACGGGCTGTGGTATCCGATCGTGATCGCGCTGATCACGGCGGTGATCGGCTTCCTGTTTGTCCGCGAGACCAAGGACAACAACATCTACGCCCACGACTAGAACCCGTCCTCCCCGCTAACGCGGGGACCCATGCTGAGGCTCGGTATGGGTCCCCGCCTGCGCGGGGACGACGCGTCACATCAGCCGTTGAAGGTCTTGCCTTCGGCGGCCAGCTTCACCAGCAGCGGCGCAGGCTTCCACGCATCCGCGTGCGGGCCCACCGCGTACCTCTCCATCGCCATCAGCACGTTTTGCAGCCCGACGGTGTCGGCATAGAACATCGGACCACCCCGGTACAGCGGGAATCCGTAGCCGGTCAGGTACACCATGTCGATATCCGAGGCGCGCAGCGCAATGCCCTCTTCAAGGATTTTCGCCCCTTCGTTCACCAGCGCGTACACTAGCCGCTCGACGATTTCCTGGTCGCTGATCTTGCGGCGCTCGACGCCGATGTCGGCCGAATGCTTGACGATCATCTGGTTCACCACGTCGGAGGGATAGGCCTTGCGGTCGCCCGGCTTGTAGTCGTACCAGCCGGCGCCCGTCTTCTGCCCGAAGCGCCCCATCTCGCAGAGAATGTCCGCGTTCTTCGAGAACGTCACCTCCGGCGCCTCCACCGCGCGACGCTTGCGCACCGCCCAGCTGATGTCGTTGCCGGCCATGTCGATCATGCGGAACGGTCCCATCGCAAAACCGAACTTCTCGATCGCCTTGTCCACCTGCTCCGGCAAGGCGCCTTCGTCCAGCAGGAAACCGGCCTGGCGGCTGTACTGCTCCAGCATGCGGTTGCCGATGAAGCCGTCGCATACGCCCGACACCACGCCGGTCTTCTTCAGCTTCTTGGCCAGCGCCAGGGCGGTCGCCAGCACGTCCTTGCCGGTCTTCTCGCCCCGCACGATCTCCAGGAGCTTCATGACGTTGGCCGGGCTGAAGAAATGCAGGCCGATCACATCCTGCGGCCGATTGGTAAAGCTCGCGATGCGGTCCAGGTCCAAAGTGGAGGTGTTCGACGCCAGGATCGCACCCGGCTTCATGGTCGCATCCAGCTGGCGGAACACCGCTTCCTTCACGCCCATGTCCTCGAACACGGCCTCGATCACGATGTCGGCGCTGCCGGCATCTGCGTACGACAGCGTGCCCTTGATCAGGGCGATGCGCTGGTCGAACTTCTCCTGCGTCAGCTTGCCCTTTTTGAGCGTGCTCTCGTAGTTCTTGCGGATGGTGGCCAGGCCGCGCTCGAGCGCTTCCTGCTTCGTCTCGACCACGGTCACCGGGATGCCGGCGTTGGCGAAGGCCATCGCGATGCCGCCGCCCATGGTGCCGGCGCCGACCACGGCGGCAGTGGCAACCGGACGCACCGGCGTATCTGCCGGAACGTCAGGCACCTTGCCGGCTGCGCGCTCGGACACGAAGGCATGGCGCAGCGATTTCGATTCCGGCGTCTGCATCAGGTGCAGGAAGCGCTGGCGCTCGAACTTCAGGCCGTCCTCGAATTTCATCGTCACCGATGCCGCCACCGTTTCAACGCATTCGATCGGAGCCGGAAAAGCGCCCGCCATCGCCTTGACGGTATTGCGCGAGAACTGGAGGAAGGCTTCGTGGTTCGGATAGTCCACGGTGCGGTCGCGCACGCGCGGCAGTGGGCGCAGATCGGCCACTTTCTGCGCAAATGCGATCGCGGAGTCCAACAGGTTGGCGCCGGCCGGGAATACCTCGTCGAACAGTGCGGTGCCGGCCAGCTTCTCGGACATGACCGGGGTTCCCGAAACGATCATGTTGAGTGCCATCTCCAGCCCCAGCACGCGCGGCAGGCGCTGGGTACCGCCGGCGCCCGGCAGCAGGCCGAGCTTCACTTCCGGCAGCGCGATCTGCGCGCCCGGCAGCGCGACGCGGTAGTTGCAGCCGAGGGCCAGTTCAAGCCCGCCGCCCATGCACACGCTATGGATCGCGGCCACGACCGGCTTTGTAGAGCCTTCCACCACATTGATCAGCGTGTGCAGCGTCGGCTCGGTGAGCGCCTTGGGCGAGTTGAATTCCTTGATATCGGCGCCGCCGGAGAACGCCTTGCCGGCGCCGGTCAGGACGATTGCCTTGACCGCGTCGTCCGCCTGCGCCCGGCGCAAGCCTTCGACCGCAGCGGTGCGCGTGGCGAGCCCAAGCCCGTTGACCGGAGGGTTGTTAAGGGTGATGACGGCAACGCTGCCCTGCACCTGGTATTCGGCGGTCATGCTGTTCCTCGTATGGTTGAGATGGCAATCCCACAACTATACCGCATATAAAAGAACGGTCGTCTTATTCCACGGCAAAAAGCAGCGTCGCGCAGGCGTCCCGCGTGAAACATGGCGCTGCGGTAGAATCAACCAAGCAATGAACTTATCCGGAACCCATCATCAAAGCTGATCAACTGAACCTGGCCAACGGGTTCGCGGAACTGCCGCCCGCCTTCTACACCCGCCTGATGCCCACCCCGCTGCCCGATCCCTACTTCGTGGCGGCCAGCGCACGCGCGGCCGGGCTGGTGGGCCTGTCGCCTGAGCTCCTGCGCAACGAGGACTTCGTTGCTGCGTTCACCGGCAATTCCGTCCCGGAAGGCGCCCGGCCGCTGGCCGCGGTGTATTCCGGCCACCAGTTCGGGGTGTGGGCCGGCCAGCTGGGCGACGGGCGCGCGATCGTGCTGGGCAGCGTGCCCTCGGCAACCGGCGGGCATCCGATGGAGCTGCAGCTCAAGGGAGCCGGAATGACGTCCTACTCCCGGCATGCCGATGGTCGGGCCGTGCTGCGATCGTCGATCCGCGAGTTCCTGTGCTCGGAAGCGATGGCGGCGCTCGGCATTCCGACCACGCGCGCGCTGATGATCACCGGGTCGGACAAGCCGGTCATCCGCGAGACGATGGAAACCTCGGCGGTCGTGACGCGCATGGCGCCGAGTTTTGTCCGCTTCGGCTCGTTCGAGCACTGGTTCTACCGTAACCAGTTCGACGAGCTGCGCGTGCTGGCCGATTACGTGATCGATAACTTCTACAAGGATCTGCGCGAATCGGCCAACCCCTACGCGGCGCTGCTGAAGGAAGTGACGCGCCTCACCGCGCACCTGGTCGCCCACTGGCAGGCGGTCGGTTTCATGCACGGCGTGCTCAATACCGACAATATGTCGATCCTCGGCCTGACGCTCGACTACGGGCCGTTCGGCTTCATGGAGGCGTTCGACTCGCGCCATATCTGCAACCACACCGACCAGCAGGGCCGCTACTCGTATGCGAACCAGCCGCAGATCGGGCACTGGAACTGCTACGCGCTGGGCCAGGCGCTGCTGCCGCTGATCGGATCGGTGGAGGATACCGAGGCCGCGCTGGTCGATTACCAGGCCGAATTCGCGATGAAGATCGACGAGCTGCTGCACGCAAAGCTGGGCCTGGCCACGACCGCGGACGGCGACCGCGAGCTGATCGACGGCCTGTTCGGCGTCATGCAGAACAGCCACGTGGACTTCACGCAGTTCTTCCGCAAGCTCGGCAACCTCCAGCTGGACCATCCCGAACACGACGAGCCGCTGCGCGACCTGGTCCTGCACCGCGCGGAGTTCGACGCGTGGGCGCTGCGCTACCGCGAGCGCCTGCGCCGCGAACAGCGCACGGATGCCGCGCGCAAGGCGGCCATGGACAGGGTCAACCCCAAGTTCGTTCTGCGCAACTACCTGGCGCAGGTCGCCATCCAGAAGGCGCAGCAGAAGGACTTTTCCGAGGTCGAAAAGCTGCTGGCCGTACTGGAAAACCCGTTCGATGAACAACCGGAAAACGAGCAATATGCTGCGCTGCCGCCGGACTGGGCCAGCGAGCTTGAAGTAAGCTGTTCTTCGTAAGGAGCGAAACCCCATGAGTGAAAAAGTCGTCAAAACCGATGCCGAGTGGCGCGCCCGGCTCGACCCGATGGAGTACCAGGTCACGCGCCATGCGGCGACCGAGCGTGCGTTCACTGGCAAGTACTGGGACCACCACGAACACGGCATCTACCATTGCGTGTGCTGCGACACGCCGCTGTTCGAGTCGGACGCCAAGTTCGAATCCGGCTGCGGCTGGCCGAGCTACTTCCGCGCGCTGGACCCGGCCAATGTGATCGAAAAGGTGGACCGCAGCCATGGTATGCTGCGCACCGAAATTATCTGCGCGGTCTGCGACGCCCACCTGGGACACGTGTTCCCGGATGGCCCGCCGCCGACCGGCCTGCGTTACTGCATCAACTCGGCCGCCCTGCGGTTCGAACCAACCTGAGTCCTTATGAAATTCCTGTTCGACCTGTTCCCGGTACTGCTGTTCTTCGCCGTCTACAAGATCGCCGGCGCGTATCCCGTAGAGTCCCACGCCTTCGTCCAGCAGTACGTGTCCGCGTTTGTCGCGGACGGCCAGATTCCTGTGGACCTTGGTCCCATCATGGTCGCGACGCTGGTGGCGATGGTCGGCTCGCTGATCCAGGTCACGTATGTCAAGGCGCGCGGCCGCAAGATCGACGTCATGCTGTGGCTGTCCGTGATCGTGATCGTCGTGTTCGGCGGCGCCACCGTCTACCTGCATGACGACGCCTTCATCAAGTGGAAGCCGACCATCCTGCACTGGATCTACGCTGCCGTGCTGCTGGGCGGCCAGCTGTTCTTCCGCAAGAACCTCGTGCGCGAGGTGATGGGCGCGGCTGTGGAACTGCCCACACCGGTCTGGACCCGCCTTAACTTTGCGTGGATCGTGTACTTCTTCATTGTCGGCGTGGTCAACCTGCTGGTCGCCTTCGTGATCTACAAGGGCGACACCGATGCCTGGGTCAACTTCAAGACCTTCGGCATGATCGGCATGACGTTCGCTTTCCTGATTGGCCAGAGCCTGTACCTGTCGAAGCACATCAAGGAGGAAAGCGCATGAGCCGGCTGGATCAAATCCGGGCACGGCTGGCGGTGCTGGAGCCGTCGCTGGTCGAACTCAGCGACGACTCGCACATGCATGTCGGCCATGCCGGCGCCGCATCGGGCGGCGGGCATTACAGCCTGAAAATCGTGTCCCCGCGCTTCGAGGGCCAGAGGCTCGTCATGCGCCATCGGCTGGTGTATGATGCTTTGCACGAAATGATGAAGACCGACATCCATGCCCTCGCCATTACTGCCCTGGCCCCGTCCGAAGCGTGATGCGGGCGCGCCTGTTTTCAGGGTTTCTTAAGAAATCTGTTCGACAATCGAACGCTGCATAACAATAACGTAGTCCAATCCAGAACTCCCTACAGGAATTTCACATGACTTTTAAGCCAGCCCGTCTGCTGCTCGCCCTCCTCGCCATGGCTGCCGTTCCTGCGTTCGCGCAGAACATCGCCGTCGTCAACGGCAAGCCGATCCCGACCTCGCGCCTGAACGCCGTGGTGAAGAGCTTCGTCGAGCAGGGCCAGCAACCGGACAGCCCGGAGCTGCGCGAACAGATCAAGCGTGAACTGATCGAACGCGAAGTGATGATGCAGGAAGCAGAAAAGCAGGGCCTGACCAAGAGCGCCCAGGTGCGCCAGGCACTGGACAACGCACGCCAGAGCATCGTGGTGAACGCGATGGTGCGTGACTACGCGGCCAAGAACCCGGTGCCGGATGCCGAGATCAAGGCCGAGTACGACAAGGAAAAGGCGCGCATCGGCGACAAGGAATACCACGTGCGCCACATCCTGCTCGAGAACGAAGCGGACGCCAAGGCGGCGATCGCAAAGATCAAGGGCGGCCAGAAGTTCGAGGACGTGGCCAAGGCATCGTCCAAGGACACCCGCACGGCCTCCAACGGCGGCGACCTCGATTGGGCGGCGCCTGTCGCATTCCCGAAGGAGTTTGCGGACGCGGTGACCTCGCTGCAGAAAGGCGCTGTCACCCTGAACCCGGTACGTACCCAGGCCGGCTTCCACGTCATCAAGGTTGACGACGTGCGCGCCACCAAGTTCCCGACGCTGGAAGAAGTCAAGCCGCAAGTGGCCCAGCAGCTGATGCAGCGAAAACTGCTGGCTTATCAGGAACAACTGGTCAAAAAGGCAAAAGTCCAGTAAATTCCTCGTTTTTACCCCGGTGCCCGCACGGCGCCGGGAATTGCTCCACCCATTTTTTTATAGGATGTGCACATGATGTTGAAGCAAGCTCGCCTGTTGGCCCTGTCCGCCCTCGTGGCCGTTCCGGCTTTCGCCCAGAACGTTGCGACCGTCAATGGCAAAGCCATTCCAGCCTCCCGCGTCGACGCAATCGTCAAGCAGGAAGTCGCGCAATCGCAAGGCCGCCTGACCGACACCCCCCAGCTGCGCGCACAGGTCAAGCAAGCGCTGATTGCGCGTGAAGTCATGGTCCAGGAAGCGGACAAGCAAGGCTACGGCAACAAGGCTGACGTCAAGGCAGCCCTGGAGAACGCCCGCCAGAGCATCGTGATCAACGCGCTGATGGCCGACTTCGTCAAGAAGAACCCGGTCACCGACGCCGACATCAAGGCCGAATACGACAACTTCAAGAAGCAGATGGGCGACACGGAATACCGCGCACGCCACATCCTGGTGCCGACCGAGCAGGAAGCCAAGGACCTGATCGCCAAGATCAAGGCCGGCTCCAAGTTCGAAGACCTGGCCAAGGCGCACTCGAAGGACGGCTCGGCTGCCAACGGCGGCGACCTGGACTTCGCGTCCCCATCGATCTACGACCAAGCTTTCTCGGCAGCGATGGTTGCCCTGAAAAAGGGTGAAGTCACCTCCGCTCCGGTCAAGTCGCAGTTCGGCTGGCATGTGATCAAGCTGGAAGACACCCGCGCGGCCAAGCTGCCGTCGCTGGAAGAAGTCAAGCCGCAAGCTGCGCAAGCAGTGCAGCAGCGCCGCCTGGCGCAATACCGCGATTCGCTGGTCAAGAAAGCCAAGATCCAGTAATCCGGGAACACGCCAAACAAAAGAACGCTCCTCCGGGAGCGTTTTTTTTCGCCACGCCGACGCCCGTCATCCCCGCGAACGCGGGCCCCTGCTGAAGACCCGAAGTCGCCCCCGCGGCCGCAGCGCCTGCCCCGCGAAGCTTAGCGCATGCGCACCCGACGACGCTGAACGGAATGGCGGAATCGGCCACGTTATGGCGGATTCCGCCAAACCGGCACGCGCTTGCCGCAAAGCCTCAAGGCATATTCGTTTCGCAACTATATTTGATTTAGATCAACAAAAAATTTGCGCTATGTCAATACCATCGCGGATTCAAACCACTAGCTAGTTAGGATCCATGCGCAACAACCTGCCGGTAACGAACACGGAATATGTCCTGAAAGACCACCAGACGGTGGTGTCGAAAACCGACCTGGCTGGCAACATCATCTATGCCAACCAGGATTTCATCGACATCAGCGGCTATTCGGCCGAAGAACTGATCGGCGCTCCCCAGAATATCCTGCGTCACCCTGACATGCCGCGCGAAGCATTTGCCGATTTCTGGGCCACGATCAAGGCAGGCAGGGCATGGACCGGCATGGTCAAGAACCGCTGCAAGAACGGAGACTTCTACTGGGTCGAGGCGAATGCCGCGCCGATGCTGGAGAACGGCAAGGTCGTCGGCTATACCTCGGTCCGCGTCAAGCCCGACCGCGCCAAGGTAAAGGCAGCCGAGCAGGCATACCGCGCTGTCCGCGAAGGCAACAGCAGCTTGTTCATCCGGGACGGCGAGGTGGTGCGGCGCACGTTCCGGTCGCGCTTGTCCTTCCTGATGCAAGTCTCCTGCCGCGCCAGGCTGCGCGCCCTGATGGCCGTGCTTGGCGCGCTGTTCCTGTCGATGATGGCCGCGCAACCGGGTTCGCCATGGCATGGCGCCGCGGCCATAGCCGGCATGGCGGTGGCGCTTGGCGGCGGCGCCATGCTGTCGCGCACCATCATTGCGCCGCTGGATCTGGCACGTAGCCATATTGCCAGCATGAGCGCGGGCGACCTCACGATGAAAATCGAGGCGCGCGGCGCAGGTGAAATCATCGAGCTGATGCAAGCGCTGCGCGTCCTGCAGACCAACATGAAGCTGATGGTCGGCCAGATCAAGGAGGCCACGGAGGTCCTCCAGGGCGGCGCGAACGAGGTGGCGCAGGGGAATGCCGACCTGTCGGTGCGCACCGAATCGCAGGCCAGCTCGCTGGAGGAAACCGCGGCTTCGATGGAAGAACTTACTGGCACCGTGCGCCAGAACGCGGACAATGCCGGCATGGCGAGTGCGCTCGCAGCCACTGCATCGTCCACTGCCGAAGCAGGCGGACACGCGGTGCGCAACATGATGGACCTGATGGGCGCGATCCGCGACAGCTCCACCCGGATTGCGGACATCACGGGAGTGATCGACTCGATTGCGTTCCAGACCAATATCCTCGCGCTCAATGCAGCTGTGGAGGCGGCACGCGCGGGCGAACAGGGGCGCGGCTTCGCGGTGGTTGCGTCCGAAGTGCGCAACCTGGCGCAACGCTCGGCCACGGCGGCCCACGAAATCAGTGCGCTCATCAGCGACTCCGTGGACAGGGTGGCGAAGGGACGCGACGCTGTCGACGATGCCGGCGCGAAGATCATGGAAGTCATCGACAAAGTCGGCCAGCTCGCCAGCTTCATGCAGGAGATCACCAATGCCAGCCGCGAGCAGAGTGCCGGCATCGAGCAGGTGAACCAGGCGATCGTGCACATGGACCAGGCAACCCAGCAGAACGGCCAGATGATCGAATCCACCGCACTGGCCGCTGCAGCGATGGCGCGGCAGGCAGAGAACCTGGCGCAACTGGTGGACGAATTCAAGCTGGTTCCCGCGCCCGGCGCAGGTATGGCGAAGCGGGCTTCCCTCCCGTTAGCCCTGCTTCCGTCCGGGCCCGCCCGGGCGTGAGGGAGGTGGTTTGGCGGAATCGGCCATGTTATGGCGGATTCCGCCAAACGCACAAATGAAAAGCGCTCCCGAGGGAGCGCTCTTGTGTCGCGGCGCCGGCCGGATCAGCCGACGAACTTGCGCGCGTTGCGGAACATCCGCATCCACGGCGATTCCTCGCCCCAGCCGTCCGGATGCCACGACTGCTGCACCGTGCGGAACACGCGCTCCGCGTGCGGCATCATCACGCTGAAGCGGCCGTCCTCGGTCGTCACCGCCGTCAGGCCTTGCGGCGAGCCGTTCGGGTTGAACGGATACGCTTCGGTCGCCTGGCCGCGGTTGTCGACGTAGCGCATCGCCTTGACCACGCCGGCGATATCGCCGGTCTGGCTGAAGTCCGCATAGCCCTCGCCGTGCGCGATCGCGATCGGCGTCATCGTGCCCGCCATGCCCGCGAAGAAGATCGACGGCGAATCCAGCACCTCCACCATGCCGAAGCGCGCCTCGAACTGTTCCGACTTGTTGCGGGTGAACTTGGGCCACGCATGCGCGCCCGGGATGATGGATTTCAGGTTGCTCATCATCTGGCAGCCGTTGCAGACGCCCAGGCCGAAGGTGTCCTTGCGCGCGAAGAATTCCGCGAACTGGTCCGACAGCGCAGCGTTGAACAGGATGGTCTTGGCCCAGCCCTCGCCCGCGCCCAGCACGTCGCCGTAAGAGAAGCCGCCCACCGCGATCACGCCGTGGAAGTCCGCCAGCTTCACGCGGCCGGCAATCAGGTCGCTCATGTGCACGTCGACGGCCGCAAAGCCTGCCTGGTGCATCACGTAGGCAGTCTCGATGTGCGAGTTGACGCCCTGCTCTCGCAGGATCGCCACGCGCGGACGCACGCCGGTGGCCAGGAATGGCGCCTCCACGTTCTCGCCCGGGTCGAAGCTGACCTTCGGCGAGATGCCGGGATCCTCTTCGTCCAGCAGGCGGTCGTATTCCATGTCGGCGCATGCCGGGTTGTCGCGCAGGCGCGCGATGCGCCAGCTGGTCTCGCTCCACAGGCGGTGCAGCGCGCTGCGCTTTTCGCTGTAGATGACCTTGGCGTCGCGCGTGAACTCGATCACGCCACGGTCGTTGGTCTTGCCCATGATGTGGCTGCAGGCGCCCAGGCCATGCGAGCGCAGCACGTCCATCACGGCCTTCTTGTCGGCCTCGCGCACCTGGATCACCGCGCCCAGCTCTTCGGAGAACAGCGCGCGCAGGGTCAGTTCGTTGCGGCGCTCGGCCACCTGCCCTGCCCAGTTCTTGGCGTCGCCCCAGTCGGCGTGCTCGCCTTCATGCGCGAGGATGTCGAGGTTGACGGTCAGGCCGGCGCGGCCTGCGAACGCCATTTCGGCCAGCGTGGCGAACAGGCCGCCGTCGGAACGGTCATGGTAGGCCAGCAGCTTGTCGTCCCGGACCAGTTGCTGGATCGCGGTGAAGAACGCCTTGAGGTCCTGTGGATCGTCAACGTCCGGCACCGCATCGCCCAGCTGCTGGGTCACCTGCGCCAGTGCGGAAGCGCCCATGCGGTTCTTGCCGCGGCCAAGGTCGATCACGATCAGCGCGGTCTCGCCCAGGTCGGTGCGGATCTGCGGGGTCAGTGCCTTGCGCACGTCATACACCGGCGCAAACGAGGAAACGATCAGCGACACCGGCGAAATCACGGCCTTGGCCTGGCCCTCATCGTTCCAGGTGGTGCGCATCGACAGCGAATCCTTGCCGACCGGGATGCTGATGCCCAGTGCCGGGCACAGTTCCATGCCGACAGCCTTGACGGTGTCGAACAGCGCTGCATCCTGTCCCGGCTGGCCGCAGGCGGCCATCCAGTTGGCGGACAGCTTGATATCGGAGATGTCACGGATCGGCGCGGCGGCGATGTTGGTCACCGCTTCGCCCACGGCCATGCGGCCGGATGCTGCAGCGTCGATAACGGCCAGCGGGGTGCGCTCGCCCATCGCCATCGCTTCGCCCACGTAGCCGTCGTAGCTCATGGTGGTTACGGCGCAATCCGCAACAGGAACCTGCCACGGGCCGACCATCTGGTCGCGCACCGACATGCCGCCCACGGTGCGGTCGCCGATGGTGATCAGGAAGGACTTGTCGGCCACGGTCGGCAGCAGCAGTACTTTCTGCGCCACGTCCGCCAGCTCGAGGCCGGTCAGGTCGACCGGCGGGAACGTGCGCTGGACGTGCTCGACGTCACGCGTCATCTTGGGTGGCTTGCCGAGCAGGACGTCCATCGGCATGTCGACCGGTGCATCGCCGGCCAGCGGATCGATCACCTTCAGCTGGCGTTCTTCGGTGGCCACGCCGACGGCGGCGAATGGCGCGCGTTCGCGTTCGCACAGCGCGGCGAAGGTTTCCAGGTTCTCAGGCGCGATCGCGAGCACGTAGCGCTCCTGCGATTCGTTGGACCAGATCTCCTTCGGCGCCATGCCCGATTCTTCCAGCGGCACCTTGCGCAGATCGAAGATCGCGCCGCGCCCGGCGTCATTGGTGATTTCGGGGAAGGCGTTGGACAGGCCGCCCGCGCCAACGTCGTGGATCGAGATGATCGGGTTGTCCGCGCCCATCGCCCAGCAGGCATTGATGACTTCCTGGGCCCGGCGCTCCATCTCCGGATTGCCGCGCTGGACCGAGTCGAAATCGAGGTCGGCGGTGTTGGTGCCGGTCGCCATCGACGACGCGGCGCTGCCGCCCATGCCGATGCGCATGCCCGGGCCGCCCAGCTGGATCAGCAGGCTGCCGACCGGGATGTCGTTCTTGTGCGTGTGCTGCGCAGAGATGTTGCCGATGCCGCCGGCGATCATGATCGGCTTGTGGTAGCCGTACACGCCGGCCTCGCCGGCATTTTGCTCGTAGGTGCGGAAGTAGCCGCCCAGTACCGGACGGCCGAATTCGTTGGAGAAGGCGGCGCCGCCGATCGGACCGTCGATCATGATCTGCAGGGGCGAGGCGATGCGTTCCGGCTTGCCGTAGGCAGGCGCGGAAGCGCGGGCGCCGGTGCCGGTGACGCTGGCTGCGTTCTCCCACGGACGCACCGCGTCCGGCAGCATCAGGTTCGACACCGTGAAGCCGGTCAGGCCGGCTTTCGGCTTGGCGCCGCGGCCGGTCGCACCTTCGTCGCGGATCTCGCCGCCGGCGCCGGTGGAGGCGCCCGGGAACGGCGAAATCGCTGTCGGGTGGTTGTGGGTCTCCACCTTCATCAGGGTGTGCACCAGTTCCTCGGAACCGGCGTACTCGTTGCCCGCGCGCGGGTAGAAGCGCGTCACGGTCGCGCCTTCGATGATCGACGAATTGTCGGAATAAGCGACGATCGTGCCTTTTGGCTGCAGTTGGTGCGTGTTCTTGATCATCTGGAACAGCGACTTGTCCTGTTTGACGCCGTCGATGATCCAGTCCGCGTTGAAAATCTTGTGGCGGCAATGCTCGCTGTTCGCCTGCGCGAACATCATCAGCTCGACATCGGTCGGGTTGCGACCCGCCTTGGTGAAGGCGTCCAGCAGGTAGACGATTTCGTCTTCCGACATCGCCAGGCCCAGTTCCGTGTTGGCGCGGTCGAGCGCGGCGCGGCCCTGGCCAATCACGTCGATCCGCTCCAGCGGACGGCCCTGCAGTTCCGAGAACAGGTTGGATGCCTCGTCGGCGCTGCGCAGCACCGAGTCGGTCATGCGGTCGTGCAGCAGCGCGGCGACGGCCCGGGCCTCGTCCGCGCCCAGCTTCTTGCTGCCGCCGATGCCGAGGAAGCCCGACTTCAGCTCGACCCGGTAGGCGACGCCACGTTCGATGCGGTGGATGTGCGCCATGCCGCAGTTGTGCGCGATATCGGTCGCCTTGGACGCCCACGGCGAGATGGTGCCGAGGCGGGGGACCACGAAGAACTCCTCGACCGCCCCGCCCTCGCCTGCCGCCACGGCCGGTTCGCCGTAGGTCAGCATGGCGCCAAGGCGCTGGGTGTCGTCGGCGGACAGTTCGCCGTGGACGTCGATGAAGTGGTAGTAGCGGGCGGTGACCGATGCGACGGCAGGTGCGGCAGCTTGCAGTTGGGTCAGGAGGCGTTGCTGGCGGAAGGCAGACAGGGCATTGGAGCCCGGCAGGATCAACATGGCGTGGGGGTCGGTTGATGCAGCGCGGCTGCGGGTTAATGATGTGAGCTTGCTATTATACCGCGTCGCACCATCAAGGGGACCGTCCCCATAGGGGACTGTCTCCTTTGCGGTAGTTGCCGCTGGCGGTCACATCACGTATCGTAGCTACTGTAAGGCGCAAGAAAGCGCCGCGACCAGAATAAAAAAAACTGAAAGAGACGATGCAAGACAACAGCAAGCTGTCGGTACTGGTTATCGACCCCAGCCCGGGCATGCGCGGCAGCCTCCAGAACATGCTGAACGTGCTGAACATCTCGAAGATCGAGTATGCGGTCAGCTCGGGCACGGCCATCCGCGCGGTGATGAAGAAGCAGTTCGACGTCATCCTGTGCGAATACGACCTTGGCAGCGGCCAGGAAGACGGCCAGGACGGCCAGCAGCTGCTGGAAGACCTGCGCCACCATCGCCTGATCGGGATGCTCACGATCTTCATCATGATCACGTCCGAAGGCGTGTACAGCAAGGTCGTGTCGGCGGCCGAACTGACCCCGACCGACTACATCCTCAAGCCATTCACGGTCGACATGCTGAGCGGGCGCATCACGCGTGCGCTGGAACGGCGCGCCGCCTTTGTGCCGACCTACCTGCAGATCGGCCAGGGCGACCTGCGCGCCGCGATCCGCAGCTGCGCGGACGCGTCGGCCAAGGGAACACGCTACGGTGTCGACTTCATGCGCCTGCGTGCGGAGCTGCACATGAACCTGGGAGAGGTGCAGCTGGCCGAAGAACTGTATCGCACGATCCTGGAGTCGAAACCGATCGGCTGGGCGCAACTCGGGCTGGCGCGCGCGCTGGCCGGGCAGGACCGGCACGATGAAGCGATCGAGATGCTCACCGCACTGATCGCCTCCAATCCGCGTTTCATGGCTGCCTACGACCTGCTCTCCCAGTGCTACGAGACGGCCGGCCGGAATGGCGACGCCAAGCGCGTGCTGGAAGAAGCGGTGGCGATCTCGCCCCACATGGTACGGCGCCAGCGCCACCTCGGCCACGTTGCGCTGGACGCGGGCGACGTGGCGGCGGCCGAAAAGTCGTATAAGCAGGTGGTGGCGCGCTCGCGCGGATCGGAGTTCCGCGATCCGGAGGACCACGTCAACCTCGCCCGCACGCTGTTGCGCAAGGGCGACCAGCCGGCCGCTCTGGCGGTGGTACGCGACCTGGAGAAATCCATGCGCGGCACCCCAAAGGCCGATGCCTGCCTGGCCGTGTCATCCGCCATGATCCACGACGCGGCGGGCGAACAGGAAGCTGCGGTCGCGGCACTGAACAAGGCCGTGGAAGCGGTGCGCGATGCTGCGGGCCTGTCCGCGCAGCTCAAGCTGTCGCTCGCGCGCAGCTGCCTGGCGCACAACCTCGACAACCAGGCCACCCAGGTAATGCTCGATGCGCTGGCCGACTCGGGCAGTGGCGTCACCGTCAGCCAGGCCACCGGCGTGTTCGTGAAGGCCGGCAGGCCGGACCTGGCGGATGCCATGGGCAGCAAGATGAAACGCCAGGTCGCGCAACTGCTCAACGTGGCCAACGAAAAGACCGCGATGGGCGACCTCAAAGGCGCGGTGCACACGCTCACGGATGCGCTGCGCATGGCGCCGGGAAACCTGACGGTCATGCTGGCACTGACCCGCGGCATCCTGCGCCAGGTGGCAGAACTCGGATGGGACCACCCGATGGGCGAACTATGCGGCCGGCAGCTGGCCAACATCCGCCAGCTCGATCCGGCCCACCCGCAGCTGGCGGACCTGGCCGACGAATTCGCAGCGGCCAAGCGCCGTTACGGCATCGCGAACTAGCTTTCGCTGCCGTATCCGCCGCCGCCCGGTGTCTCGACCACGAACACGTCGCCGGGCTGCATCTGGGTGCGCGCGATGTGCGCCAGCTCTTCCACCGATCCATCCGAGCGCTCCACGCGGTTGACGCCGCGCGCGCCCGGCGCACCGCCGGCCATGCCGAACGGGGCATGGATGCGGTTGTTCGACAGGATCGCCGCCGTCATCGGCTCCAGGAAGCGCACCCTGCGCACGCCGCCGTTACCGCCATGCCAGCGCCCCGCGCCACCCGAGCCGTGGCGGATCTCGTAGCTGTCCAGACGCACCGGGAAGCGGAACTCCAGCACTTCCGGGTCGGTAAGGCGCGAGTTGGTCATATTGGTCTGGACCACATCGGTGCCGTCGAAGCCCTCGCCTGCGCCCGAGCCGCCTGAAATCGTCTCGTAATACTGGTAGCGCGCGTTCCCGAAGGTGAAGTTGTTCATCGTTCCCTGCGCTGCCGCCATCACGCCGAGCGCGCCGTACAGCGCGTTGGTGATGCAGGTGGAGGTCTCCACGTTGCCCGAAACGACCGATGCCGGATAGCGCGGATTGAGCATGGAGCCGGGAGGCACGATGACCTCGATCGGCTTGAGGCAGCCGGCGTTAAGCGGAATTTCGTCGTCGACCAGGGTGCGGAACACATACAGCACCGCCGCCATGCACACCGCCTGCGGCGCATTGAAGTTGTTTGCCAGTTGCTCCGAGGTCCCGGTGAAATCGACCACCGCGCTGCGCCGCTCACGGTCCACGCTGATCTTCACCTGGATGACGGCGCCGTTATCGAGTTCGTAGGTGTACTGCCCGTCCGACAGCGCGGTAATCACGCGGCGCACCGCTTCTTCCGCGTTGTCCTGCACGTGGCCCATGTAGGCGCGCACGACGTCCAGGCCGAAGTGCGCGACCATGCGGCGCAGTTCTTCCACGCCCTTCTGGTTGGCTGCGACCTGCGCGCGCCGGTCGGCCAGGTTCTGGTCGGGATTGCGGGCCGGGTCGCGCGCGCCGGTGAGCAGCGCGCGGGTCTCGGCCTCGCGCAGCAGGCCGGTGGCGCCATCGACCCGCTTGAAGTTGTCGATCAGGACGCCCTCCTCGTCGATCGAGACGGAGTCCGGCGGCATCGAGCCCGGCGTGGTGCCGCCGATATCGGCGTGGTGGCCGCGCGAGCCCACGTAGAACAGGATCTGCTCGCCCGCATCGTCGAACACCGGCGAAATCACGGTCACGTCGGGCAGGTGCGTGCCGCCGTTGTACGGATCGTTGAGCATGTAGACGTCGCCCGGGCGCATGCTGCCGGCGTTACGCTGCATGACGGTCTTGATGCTCTCGCCCATCGATCCGAGATGGACCGGCATGTGTGGCGCATTGGCGATCAGGTTGCCTTCGGCATCGAAGATCGCGCACGAGAAGTCCAGCCGCTCCTTGATGTTGACCGAGTACGCGGTGTTCTGCAGGCGCAGGCCCATCTGCTCGGCGATCGACATGAACTGGTTGTTGAAGATCTCCAGCATCACCGGGTCGGCCGTGGTGCCGATCGCGCGGCGCTCCGGCAGCGCTTCGGTGCGGCGCAGTACCAGGTGGTTGTAGCGCGTTACCTGCGCCTGCCAGCCCGGCTCCACCACGGTTGTGGCATTGTCCTCGGCGATGATCGCAGGTCCGGCCACCGTATCGCCCACCTGCAGCGTGGCGCGTCGGTACAGCGCGGTGTCGTGCCAGCGCTCGCTTGCGTACATGCTCACCGTTTCGTCCGCGCGCAGCGGCGTGGTCCTGGCGCCGGTGGCGGATTCGCGTTCGGCCGGGGCATCGGAGGCGCCGACCGCTTCGACCGACACCGCCTCCACGACCAGTGCCTTACCCGGCATGAGGAAGGAGAAACGCTTACGGTAGGCGGCTTCGAAAGCGGCCTGCATCGCGGCCTGGTCGCCGTGCGGGACAATCAGCGCGGAATCCGTGCCTTCATACCGCAGGTGGACGCGGCGCACCAGCGAGATCCGCTGCGGCGCGACTCCCTGCCCCGCCAGCTCGGCGGCCGCGGCGTCGCACAGGCCGTCCAGGATGCGTTGCAGCTCCTCTTCGGGCAGCTCCGGGAGGCGCGCCTCGACCGCCTGCTCGCGCATCGCGGCCTGGTCCGCCAGGCCCATGCCGTACGCTGACATCACGCCGGCCAGCGAATGGACGAACACCGTCTTCATGCCCAGCGCGTCGGCGACCATGCAGGCGTGCTGTCCGCCGGCGCCGCCAAAGCTGGTCAGGGTATATTCGGTGACATCGTGGCCACGCTGCACCGAGATCTGCTTGATCGCGTTGGCCATGTTGCCGACCGCGATGTGTATGAAGCCTTCGGCCACCTGTTCAGGTTCAGGCGTCGATCCGGTCGCCGCGCCGATCTCGTCGGCCATCGCCCGGAATCGTTCCCGTACCGTGTCGAAGTCCAGCGGCTGGTCGCCGTGCTCGCCGAACAGCGCCGGGAAGTGGCGCGGCTGGATTTTCCCCAGCATGACATTGCAGTCGGTGACAGCCAGCGGTCCGCCGCGGCGGTAGCTTGCCGGGCCCGGGTTGGCGCCGGCGCTGTCGGGGCCGACGCGGTAGCGGGTGCCGTCGAAGTGCAGCACCGAGCCGCCGCCCGCGGCCACCGTGTGGATGCTCATCATCGGCGCGCGCATGCGCACACCCGCCACCTGGGTCTCGAACACGCGTTCGTAGTCGGACAGGTCCTGCCCCGAGAAGTGCGACACATCGGTCGAGGTGCCGCCCATGTCGAAGCCGATCACCTGC
>DASWYE010000149.1:0-2143 GCA_036405115.1 Telluria sp. | reverse complement strand
TACATGGAGGACTACGTGGCGGAGGATGTGGCGCGCAAGATGATGGCGGCCGATCCGAAGCTGGCGCAAGAATTCCGGCAGCGCTTGGAGAGTGATCCGGAGTTTGCAAAGAGCGCGTTCGCGCGGCTGGACTTCTTTGCGCGGCGCCACTCGGCGTGGGACAAGCGCTTCAACCTCTATCCGGTCCTGCGCGCCAACACCACTCCGTAAGGCCAGAATGCGTCATCCCCGGCCGATGGCGGCCCCCTTCGCGGGGATGACGGGGTAGCGGCTACGCTACCCATTCTTCTTTCACTCGTAGCGCAGTGCGTCGATCGGGTTCAGGTTGGCGGCCTTCGCCGCCGGCATGATCCCGAACAGCATGCCGATCGCGCTCGAGAAGCCGAACGCCATCAGGATCGCCCACCACGGCACAACCGCATCCGGGAAGTTCGGAATCAGCTTGGCCGCGCCGAACCCCAGCAGGTAGCCCAGCCCCAGCCCGATCAGCCCGCCCAGCAGCGACAGCGTGGTCGCTTCGATCAGGAACTGCAGCAGGATGTGGTGCCGCTGCGCGCCCAGCGCCTTGCAGATGCCGATCTCGCGCGTCCGCTCGGTTACCGACACGAGCATGATGTTCATGATGCCGATACCGCCTACCAGCAGCGAGATGCTGACGATGCCACCCAGGACCAGCGTCATCATGTTGATGATGTTGTCGAATGTGTCGGTCAACTGCTGCGCTGACTGCACCTCGAAGTCGTTGCGTTCGCCCGGCTTGAGCTTGTGAGACTGGCGCAGCATCGAGGTCAGGCGGCCCTGCACGGCTTCGAGCTGTTCGATGTCGTTGACGTTGAAGGTGATCGCGATGTCCAGCTTGACGTCATTGCCCGCCACCGCCTGGCCGGTCGTGAACGGGATCAGCGCATAGTTGTCCTGGCTGAAGCCGAACGACTCGCCTTTTGATTCCGTCACGCCGATGATCTTGAACCACTCGCCGCCGATCTCCAGGAACTGCCCGACAGGATTCTCGGGCAGCTTGAGGTTCTCGACCAGCTTGGAGCCAATCACGCACACGCGCCGCCGCGACTGGTTGTCGCCCGCGGTGATGAAGCGGCCCAGCTCCGGGAACACCTGGTTGGCGTCCTTGTAGGAAGGGGTCACCGCGCTTACCCGGGTCGAAATGGACTGGCTGCCGTTGCGCACGGTGGCGCCAAAGTCGCCGAACGGTGCGAAGGTCGGCGACACATTGCTGATGCCGTCGATGTGGTCGATGATGTTGTTGTAGTCCTTCAGGCTCAGGACGTTGCGCTTGCCCTGCATCGCCTCTTCGAAGCTGGTTTCCGACCGCACCGTCAGGCTGTTCGATCCCAGTCCCTTGAACTCCTCGCTGATCGAGGCGGACAAGCCGTGCACGATCGACACCACCGCGATTACCGAGGCCACGCCGATGATGATGCCCAGCGAGGTCAGGAAGCTCCTGAAGCTGTGCGCGCGGATGCTCTGCAGGGCCGAGCGGAAGCTCTCGATGATGCTAAACACCGGCCAGCTCCCGCTTGTGGAAGCGCGTGCGCTGCGCATTGACGGTATCGCTCTGCACCTTGCCGTCCGCCAGCCGCACCACGCGCTGGCAGTGGGCTGCGATATCCGGTTCGTGCGTCACGATGATCACGGTCTGGCCTTCCTCGTGCAGCGTGTCGAACAGCGCCATGATGTCTGCCGCGGTGGCCGAATCGAGGTTGCCGGTCGGTTCGTCGGCCAGCAGGATCGACGGCTCGCTGCACAGCGCGCGTGCGATGGCCACGCGCTGGCGCTGGCCGCCCGACAGCTGGTTGGGCAGGTGGTCCATGCGTTTTTCCAGGCCGACGCGCGCCATTGCCTCGGCCGCGCGGCGCGCACGTTCGGCGGGCCGCACGCCGCGGTAGATCAGCGGCTGCATCACGTTCTGCAGCGCGGTGGCGCGGGTCAGCAGGTTGAAGCTCTGGAAGATGAAGCCGATTTCCTCGTTGCGCGTGCGCGCCAGGTCGGTCTCGCTCATGCCCGCGACGTCGCGCCCAATCAGGAAGTACTGGCCCATGGTCGGTGTGTCGAGGCAGCCGAGGATGTTCATCATGGTCGACTTGCCGGAGCCGGACGAGCCGATGAACGCGACGTAGTCGTTGCG
>DASWYE010000148.1:0-3770 GCA_036405115.1 Telluria sp. | reverse complement strand
GCTGCGCACCCCCAATCGGCGCCGCGTTGCACCACATGGAGCGGAACGCCGGGCTGGATTTGACGCGGTTGGCGCGGCATTGCAGTCTCCAGTGGTGTCGGGGCGAGTTTTCCATCATCTGTGGGGTACAAAATCTCATGTGTGATCCCCCTCAATCGCGCGACGGTTAGAGGGGACTGTCACCGCAGGGGACCGTCCCCGGATCTTTAATTGGCATCGAGGTAATGCATGCAAAAGACCAGGGGACAGTCCCCTCCGGGGACGGTCCCCGGAGGGGCGCTCGCTGTACAATACCGCGTCGCAACGACCATCCGCAGCCCATGAAATCGCTGAACATCCCGTATAACCCACGGCTCGACCAGTTGCGCTGGCTCGCCGCGACGATCGTGTTCCTCTTCCACTTCCACCTGGAGTACCGCGGCATGACCGGCGCCGGGCTGCAAAGCCCGTGGTGGGGGCTGGTGACGGAGGGGCATACCGGCGTTGGCCTGTTCTTCACGTTGTCCGGCTTCCTGTTCATGCAGATTGCGCTGCACCAGAAGGTGATCGTGTACCGCGACTTCGTGCGCAACCGCTTCCTGCGCATCTTCCCGCTGTTCTTCGTCGTGTTCCTGGTCGCGACCTCGATCTCGCGCGACAGCTTCGAGCCGCAGGACATCCTGTACCTGCTGGCCACCAACCTGGGCCTGTCGCCGACGTCCGACACGGTGATCACCGGTGCGGCGTGGACCATCTCGCTCGAATTCATGTTCTACCTGATCTTCCCGTTCATCGCGCGCTTTGCGATGGAGCGCGGGGTGTCCTACCTGGCCGGGCTGATGGTGCTGATGCTGTTCTTTAAGCTGGCCGCATTCACGGTGAACGAGAAGAGCACGCTGATGTTCTTCTCCACCTTCGTCGGGCGCTTCGACCAGTTCCTGATCGGCATGATGGCCGCGCTGGCGTTCGCGCGCTACAAGGATGCGCTACGACGGGCAGCTCCGTTGCTGGTGCCGGTGGCGCTGGCGCTGGCAGTGGCGAATAGCGCGCTGCAGGCGCATGCGGCGCCGTTCGTACCGTCGTCGCGTTCCGAGTTCTGGATCCTGTGGCCGGCGCTGGAGAGCGCCGTATGGGCGCTGGTGATCCTGGCCTGGGTGTCGTTCGATAGGAAGCTTCCGCAATGGCTGGAGCGCGCGCTGGTCCATGGCGGGAAGATCAGCTTCTCTTTCTACCTGCTGCACATGGCGGTGCTGCACGTGCTGGTGACGCGCGTGGGTCCGGTTCAGCTGACCGGCAACGCGCTTGGCGACGCCGCGATCATGTTCGCGGGCGCTTATGGCGCGACCTGGGCGATCGCGGCCCTGAGCTACAACGTGATCGAAGAGCCATTCCTGCGCATGCGCCGGGCCTACGGTGCCGGGGTGGGGGCTGTCTCCGCCCGGGGGCCGTCCCCGGATCTTTACTCCGCTCCGCCCGCTAAAGATCGGGGGACGGTCCCCTTCGGGGACAGCCCCCTGAAGCGGTAAAATACCCTTTTGCAGAGCGAACATCAGGGCAGTCATGGAAGTTGTTGAAATGGTCAGTGAACCGCAAGCCGCGGCAGGCAAACCGGCAGGTCCGTCCTTCGTGCACCTGCGCGTGCACTCGGAATATTCGATCGTCGATGGCCTGGTGCGCATCGACGACCTCGTCGCCGCTGCCGTCAAGGACAAGCAGGTCGCGCTCGCGGTCACCGACCTGGCCAACCTGTTCTGCATGGTGCGCTTCTACAAGGCGGCGCGCGGCAAGGGCATCAAGCCGGTGGTCGGCGTGGACGCCTGGATCACCAACGACGACAACCGCGACAAGCCGCACCGCCTGCTGATCCTGGCCAAGAACCACACCGGCTACCTGCAGTTGTGCGACCTGCTGTCGAAGGCGTGGCTGACCAACCAGTACAAGGGCCGCGCCGAGATCCGCGTCGAGTGGCTGGAAGCGCTGGCGACTTCCGTCTCCACGCTGCATCCGGAGCAGGACCAGGCCAACGCGCTGATTGTGCTGTCCGGCGCGCATTTCGGCGATATCGGCCAGGCCATCGAGAATGGCGACATCGACAAGGCGGAGAAGGCAGCCGCGCGCTGGTCGCGCATCTTCCCCGGCCACTTCTACATCGAGATCCAGCGCGCCGGACAGCCCAACCAGGAGCAGCAGGTGCGCCATTCGGTGGCGCTGGCCGCGCGCCTGGGACTGCCGGTGGTGGCGACGCATCCGGTGCAGTTCCTGACCAAAGACGAATTCATCGCGCACGAGGCGCGCACCTGTATCGCGGAAGGCGAGATGCTCGCCAACGCCAAGCGCGTCAAGCGCTTCAATCCGGAGATGTGCTTCAAGTCCCAGGCCGAGATGGCCGAGCTGTTCGCCGACCTGCCGGGCGCGCTGCAGAACTCCGTCGAGATCGCGAAGCGCTGCAACGTGGTGCTCACGCTGGGCAAGCCGCAGCTGCCGGACTTCCCAACCCCGCCGGGCATGACGATCGAGGAATTCCTGGTGTCGGAGTCGCAGAAAGGGCTGGAAAAGCGCCTGCTGCAGCTGTATCCCGATCCGGTCAAGCGCGAGGAAGCACGCCCGCGCTACGAGGAACGCCTGAAGTTCGAGACGGACACCATCAACAAGATGAAGTTCCCGGGCTACTTCCTGATCGTGGCGGAGTTCATCCAGTGGGGCAAGGACAACGGCGTGCCGGTCGGCCCGGGCCGTGGTTCCGGTGCGGGCTCGCTGGTGGCGTACTGCCTGCTGATCACGGACCTGGACCCGCTGCGCTATAACCTGCTGTTCGAGCGATTCCTGAATCCTGAGCGCGTTTCGATGCCCGACTTCGACATCGACTTCTGCCAGGAGAACCGCGACCGCGTGATCCAGCACGTGAAGGACCTGTACGGGCGCGACGCGGTGTCGCAGATCGCCACCTTCGGTACCATGGCCGCGAAGGGCGCGATCCGCGACGTCGGCCGTGTGCTCGATTTCGGCTACAACTTCTGCGACGGCATCTCCAAGCTGATCCCGTTCAAGCCGGGCAAGCCGGTTTCGATCGCGGAAGCGATCGAGGAGGAGCCGCTGCTCAAGGAGCGTCTCGAGAACGAGGAAGAGGTCAAGCAGCTGCTCGATTTGGCGCAGCAGGTGGAAGGCATCACCCGTAACATCGGCATGCACGCGGGCGGCGTCCTGATCGCGCCGGGCAAGCTGACCGACTTCTGCCCGCTGTACACGCAGGGCGGCGACGCCGGCGTGGTGTCGCAGTACGACAAGGACGACGTGGAGGCGGTCGGCCTGGTCAAGTTCGACTTCCTGGGCCTGACCACGCTGACCATCCTCGACCGCGCGGTCAACTACATCCGCGCGCTCGACCCGGCCGACAAGGACTTCAACCTGGAGACGCTGCCGCTGACCGACCGCGGCTCCTACGACCTCCTGACCAAGGCCAAGACGGTCGCGATCTTCCAGCTGGAATCGCGCGGCATGCAGGGCATGCTGAAGGACGCGCGTCCCGACCGCTTCGAGGACATCATCGCGCTGGTGGCGCTGTACCGCCCGGGCCCGATGGACCTGATCCCGGATTTCTGCAAACGAAAGCACGGCGAGAAGTTCGACTATCCTGACCCGCGCACCGAGGGCATCCTGTCCGAGACCTACGGCATCATGGTCTACCAGGAGCAGGTGATGCAGATGGCGCAGATCATCGGCGGCTACTCGCTGGGCGGCGCGGACATGCTGCGCCGCGCGATGGGCAAGAAGAAGGCCGAGGAGATGGCCGA
>DASWYE010000147.1:0-1696 GCA_036405115.1 Telluria sp. | reverse complement strand
ACCCCGTCACCCCCGCGAAAGCGGGGGCCCATGCTGAGCCACTCATGCGTATTCAGTAGGGGTCCCCGCGTCCGCGGGGATGACGGAGTTACCGGTTATTTCAAGCCGGCGGCGTCGCGCAGGATCGCGGCCTTGTCGGTGCGCTCCCACGTGAACTCCGGCTCTTCGCGGCCGAAGTGGCCATACGCCGCGGTCTTGGCGTAGATCGGGCGCAGCAGGTCCAGCATCTGGACGATGCCTTTCGGGCGCAGGTCGAAGTGGTCCATCACCAGCTGCGCGATCTTCTCGTCAGGGATGACGCCGGTGCCTTCGGTGTACACGGTGATGTTGATCGGGCGCGCCACGCCGATCGCGTAGCTGACCTGCACCTGGCACTGGCGCGCCAGGCCCGCGGCGACGATGTTCTTGGCCACGTAGCGTGCCGCGTAGGCCGCCGAGCGGTCCACCTTGGACGGGTCCTTGCCGGAGAACGCGCCGCCGCCGTGCGGCGCAGCGCCGCCGTAGGTGTCAACGATGATCTTGCGGCCGGTCAGGCCGCAGTCGCCCTGCGGGCCGCCGATGACGAAGCGGCCGGTCGGGTTGACCAGGTAGCGCGTATCGGACAGCCACTCCTTCGGCAGCACCGGCTTGATGATCTCCTCGATCACCGCTTCCTCGATCTGCGATTGCGAGATTTCAGGGGCGTGCTGGGTCGACAGCACCACGGTGTGCACGCCGACCGGCTGGCCGTTCACGTAGCGCAGCGTGACCTGCGACTTGGCGTCCGGGCGCAGCCATGGCAGGCGGCCGTCCTTGCGCAGCTGCGACTGGCGCTCGACCAGGCGGTGCGAGTAGTAGATCGCGGCCGGCATCAGCTCCGGCGTCTCGTCGCAGGCGTAGCCGAACATCAGGCCCTGGTCGCCGGCGCCCTGGTCGTGGTTCTCGAATTCGTCCACGCCCTGCGCGATGTCGGGCGACTGCTTGTCGTAGGCGACCAGCACGGCGCAGCCCTTGTAGTCGATGCCGTAGTCGGTGTTGTCGTAGCCGATGCGCTTGATGGTCTCGCGCGCGACCTGGATGTAGTCGACGTTGGCGTGCGTGGTGATCTCGCCGGCCAGCACCACCAGGCCGGTGTTGCACAGCGTTTCGGCGGCGACGCGCGCGCGCGGGTCCTGCGCCAGGATGGCGTCGAGGATGGAATCGGAAATCTGGTCCGCGACTTTGTCGGGATGGCCTTCCGAAACGGATTCGGAAGTGAAGAGGTAATCATTGGCAGACATCGCAAGCTCCTGGATCGGTAACAAAATAAACTGTCGCAGCGACTCATGTAGCTTGCGACGCTTTAGCGACACTTATATACCGCTTCGCAAGTTGTCTATTAACTCAGCGGTTACTACGAACGTGGTATTTTACGCTCCTTGCAAAATTTTTGCTAAGGTGGCGTCCCTTCGCACTTAAGATTTGTCATGTTAGTACCTCTTTTCCGATTCCTGTCCCTGTTCCCCCTGCGATTCCTGCACGCCCTCGGCGCAGGACTGGGGTGGCTTGTCTACGGCCTGTCGCCTTCCTACCGCCGGCGCATGCGCGACAACATGGCGCTGGCAGGCTTCAGCCAGCACCTGTCGCAGGCCGTGTCCGAATCGGGCAAGGCGATCCTGGAGCTGGCCTTCGTCTGGTGCGCGAAACCGGAGCGCGTGAACGCCCACGCCACCGTCGA
>DASWYE010000146.1:0-7692 GCA_036405115.1 Telluria sp. | reverse complement strand
AGGCACGAGCACCGACACCCGTGGCCCTGCTTTTGCAGGCACCAAGGGCACGCAGACCGCAGCTGCCGTAGCGACCGACTACAAGCAAGCAGTACAACACATCTACCTGGCCTACTTTGGCCGTCCCGCCGATCCGGCTGGCCTGGACTTCTTCGCCGGCCGCCTGGCGGCAACCGGTGCGCCGGTACCACTCGCCGAGCTGAATAATGCGATCAGCACCAACGCGGACATCCGCGCGATCGTGGAAGTGTTCAGCACCAGCCAGGAATCGCAAGACCTGTACGGCGGCGACAACGGCGCCTTCATCGACGCGGTGTACCAGAGCCTGTTCAGCCGCGCACCGGATGCAGCGGGCAAGGAGTACTGGGTCAACAACCTGAACGCCAAGGTCATGACCCGCGCCGCTGCTGCGCTGAACATCATGGTGTCGGCGCAGGGTACTGACGTGGACATCATCGCCAAGAAGGCGGCCGTGGCTACCGCCTTCACCAACGGACTGGACCTGGGCGTCGAGCAGCGCGGCTACTCGGGACTGCAGGCCAACGTCGGCGTGCGCAACCTGCTGTCGCAGGTGAACCTGGGCACCGACGTTGCCGCGTTCCAGCCGAACATCGACAGCACCATCGCATCGCTGGCGGCAAGCGCGCCTCCGGGCGCGGAGGGCGCGTACCGCTCGCCACTGCCAGGCAGCGGCAACACCGACATCGACACCGTGGTGCTGGAGAACGACGAGTACTACGCAGTCTATGGCCGCACCTCGCCGAGCCAGTTCATCGTGTCCAACTTCATCCACGGCACCGGCATCTCGGGCGCGACGGCATTCACTTCGTCCAACATGCGCGACTTCGGGCCACGCAACGGCCTGCCACCGACCCAGGGTACGATCAGCGCGGCCTACACGCCGAACGTGAGCATGACCGGCAGCATCGTCATCCCGGCCGGCACCATCCCGCTGAACAGCACCAAGGCGGCGCTGGCGCCATTCTATGACTATGCGGCACCGGCCAACCTGGCCGATGTGGCCGGCACCTGGCGCCTGAACGAGCGCACCGGCAACCTGTCCACCGTCGTCGTCAGCGGCGGCAGCTTCACCGGCACCTCGACCAGCGGCTGCTCGTTCACCGGTACGCTGGCGACACGCGCAAGCAACAAGAACGTGTTCGACGCCACCATCACCTACGGCGCCGCGCCTTGCGCACTGGCTGGCCAGACGGTGTCCGGCATCGGTATGACCTACCTGTTCAACTCCGGCGCAACCCGCCAGCTGATGATCCTGGGCAAGAACGCAGAGCGCACCGGTGCGGAATACCTGTCCGGTTCGGCTGCGACCGCGGCTGGCCAGGTGGCGGCACTGCAAAGCACCGACCTGGTTGCCGGCACCGGCGCCGCGGCTGCGGTGAACGACCAGGTAGAAGTCCACTACACCGGCTGGATCTACAGCGCCAACGCACCTGAAGGAAAAGGTGCGATGTTCGACACCTCGACCACCACCAAGCCGATCGCCTTCAAGCTGGGCACTGGCGTCGTGATCGCGGGCTGGGACCAGGGCCTGGTCGGCATGCAGGCAGGTGGCAAGCGCCGCCTGGTGATCCCGGCATCGCTGGCATACGGTGTCAACGGTTCCGGTACCAAGATCCCTGGCAACGCCTCGCTGGTGTTCGATGTGGAGATGGTGTCGGTCACCAAGCCTTGAGTTGAGTAACAGGCGGCGCTTCGGCGCCGCTCCACGGGGCAGTACCGGGACGGGACCTTGACGGTCCCGTTTTTTTTATCGGTGCCTCAGCACTTCGTCCTTCCGGAACGCCGTCTTGTTGCAGACTCAGCAGGGGTACCCGCGTCCGCGGGTATGACGGTGGATGGGGAGCTTTGCGGGGTCAGACCAGCAGCGCGGCGCTCATGGAGCGCACTTCGGCAGCGGACTCGTCGAGGATACGGCGCAGCATCTCCTTGTCGACTGCAAAATCGAGCACCGAGTCGGCGTGGTCGGGCATCGCTTCTTCCTCCCGCGCGAGCGGAGATGGGACCGGCGAAAACTGGTTCGCCAGCAGCAGCGTATCGAGCAGCGTGCTGGGAGGGATGTTCACCCAGCCATCGCGCAAGCCTTCGATGGCTGTGCGGACCGATTCGGGAATCATCAGCTTCTTCATGACTTCGCGGCTGACGACTTCTTCGCACAGCTCGGCCCATTTTTCAGTGTCGTCCTCGAGCAGGCCGGGGAATTCGTCCGCCCGCGACAACAGGTAGAAGGCGCCGACCTCGTGCACGATGGCCGCAAACATGGCGGTATCCGGATTGACGAAGGTAACACGGCGCGCGATCACCTGCGCCAGCGCCGCGACATTCGCGGTGTGTTCCCACAACTGCTCGGCCTTGGCACGCAGGACCGGGTCTTCGATGCGCGCGCCGAACTGGCGCACCACCAGGCTGGCGACCAGGGTCTGCAGGCTGGAATAGCCGATCCGCATCACCGCCGCGCGGGCGCTGGTGATCGTATCGCCGCTGCGGTTGAAGGCGGCCGAATTGGCCAGCGCCACGGTGCGGGCGGCCAGTTGCGGCTCCGACAGCACCAGCTTGATCGCGTCTTCGATGTGGCAGTTCGGGTCGTCCAGGGCGATCTGCAGCCGAAGCGCAGCATTCACACTGGTGGGAAAGGAAATCTCGCCGCGCGCAGCCTGTGCAGCGATGTACCCAAATGCTTCTACTTTGTCCATTCCAAAAATTATACGCTCCCCGACCGGCGACCGGTGGATCGTCCGCCTGGCGCGTGGCATTAGCGGAGCTACAAACAACACTCGCCCGTCCTGCAACCAAAGAGGAGCCGGGCAATGCCCCTGGCGATTGGGAAAAATCTTATGCCGCATCAAAAAAAAGGGACCCGAAGGTCCCGTTCTCCTTGTGGGAATGCGTTGTTATTTGACCTTGATGGCGCTTTCGACGCTCTTCACGCCTTCCACGCTCTTTGCGACCTGCACGGCGCGGTCGGCTTCCGCCTTGCTGTTGACGAAACCGGACAGCATGACCTTGCCCTGCTCGGTCTCCACGTGGATGCCCAGCGACTTGAGCGCCTCTTCCTTGAGCAGCACGCCCTTGACCTTGGTGGTCACGGTCGCGTCGGCGATGACCCTGCCGGTCTTCTCGGCGGCGCGCTCGGTCTTGGCGGCAGCGGTGGAGGCAACGTCGCGGGTCTTCTCGCGCGCAGTCGCGGTCGCTTCGCGGGTCTCCTGCGCCACTTCGGCGGCGGCGCCGCGGGTGTTCGCGGCAGCACGCTCGGCGGCGTTCTCGGTACGCTGCGCGGCGTTGTCCGCCATATCGTCAGTGTTGCGTGCAGCGCGTGCGGTGGCATCGCCAGCACGGTCGGCAGTACGCTCGACAGCGTTCTCGGTACGCTGCGCTACCGTGCCCGCTGCCTCCCGGGTGCGGTCGATTGCACGGGCAGCATCGGCGCGCGCTTCGGTTGCGGTCGGGCTGGTCTTGTGGTCGATCAGGCAGGCTGCCTTCGAATCGCCGGTCATCCGTTCGCACTGGCTGATCGCCTTAGCATCCTTCACCTCGCCCGCGCCGGTGGCGGTGGTGCCGGCGGCCGAGCGGCCCATGGTCGATGACCATTCGCGGCCGGCACGCACATCGGCGACCGCGCTGGCGTGCGCCTTGCGTGCGACGTCCAGGCAGTCGTCCTTGTCGTCACCGGTTTTCTCGGCGCAGCGTGCGCGTGCAAGGCCGTAATCGGCCTCCACAGCGGCGATGCGCGCCTTGTTGATTTCGGATTGCGACTTCTTGCCATCGGCCGCAGCCGTTGCCATCGCATGCGCGCGGGTGGCGCGCGCCTCCTCGGTGCACACCTTCTTCGCGCTGCCCTTCATGCTATTGCACTTTGCCATGGCCGTCTTGTAGTCAGCCGCAGCGCTACCCTGGTCGTTCATGCCAGCGTTGCCGGCAGCAAAGCTGGCGCTCGCTGCTCCGGCGAGCAGCACGGCAATGATATTTTTCTTCATGGTGGATCCTTCGCGTGGTCGTTGTACGTAGCGAGAGTAAACACCTGTAGAGATGAGCCGATCTGTGCGACAGCGAACGTAGCGGGGACATATGGCGGCCGCTCACAGTGCGCCGGCCTTCCCTCCGGTTGAAAGTTTTCCGGGCAGAACAGCGCCGCCTGCTGCGCGTTCAGTCGTCGCTGACCAGCCCCGCGTTCCACGGCGCGCGCGCCTGCTCGAACGGGGTTGCCGCATGCATGAAGACGTCGCCATCCCTGGCGAGCCGGACCCAGGCGCGGGTATCGTGGTGGCTGCGCGGCACCACCGGATTGGCGCGCACGCCCTCCAGCCATGCGAACACGCGGCCGTAGTGTGCCGGATGTGCATGGCGGATCCAGGCCAGCGCCACCAGGTCGGCGAAACCTTCCTCGCGGCGCGTCTCGCGCATATCGCGCGAGGCGGCCAGCAGGTCCTCCCTGCCGCGCTCCTCGCCGCTTTCGACGAAGCCGGCCGGCAGCGAATGCCAGGTGCCGTTCGCGTAGCGCCAGCAATGGCCGATCTCGTGCGCGGTCATCGCCTCGATCATCACCGCGTGTTCGGACTCCGGCACATCCTTCAGCGGCGCCTCCACTTCCGGATTGCCCCGCATCGAATACACCAGCTTGCAGCGGCCGTTCTCGAAGCCCAGCGCCAGCGGCACCTGACCGGGCGCTTGCTGCGGCTGCACGATGATATCGAGCGGCAGCTTGTGCGCCCGCGCATACTCCAGCACCGGCTTGCCTGCACTGAGCCATTTGACCTCCAGCTCCGTCAGAGAGGACGCGGCGGCAGTTAACGACCAAGGCAACAGCGATAGCAACAGCAATTTCTTCATGGCACTACTCCTTGGATTTATTGTAGTGCCTGCTGGAAACGACGGAACGGCTGTTACAAAATAATTGATTGCGAAAGTGGCATAACAAAGAACAAACAACCGAAGGGGTCAGACGCTTTCGAATTTTGTATTGTCAAGTTGTTAGCGCAAGGGTTGGCGACGCAGGCGGTTTTCGGTTGCTCAGCAGGGGTCCCGCGTTCGCGGGGATGACAGGCACCGGGGACGGTCCGGGAGGGACAGTCCCCGGCTGGAGGCTTATTTGACGAGGGCGGCGGCGGTGGTGAAGGATGGGCGGATGTCGTTCGGGACGCTCTGCTTCATCTTGTCCAGCGCACGCTTGACTTCAGGACGGATGACGACGTACTTGTCCATCATCGCCTTGGCGCGCGCGTAGTCGCCGGTGGCTTCGATCATGAGGAACTCGCGGTCGAGGTCGAGCACGGCCTGGCGGATCTTCTTGAAATCCACCGAGAAAATGCCGTCAGCGTTGGCGACGAACGCGCCCTTGTCGAGCAGGTAGTTCATCTGGATCGCCATCCCGCGCGCGTGCGAGTCGGTCAGGCCGAAGTGCAGCGTGCGGAACGCGGACGCGAGGAAGGTGGTGTGCAGCTTGCGCTCGGCCGCGGCGCCCTGCCCCAGTGTGTCCTTCAGCTGGCCCTTCTCCATCATGTACATCAGCACCCACAGGCCGGTGACGTCCGCTTTCGCTTCCTCGATCGTCGAGTAGGTCTCCTTCAGGTCCTGGCGCGGAGTCGAATCCTTGCCGTCCTTTTTGGTGGCGTGCGGACCGAGGCCGTGCGTGATTTCGTGCGCGAGGATGTGCGTGAAGAAGGAGTCGAAGTCCACATCCTTCTGGTCAGCCGGGCGCAGAACGATCTTCGAAATCGGCGTCAGCGTGGATTTGAATTTCGCTTCCTGGATGTTCTTCAGCATGACCCGCTTCGAGCCGCGTTTGGTGATCACGCGCTCGTCGTTCGGCAGGTTGTAGGCGGCAGTCTGCACGCCCATGTTGCCGTCACCGGCGCCGTACACTTCGTTCACCACCACCATCGGCGCCACCGCGCCCACCTTCGGGTTGCGGTACCTGGCATCGATCGGCAGGCTGTCTTCCAGCTCCTGCATATGCTTGGCGAAGAAGTCCAGCTTGGCGGTCTCCTTCTGGTCGCGGATGTTGACATACGCTTCGAACGCCGCCTTGTAGCCGAACAGTTCATCGTTGTAGGTCTCGTACGGCCCGATCGTCACGTCGACCGGCGAGTCGAGGTCCATCCACGCAAAGTCCGATTCCAGGTAGTCGTTGCTGAGGAAAGCGTCGGCGCGCAAGGTGAGGAATTTCTTGAGCGAGGCGTTGTCGGTCGCGGCCGCGGCCTCGCGCAGCAGCGCGGCCAGCTTCTCCAGCTCCGGCTTGTACTCCTCCGAATACTTCACTGTCTTGAACTTGCCGTCAGCGCCGGTGCGGATGGTGGTGAAGAACCACTGCGCTTCCTGCTTCTGGTCGGCCGGCAGGCTGTTCATCCAAGCTTCCAGCGACTCCTTGCTGGCCGACTCCGGGTAGAAGTTGGCGCCGGCCGGCTTCTCATGCGGCACCTTGATGCCGCCGATTTCGGCAGGCAGGAAGGACTTGTTGCCATCCAGGTGAGACCACGGTCCCTTGTTCAGCCAGAAGTACTCCTGGCGCGCCTTGCCCAGCGCGGTATTGTCCTTCTTCAGGACTTCCCACAGCGCTTCGTTATGCGACCAGCGCTGGCGCAGCTGTAAGGTGTCAACGATCTTTGCCGCCTCGATCAGCTTGGCGATGGCCTTGCGGTCGCCGGCCGACAGCTTCGATGCATCGGCACGCAGCTGGACCGGCGCATAGCGCTGGGCCATCTTCTTGAGCTGGGCCGCATCGGGAATCGAGGGCGCGGCGGCAAGCGCGGGCGCCATCGCACCGGCGAGCAGGAATGGAACGAGCAGGTTTTTCATTACGTCTCCACATGCATATATTAGGACGCACCAAGGGCGGCACGCAGCGGGTAATTGTAATCCAGCAAATACCGACCGGAGCCGCCTGGCGCAACTTCTTGCCGGCCAGCGCGCGCTGATGACATCCTGTAATGCGAACATTGACATTAGTGTTGCCATCTTTTAATGGTTATGTGCGTCATCGCACGGAGCGGCCGAGGCCGCTTTGGCATCCTGTAATCTTTCTAGGGGGAGGTTATATGAGCAAAGTATCTCGCTATGCATGGCGCGACCAGCAGGCGGTACTCAACGAGCGGATGAAGGGTTTCTTGCAGAATCCCGGCAACGAACAGCTCGAGGCGGTGCTGGCGGAAATGCGTGCCTACGCAGACGCGGCGAAATCGGGGGCGATCGAGATCCCTCAACAATTTACGACGTACAGCTAATCAAAAAAATTTGCGTTGAGCAAAAAACGAACCGGGCATTGCCCGGTTTTTCTTTTGGCGTTGGGGCAGTCCTCCTTCCCTCACTCCTGGTGGCGGCGCTGCACTTCTTCGGGCGTGGTGCCGGGGTCGGCGCGTTGCAGGTTCGACGCTTGCAGGTCCTTGATCGCCTGCAGGTACTGGCGCGATGATTTGAGCCGGTCGAGGTAAGGGATCGGACGGCGTTTCGACCGCGGGATCATGAAATCGCTCAAGCTACCGTTGACGCCGCAATGCGACACGGTGCATGTACGCTCGGTTCCGACACGGTCGGTGAGCATCAGCTGATCGCCCACCGTCCTGATCGTGAGCGTGCACTGGCTGCCGCCGCCGAAGGCAGGCTCGGGATCGCGATAGACGAACGCGCCACCCTCCCTTCCCGCGATGCCGGCAATGCCGCAGACAGAACCGTCGTGGAACC
>DASWYE010000145.1:0-6292 GCA_036405115.1 Telluria sp. | reverse complement strand
GGGCGGTATCGGCCTGCGCGGTCCCGGCGAAACCCAGCTCGAGACCGACCGCCGCCTGATCGGCGAGCGCGTCAAGGCCTTGCGCACGCGCCTGGCCAAGCTGCGCAAGCAGCACGAAACCCAGCGTCGCCAGCGCGGGCGTAACAATACCTTCTCGGTGTCCCTGGTTGGCTATACCAACGCCGGCAAGTCGACCCTGTTCAACACGCTGACCAAGGCCGGCGTCTACGTCGCGAACCAGTTGTTCGCCACCCTGGACACCACCAGCCGCCGCATGTACCTGGGCGACGAGACCGGCAGCGTCGTCATCTCCGACACGGTCGGTTTCGTGCGCGAGCTGCCGCACCAGCTGGTCGCCGCTTTCCGCGCCACGCTGGAAGAAACCATCCGCGCCGACCTGCTGCTGCACGTGGTGGACGCCTCGTCCCCGGTGCGCATGGAGCAGATCGAACAGGTCAACGCGGTGCTGCACGAAATCGGCGCCGACCACATTCCGCAGATCCTGGTCTGGAACAAGATCGACGCCGCGGCCCACGAGCCGGGCATCGAGCGCGACCAGGACGGGGCCATCAGCCGCGTCTACCTCAGCGCCCGCACCGGCGACGGGGTGGACCTGCTGCGCGCTGCGATCAGCGAGGCGGCCCTGTCTGCACCAAAAGAAAACCCGGAACAGCAGGACCAGCGCTTTACTCCTTCCATGGAGGAGGATCGCGCCCCTGTGCCAACCACACCATCCCACGCGGGATCAGAATAAATGTTCGCACAAATAAAAAAACGCCTTGGCGTGAAACTCAACCTCAACGATCCCCGTTGGGGCCAGAAGCCTGACGGCGACAAGGATGGCCGCCGTCCGCAGGGCGACGGACCACCCGACCTCGACCAGCTGTGGCGCGACTTTAACGCCCGCCTGGCGCGCATGTTCGGCCAGAAGGGCCCGGGCGGCCCGACCGGCGGCAGCAGCGGCGGCGACATGAAAGGCGCCGGCGCGATCGCCGGCATCGTGGTGCTGATCGGCCTGCTGATCTGGCTGGCGAGCGGCTCGTTCATCGTGCAGGAAGGCCAGAAGGCCGTGGTGACCACCTTCGGCCGCCTGTCGCACACGACCGGCTCCGGCTTCAACTGGCGCTGGCCGTATCCGATCCAGAGCCACGAGATCGTCAACGTCTCGCAGGTGCGCAACGTCGAAGTCGGCTACCGCGGCTCGGTGCGCAGCAAGCAGCCGCGCGAAGCGCTGATGCTGACCGACGACCAGAACATCATCGACATCCAGTTCGCGGTGCAGTACACGCTCAAGGACCCGGTCAGCTGGCTGTACAACAACCGCAACCCGGAAGACAACATCCGCCAGGTCGCCGAAACGGCAATGCGCGAGATCGTCGGCCGCAGCAAGATGGACTTCGTGCTGTATGAAGGTCGCGAGAAGGTCGCCAAGGACGTGCACGGCCTGATGCAGCAGATCCTCGACAAGTACGCCTCCGGCGCACAGATCAACAACGTCTCGATGCAGGCGGTGCAGCCGCCCGAGCAGGTGCAGGGCGCCTTCGACGACGCGCTGAAAGCCGGCCAGGACCGCCAGCGCGCCACCAACGAGGGCCAGGCCTACGCCAATACGGTGATCCCGGAAGCGCGCGGCAAGGCGATCCGCCTGATGCAGGAAGCCGAAGCCTACCGTTCGATGGTCACCGAGAACGCGACCGGTAACGCCTCGCGCTTCAACCAGGTGGTGGCCGAGTACGCCAAGGCGCCGGCCGTCACGCGCGACCGCATGTACCTCGAAACCATGCAGCAGGTCTTCACCAGCACCAGCAAGGTCATGGTGGACGCCAAGTCCGGCAGCAACCTGCTGTACCTGCCGCTCGACAAACTCATGGCGCAGGCCGCAGCCACCGACGCGTCGGCGCGCTCCGGCACCGCCGCGCAAGCAAACACAGCCCAACAGGAAGTCATGCAAACCATCGAAACGGTCCAGCAGCGCAGCAGCCGCAGCCGCGACTCTTCGCGCGATCGGGAGAGCCGCTAATGAACCGCCTTGTCACCCTTGCCATCGCCGGCTTCGTCGCGCTGGTACTGATCTCGTCCACCATGTTCGTGGTGGACCAGCGCCGCTACGCCATCGTGTTTTCGTTCGGTAAATACCAGGAGACCATCAACGAGCCGGGCCTGCACTTCAAGCTGCCGCCGCCGTTCCAGAACGTGCTGTACCTGGACAAGCGCATCCTGACCATCGAGTCGCCCGAAGCGGACCGCTTCATCACGGCCGAGAAGATGAACATCCTGGTCGACGCCTTCGTCAAATGGCGCATCGTCGACCCGCGCCAGTACTTCGTCAGCTTCGGCGGCGACGAGGACAGCGCATCGAACCGCATGTCGCAGATCATCAAGGCGGCGCTGAACGACGAGATCACCAAGCGCACCGTGCGCGAAGTGATTTCCGGCGAGCGCGGCAAGGTGATGGAAGCGATCCGCCTGCGCACCAACGCCGACGGCAAGCAGATCGGCGTCGAGATCCTCGACGTGCGCCTGAAGCGCGTGGAGTATGTGGAGCAGATCAACAACTCGGTGTACGAACGCATGAAGGCCGAGCGTACCCGCGTGGCCAACGAGCTGCGTTCGACCGGCCGCGCCGAGTCCGAGCGCATCCGCGCCGACGCCGACCGCCAGAGCACCGTGATCCTGGCCGAAGCCTTCCGCGACGCCGAGCGCATCCGCGGCGAGGGCGACGCCAGGGCCTCGCAGATCTACGCCAGCGCGTTCGGCAAGAACCCGGAGTTCTACAAGTTCTACCGCTCGCTGGAGGCGTACCGCGCCACCTTCCGCAGCAAGAACGACGTGATGGTCATGGACGCCAACTCCGACTTCTTCAAGTACTTCAAGACCCCGGGCAAGTAAGCGCTAACCCGTCATCCCCGCGCACGCGGGGACCCCTGCCGAGTGCGCTGTAGTGGTAGCGTCGTGACCCGTCATCCCCGCGAAAGCGGGGACCCCTGCCGAGTACGCTGTATCGATAGCGTTCACAGCCACTCCGGCCAATTCAACATGGGTTCCCGCGGAGTCCGCCTTGGCGCGGGAATGACGAGCTGGTAGCAACTCTGCCAATCTTCACCCCGATCCCCGTCATTTTCGGGTAAAATTACCGATTCGGCGCGCATTTCGCATCGCACTGCTGCGCCCGCAGTATCCCGTTATTTGACAACCCCCGCACATACCCCACAGTCCATGCAGAACTGGCTGCTGCCCGAGAATATCGCCGACGTCCTGCCGTCCGAAGCGCGCAAGATCGAAGAATTGCGCCGCCTGATGCTGGATAACTTCCGCCTGTACGGCTACGAGCTGGTGATGCCGCCCATGCTGGAGTACGTCGAGTCGCTGCTGGCCGGCGCCGGCAAGGACATGGACCTGCGCACCTTCAAACTGGTTGACCAGCTCACCGGCCGCATGATCGGCCTGCGTGCCGACATGACCACCCAGGTGGCCCGCATCGATGCGCACCTCCTGAACCGCGATTCGGTCACCCGCCTGTGCTATGCCGGCTCGGTGCTGCACACCCGTCCATCGGGCCTGCACGCCACCCGCGAGCCGATCCAGATCGGCTGCGAGGTGTATGGCCACGCCGGCCTGGAAGCGGACGCCGAGATCCAGGAACTGGCGCTGGCCTCGCTCGCGCTGGCCGGCTTTGACGAAGTACGCCTCGACCTGACCCACGTCGGCGTGCTGCGCGCGATCCTGGCCGGCGACCCGGCCGCCGCGGCATGCGAGACCGCGATCGTCGCGCTGCTGCGCGCCAAGGACGCGACCGGCCTGGCCGAACTGGCCGCGCCGTTCGACCAGACGACCCGCGACGCCTTGCTGGCGCTGCCGAACCTGTACGGCGACGTCGAAGTACTTGGCCGCGCGCGCGAGCTGCTGCCCGACCTGCCCGGCATCGCCAGGGCGCTGGCCGAACTGGCGGCGCTGGCCGGCAGCGCGATCGGCCGCGCCAACGTCGCCATCGACCTGGCCGACCTGCGCGGCTACCAATATGAGAGCGGCGCGATGTTCGCGCTGTACGTCCCCGGCCTGCCGAATGCGGTGGCACGGGGAGGGCGCTACGACCATGTCGGCGAGACCTTCGGCCGCGCGCGTCCCGCTACCGGCTTCTCGCTGGACCTGCGCGAGCTGGCACGGCTGCTGCCGGTCGCCGAGCGCAAGCATTCGATCCGCGCACCGTGGGGCAATGCGCCCGAACTGCGCGAGAAAATCTCCGGCCTGCGCAAGGCCGGCGAAGTCGTGATCCAGTCCCTGCCTGGACACGAAGACGAACTGGACGAGTTCGAGTACGACCGCGTGCTGGTACTCGAAGATGGAAACTGGATTCTTAAAAACTTAGGCTGATTGTGATGTCAAAGAAAAACGTGGCAAAGAACGTCGTTGTCATCGGTACCCAATGGGGCGATGAGGGCAAAGGTAAAATCGTCGACTGGCTGACCGACCATGCCGCTGGCGTGGTGCGCTTCCAGGGCGGCCACAATGCCGGCCATACGCTGGTCATCGGCGGCCAGAAGACCGCGCTGCAGCTGATCCCGTCGGGCATCATGCGCCCGGGCGTGGCCTGCTACATCGGTAACGGCGTGGTGGTCTCGGTGCCGGACGTGATGCGCGAGATCGACAAGCTGCAGGCGAACGGCGTCGAAGTCGTCTCGCGCCTGAAGATCTCGGAAGCCTCGCCGGTGATCCTGGCGTACCACACCGCGCTGGACAAGGCGCGCGAACTGGCCCGCGGCGACGCCAAGATCGGCACCACCGGCAAGGGCATCGGCCCGGCCTATGAAGACAAGGTCGCGCGCCGCGCGATCCGCATCGCCGACCTGCTCAACGAGCAGCGCTTCGGCGAAAAGCTGCGCGAGAACCTGGACTACCACAACTTCGTGCTGACCAACTACCTGAAGGCCGACGCGGTCGACTACCAGAAGACCTACGACGACGCGCTGGCCCTGGTGCCGCGCCTGCGCCCGATGGTGGCCGACGTCTCGTCCGCGCTGTACGCCGCGCACAAGGCCGGCGGCAACCTGCTGTTCGAAGGCGCGCAGGGCTCCCTGCTGGACGTCGACCACGGCACCTATCCGTTCGTCACCTCGTCGAACTGCGTGGCCGGCAATGCCGCTGCCGGTTCCGGCGTCGGCCCGAACATGCTGCACTACATCCTGGGCATCACCAAGGCCTACACCACGCGCGTCGGCTCCGGCCCGTTCCCGTCGGAGCTGCCAACCGACGCCGGCGTGGGCGAGCACCTGTCGCGCATCGGCCACGAGTTCGGCACCGTCACCGGCCGGGCGCGCCGCTGCGGCTGGTTCGACGCCGCGCTGCTGCGCCGCTCGGTCCAGATCAACGGCGTGTCGGGCATGTGCCTGACCAAGCTGGACGTGCTGGACGGGATCGAATCGCTCAAGCTGTGCACCGGCTACAAGCTCGATGGCCGCGACGTGGACGTGTTCCCGGTCGGCGCCGAAGAAGCGGCAGCCTGCGTGCCGGTGTACGAGGAGATGCCTGGCTGGAGCGAGTCGACCGTCGGCGCCAAGTCGCTGGCCGACCTGCCTGCCAACGCGCGCGCCTACATCAAGCGCATCGAAGAACTGGTCGGCGTGCCGGTCGATATGGTATCCACCGGTCCTGACCGCGAAGAGACCATCGTCCTGCGTCATCCGTTCGAATAAAACAAGACCAAGAGGACTCCTGAAAAATGACGACGACCCCTCCATCGACCGAAAAAGACCTGTGGGTTTCCTGGGACGAGTACAACCGCATGATCGAGCGCCTCGCGCTCAAGGTCTATGAAAGCGGCTGGAAGTTCGACATGGTGCTGTGCCTGGCGCGCGGCGGCGTGCGTCCGGGCGACGTGTTCTCGCGCATCTTCGACGTACCGCTGGCGATCCTGTCGACCAGCTCGTACCGCGAAGAGGCGGGCACCAAGCAGGGCGACCTGGACATCGCCAAATACATGACGATGACCAAGGGTCCGCTGGCCGGCAACGTGCTGCTGGTCGACGACCTGGCCGATTCGGGCGTCACCCTGCGCAAGGTCACGCAGCACCTGAAGGACAACTTCACCGGCGTGACCGAAGTGAAGTCGGCGGTCCTGTGGGTCAAGGGCTGCTCCGAGATCCGTCCTGAGTACTTCCTCGACGAGCTGCCGCACAACCCGTGGATCCACCAGCCGTTCGAAGACTACGACGGCCTGCGTCCGCACCAGCTGGCCGCCTGGCTCAAGAAGTTCGAGAAGTAATCGCAGGGAAGGGGACTGTCTCGAACCGTCCCC
>DASWYE010000144.1:0-12180 GCA_036405115.1 Telluria sp. | reverse complement strand
CCTGATTACTGTTGCGCCAGAACAACCATACGTTGTTTACGGTAACTTTCCAGGCAACTTTAGGGTGCGGCGGGAATTTTTTTTGCTCTTGGCATCCGCCGTCGATAGGGTTTTCGGCAGCGTTTTCGGAAACTTTAGGGTTTTTCGAAAAAATTTTTAAAAAATTTTCCCACCCCTCTCCGGCACGCGCATTACTGCCCTATCGAAGACGGTAACGGCACCTGTTCCGGGAACTTTAGGGTCTGATGCAAAAATATTTGAATATTTTTTCATCCCCTTACAAATCGCACAAACTGGACGCATGGCGGACGATCCTCGCCCATCCGGGCCCATCCCCGGCGTATTGACGTGATCCTGGCCGATCCGGGCCGATCCGCAGCAATTTGTTGCTATCTGGGCAATTTATTGGCCAACATGACATAAATGCCTGTAAACTCCCGCATCATTCTCAAAGAGCGCACGCCATGCCGCCTGAAACGATCTGGGACATCAGTCCCCTGATTTCCGCCGCCATCCCCGTCTGGCCGGGAGACACGCCATTCGACGCCGCGCCGACCTGGGAAATCCGGGACGGCTGCCCGGTCCGCGTCAGCAGGATGACGATGACCACCCACCTTGGCGCCCACACGGACGCCCCCAGCCACTATGACAGCGCCGGCCAGACCATCGACCAGGTCCCCCTCGACACGTATATAGGTCCCTGCCGCGTGATCCACTGCATCGGCGCGCAGCGGGTGGAAGCGGCGCACCTGGAAGGCAAGCTGGCCGGAACGCCGCCGCGCGTGATCGTGCGCACCTACGCGCAGGCCCCGCGCGAATGGGACGCCGGCTTCGCGCCGATCGCGCCCGAGGCGATCGCCCTGCTGGCGCGCCACGGCGTGACGCTGGTCGGCACCGATACCGCCTCGCTCGACCCGCAGGACTCCAAGACACTCGACGCGCACCACATGGTGCGCGCGCACGGCATGGCGATCCTCGAAGGCGTGGTGCTGGACGATGTAGCGGAAGGCGACTACGAACTGGTCGCCCTCCCCCTCAAACTGGCCGGCATGGACGCCAGCCCGGTGCGCGCGATCCTGCGCCGCCAGCACAAGGAGAACTGATTGATGACCCGCGAAGACTGCGTGGCGCGCGACGAGCGCGACCCGCTCGGCGCCCTGCGCGATGCATTCGACCTGCCGGAAGGCGTGATCTACCTGGACGGCAATTCGCTGGGCGCGCGCCCCAAGGCCGCGCTGGCGCGCGCGTCGCAGGTGGTGGCGCGGGAATGGGGCCATGACCTGATCAAGAGCTGGAATACGGCCGGCTGGTTCGACATGCCGCGCCGGCTCGGCGACATGCTGGCGCCGCTTGTCGGCGCAGCCAGGGGTGAAGTCGTGGTCACCGACACCACCTCGCTCAACCTGTTCAAGGCGCTGGCCGCAGCTATCAAGATGCAGTCGGCGACACCGCGCCGCGTCATCGTCACGGAGCGCAGCAACTTCCCGACCGATATCTACATGGCGCAGGGCCTGTCCTCGTGGCTGGAGCGCGGCTACAGCGTGCGCCTGGTCGACCATCCCGACGAGCTGCCGGCCGCGGTGGACGGGGACTGCGCGGTGCTGATGCTCACCCACGTCAACTACCGCACCGGCTACCAGCACGACATGGCGGCGCTGTCCGCGCATGCCCGCTCGCGCGGCGCCCTCACCGTCTGGGACCTGGCCCACTCGGCCGGCGCGGTGCCGCTTGACCTGCACCGGGCCGGCGCCGACTTTGCGGTGGGCTGCACCTATAAATACCTGAACGGCGGTCCCGGCGCCCCGGCCTTCATCTGGGTGCCGGAGCGGCACCAGGCCGCGTTCGCCCATCCGCTGTCCGGCTGGTGGAGCCACGCTGCGCCGTTCGAGATGGCGCCGGACTTCGCGCCCTGCGCAGGCATCGGCCGCGCCCTGTGCGGCACCCAGCCGGTGCTGTCGCTGGCGCTGGTCGAATGCGGCCTCGATGTCTTCGCACGCACCACCATGGACGACATCCGCGCCAAATCGCTCGCGCTGACCGACCTGTTCATCGACCTGGTGGAGTCGCGCTGCGCCGGCCATCCCCTCGAGCTGGTCACGCCGCGCGAGCATGCGCGCCGCGGCAGCCATGTCAGCTTCACGCATCCGCACGGGTATGCGGTAATGCAGGCGCTGATCGCGCGCGGCGTGATCGGCGACTACCGCGAGCCGGCCATCATGCGCTTCGGCTTCACGCCGCTGTATACTGGCTACGCCGACGTCTGGGATGCCGTCGCGATCCTCAAGGAGATCCTTGACGGGCAGGATTACGATATCAACACGCGCCGTGGCGCGGTCACCTGAAAGAACGGGGAACTCATGTCCGATACCGAGAACAAGGACGCCAGATCGTGGCACGGCGCCCGCATGGACTTCAGCAAGACCATGAGCTACGGCGACTACCTGGGCCTGGACCAGATCCTGAATGCGCAGCATCCGCTCTCGCCGAACCATAACGAGATGCTGTTCATCGTCCAGCACCAGACCAGCGAACTGTGGCTCAAGCTGATGCTGCACGAGCTGCACGCGGTGCGCGAGAACCTGCGCGCCGACAACCTGGAACCGGCTTTCAAGATGCTGGCGCGGGTGGCGCGCATCATGGACCAGCTGGTACATGCCTGGGACGTGCTGGCCACCATGACGCCGCCGGAGTATTCCGCGATCCGGCCCTATCTCGGCGCCTCGTCCGGCTTCCAGTCGCACCAGTACCGCGAACTCGAGTTCATCCTGGGGAACAAGAACGCGGCCCTGCTGGCCGTGCACCAGGGCGGCCCGGCGCACGAGGTCCTGGAACGCGCGCTGCACACGTCGTCCGTGTACGACGAAGCGGTGATGCTGCTGGCGCGCAGCGGCTTCGACATCGACAAGGATCGCATCGGGCGCGACTGGACCACGCCGACCACCTCCAACGCCTCCGTCAAGGAAGCCTGGCTGGGCGTGTACCGCGACCCCGAGCTGCACTGGGCGCTGTACGAGCTGGCCGAAAAGCTGGTCGACCTGGAGACCGCCTTCCGCTTCTGGCGCTTCCGCCACGTGTCCACGGTCGAACGCATCATCGGCTTCAAGACCGGCACCGGCGGCACCGCCGGCGTGAGCTACCTGCGCAAAATGCTCGATGTGGTGCTGTTCCCCGAACTGTTCGAGCTGCGCACCGACCTCTGATCATGTGGACCATCATCATCCTCGTGCTGTTTGTCGTCGCTGGCGTCGCCGCGCTGGCGGTGGCGATGCACGCCAAGCCTGGAAAAAAACGCAAGTAAGGATCGGGGGACCGTCCCGTTCCGGGACAGCCCCCTACTCTTTGCTTACTTCGAGAGCAGCAGCTCGTTGATGCGCTTGACGAAGGCCGCTGGATCCGCGAGGGAGCCGCCCTCGGCCAGCATGGCCTGGTCGAACAGGATGTGCGACCAGTCCGCGAACTGCGCGCTGTCCGCGCTTTCGTATTTTAGGCGCGTCACCAGCGGGTGGTTCGGGTTGATCTCGAGGATAGGCTTGGAGTCAGGCGCTTCCTGGCCGGCAGCCTTGAGCATGCGCACCAGGTGGCTGGAGAGCTCGTGCTCGTCGGCCACCAGGCAGGCCGGCGAATCGGTCAGGCGGAACGTGACGCGCACGTCCTTGGCCTTGTCGCCCAGCGTCGCCTTCATCTTCTCGACCAGTTCCTTGTAATCGGACTGGGTCTGCTCGTGTTCCTTCTTCTCGGCTTCGTCTTCCAGTTTGCCGAGATCCAGGCCGCCCTTTGCGATCGAGACCAGTTCCTTGCCTTCGAATTCAGTCAGGAACGACAGCATCCATTCGTCCACGCGGTCCGTCATCAGGAGCACTTCGACGCCCTTCTTGCGGAAGATTTCCAGGTGCGGGCTGCTCTTCGCTGCGTTGAAGGTGTCGCCGGTGACGTAGTAGATCTTGTCCTGGCCTTCCTTCATGCGTGCGATGTAGTCGGCCAGCGAGACGGTCTGCTCGGCGCTGTCGTTCTGGGTGGACGAGAAGCGCAGCAGCTTGGCGATGCGGTCCTTGTTGGCGGCGTCCTCGCCGATGCCTTCCTTGAGCACCTGGCCGAATTCGGTCCAGAACGTGGCGTACTTGTCCTTGTTGGCCTGGTCTTCCGACGTCGCCAGGTCTTCCAGCATGCTCAGGATGCGCTTGGTGGAACCTTCGCGGATCACTTTCACATCGCGCGATTCCTGCAGGATCTCGCGCGAGACGTTCAGCGGCAGGTCGGCCGAATCGATCACGCCCTTGATGAAGCGCAGGTAGGTCGGCATCAGCTGCTCGGCGTCGTCCATGATGAAGACGCGCTTGACGTACAGCTTCAGGCCGCCGCGCTTGTTGCGGTCCCACAGGTCGAACGGCGCCTTGGCCGGAATGTACAGCAGCTGGGTGTATTCGCTGCGGCCTTCCACGCGGTTGTGCGTGTAGGTGAGCGGGCCCTGGAAGTCGTGCGAGACGTGCTTGTAGAACTCCTCGTACTGCTCCGGGGTGATGTCGGACTTGGAGCGCGCCCACAGCGCGCTGGCCTGGTTGACGGTCTCGAACTCGTCCTTCAGGACGTTTTCGCTCTTCTCCGCGTCCCACTCCTCCTTCTGCATCACGATCGGCAGCGAGATGTGGTCGGAGTATTTACGAATGATCGATTTCAGCTTCCACGACGACAGCAGCTCGTCCTCGCCTTCGCGCAGGTGCAGGATGATGTCGGTGCCGCGGCTGGCCTTTTCGATCTGTTCGACGCTGTAGTCGCCCTCGCCGGTCGACTCCCAGCGCACCGCGTCGGATGCGAACAGGCCGGCGCGGCGGGTTTCGACCGTGATCTTGTCGGCCACGATGAAGCCGGAGTAGAAGCCGACGCCGAACTGGCCGATCAGGGCCGCATCGGCCTTCTGGTCGCCCGACAGGCGGCCGAAGAACTCCTTGGTGCCCGACTTGGCGATGGTGCCAAGGTGCGAGATCACCTCGTCGCGGCTCATGCCGATGCCGTTGTCGGAGATGGTGATGGTGCGCGCCGCCTTGTCGAACGACACCCGGATCTTCAGCTCATGGTCGTCGCCGTACAGGGCGTCGTTGTTGATCGCCTCGAAGCGCAGCTTGTCGGCCGCGTCGGACGCGTTGGAAATCAGCTCGCGAAGGAAAATCTCCTTGTTCGAGTACAGGGAGTGGATCATCAGGTGAAGCAGCTGTTTTACTTCTGCCTGGAAGCCAAGGGTCTCTTTTTCGGCGACTGCCATGTTATTCCTCGTGATGTGGTGAGTTTAAGTTACGACTTTCGCAATATTGTGCCGCTTTTCCGCATTTCAAGGCTCATCGTCATGCCCGCGCACGCGGGCACCCATGCTGAGGCCATCCGGATGCCCGGCATGGGTTCCCGCATACGGGGGAATGACAGCGCTAACCCAATGTACAATAGCGGCTTGTCAAATTCACCGCACTGGAACGACCACATGTCCGCACAAGACAAACTCAATGCCCTCGGCATCACCCTCGCCGCTCCCGCCACCCCTGCCGCTGCCTACGTCATGTACGTACAGACCGGGAACCTGGTATTCCTGTCCGGCCATATCGCCAAGAAGCCTGACGGTAATCCGTGGGTCGGCCAGCTGGGCAAGAACATCGCGCTGGAAGAAGGCCAGGCCGCTGCGCGCAGCGTCGCCATCGACCTGATGGGCACCCTGAAGGAAGCCTGTGGCGGCGACCTCGGTCGCGTCAAGCGCATCGTCAAGGTCATGAGCCTGGTCAATTCGACTCCGGATTTCACCGAGCAGCACCTGGTCACCAATGGCGCCTCCGAGCTGCTGGGCGAAGTGTTCGGCGACGCCGGCAAGCACGCGCGCTCCGCGTTCGGCGTGGCGCAGCTGCCGCGCGGCACCTGCGTCGAGATCGAAATGATCGTCGAAGTCGCGTAACAGCCTTTTTAAGCGCCGCCTACCCGGCGGCGCTTTTCCAGAGCCGCCACAAGCGCGCTTGCCCGGGCCGCAAGCCCACACACTTTGCGAGACCAGCATGAAAATTGAAAATCCAAACCCGATCCAGTGGCACTTCTCGGAACGCGCGCAGCAGCTGCAGAGCTCCTTCATCCGCGAAATCCTGAAGATCACCCAGCGCCCGGAAATCATCTCCTTTGCCGGCGGCCTGCCTTCGCCTGCGACCTTCCCGGTCGAGCGCATGAAGGAAGCGTATGACCGCGTGCTGACCAACACCGGCAAGGTCGCCCTCCAGTACGGCCCGACCGACGGCTACGCGCCGCTGCGCGAATGGATCGCCAATTCGCTGTCGAACGAAGGCGGCAAGATCGTGCCGGAACAGATCCTGATGACGTCCGGCTCGCAGCAGGCGCTGGACCTGCTGGGCAAGGTGCTGGTCGACGAAGGTTCGCGCGTTCTGGTCGAAACCCCGTCCTACCTTGGCGCGCTGCAGGCGTTCTCGGTGTACCGCCCTGAATTCAAGTCGGTCGCCACCGACGACCACGGCCTGGTACCGTCGTCGATCGACGCCGTCGCCGAAGGCGCACGCATGCTGTACGCGCTGCCGAACTTCCAGAACCCCACCGGCCGTTCGCTGTCGGTCGAACGCCGCGTCGAGCTGGTCGAGACCTGCGCACGCCACGGCCTGCCGCTGATCGAGGACGATCCGTACGGTTCCCTGAGCTACAAGGGCGCGCCGATGCCGAAGATGGTGGCGATGAACCCGGACGGCGTGATCTACATGGGCTCCTTCTCCAAGGTCCTGACCCCTGGCATCCGCCTCGGCTACGTGTGCGCCCCGCTGCCGCTGGTGCGTCGCCTGGAACTGGCCAAGCAGGCGTCCGACCTGCACACCGCGCAGCTGACCCAGATGGTGGTGCACGACGTGGTCAAGGACGGCTTCCTGGACGAGCACATCCCGACCATCCGCTCCCTGTACGGCAACCAGTGCCAGGTCATGCTGGACGCGATGGCCGAGCACTTCCCGGCCGGCGTCACCTGGACCAGGCCGGAAGGCGGCATGTTCATCTGGGTCACCCTGCCGAAGCACATCGACGCGATGAAGCTGCTGGACGTCTCGCTGGCCGCCAAGGTTGCATTCGTGCCGGGCGCGCCGTTCTACGCGAACGAGCCTGAGACGAACACCCTGCGCCTGTCGTTCGTGACCGTGCCGCCGGAGCGCATCCGCGAAGGCATCGCCATCCTCGGCAAGCTCATCGCCGGCATGATGTAAGGTGACGGGGACTGTCCCCCCGGGGACTGTCCCCAGCTCTTTGGCGAATTGCATAGATTGCCCTGGCGGGAGGGGAAATGAACCGACTTGCATCCTGTAGTTGCGGCCAGCTGACCGCCAGCGTGACTGGCGATCCGGTGCGCATTTCCATCTGCCACTGCCTGGCGTGCCAGCGCCGCACCGGCAGTGTCTTCGGCCAGCAAGCGCGATTCTTGCGCGAGCAAGTGACCGTTTCCGGCGCATCGACGCAGTTCTCCCGCGCCGGCGACGAAGGTCCTGGCGCCACGTTCCACTTCTGCCCCCACTGTGGCGCCACAGTCTACTGGCAGGCGACAGGGCTGGAGGCATACCTGACGATCCCTGTTGGCGCGTTCGCCGATCCCGGCTTCCCGTCCCCGACGGTCTCGGTGTACGAGGAAAGGATGCACCAATGGGTCGTTCCCCCTCCCGAGGCAGAGCACTACCGATGAGGGATGCCGCTCCCGGATTCGCCATCCGGCAGCGCTATAATGGCAGACGCTTACGAATCCAATAACGCCGCCGTGAATCCGAACCTCGACAAGCTGCACCCGTATCCTTTCGAGCGCCTGCGCGGGCTGTTTGCGGGCGTCGTTCCCAATTCGTCATGCCGCCCGATCAGCCTTGGCATCGGGGAGCCGAAACATGCCACTCCCGCCTTCATCGAGCGCGCGCTGGCGCACAGCCTGTCCGGGCTGGCCAATTACCCGAGCACGATCGGCAGCGACCAGCTGCGCACAGCCATCAGCGGCTGGCTGCAGCGCCGCTACGGCATCCCCGCACCCGACACGGCGACGCAAATCCTGCCCGTCAATGGCTCGCGCGAGGCCTTGTTCGCGATCGCGCAGGCCGTCATCGACAGCGCCGCCAACCCGGTCGTGGTGTGCCCGAACCCGTTCTACCAGATCTACGAAGGCGCGGCCTTCCTGGCCGGCGCCAGCACCTACTACGTCAACTCGATCCCGGCCCGCAACTTCGCCTGCGATTATTCGTCCGTACCGGACGAAGTCTGGGCCCGCACCCAGCTGATGTACGTGTGCTCGCCCGGGAACCCGACCGGCGCCACCGTGTCGCTGGACGACTGGCGCCAGCTGTTCGAGCTGTCCGACCGCCACGGCTTCGTGCTCGCGTCCGACGAATGCTATTCCGAGATCTACCACGACAGCGAGCCTCCGCTCGGCGCGCTGGAAGCGGCCCACAAGCTGGGCCGCCATGATTACCGCAACCTGGTGGTCTTCTCCAGCCTGTCGAAACGCTCCAACGTGCCCGGCATGCGCTCGGGCTTCGTCGCCGGCGACGCGCAGGTCCTCAGGAAGTACCTGCTGTACCGCACCTACTCCGGCGGCGCGATGTCGCCACCAGTGCAAGCCGCCTCGATCGCGGCATGGAACGACGAAGCGCACGTGCAGGACAACCGCGCCAGATACCGCGAGAAGTTCGCCCTGATCACGCCGGTGCTGAAAGCCGTCATGGACGTGGAATTGCCGGACGCCGGCTTCTACCTGTGGGCCGACGTGTCGCGCACCGGGCTGACCGACGAAGAATTCGCCCGCCGCCTGTACGCGGAATATAATGTGACGGTCCTGCCCGGCAGCTACCTCGCGCGCGATGCGCACGGCGCGAACCCCGGCGCAAACCGCATTCGTATGGCGCTCGTCGCCGAGGTGGATGAAGGACTCGAGGCGGCGCAACGCATCGTCCGGTTCTGCAACGGCCTCAAACAAAAGAACACCTGAAAAGACATGACCCAACAACTCCAGAACATCATCGATACGGCGTGGGAGCAGCGCGCCGGGATCAACCCGTCCAACGCCAGCGCGGAAGTGCGCGACGCGGTCGCCCACGTGATCGCGGGCCTGGACAACGGCACCCTGCGCGTGGCTGAAAAGACCGACGCGGACTGGGTGGTCAACCAGTGGATCAAGAAGGCCGTGCTGCTGTCGTTCCGCCTCGAGAACAACAGCGTGATGCCATCCGACGGCACCATGCAGTTCTACGACAAGGTCCCGACCAAGTTCGCCAGCTACAGCGCCGACGATTTCGCTCGCGGCGGCTTCCGCGTGGTGCCGCCGGCGGTGGCGCGCCGCGGCAGCTTCATCGGCAGGAACGTGGTGCTGATGCCTTCCTACGTCAACATCGGCGCCTATGTCGATGAAGGCGCGATGGTCGACACCTGGGCTACCGTGGGCTCGTGCGCGCAGATCGGCAAAAACGTCCACCTGTCGGGCGGCGTCGGCATCGGCGGCGTGCTGGAGCCGATGCAGGCCAACCCGACCATCATCGAGGACAACTGCTTCATCGGCGCGCGGTCCGAAATCGTCGAAGGCGTGATCGTGGAAGAGAACTCGGTGATCTCGATGGGCGTGTACATCGGCCAGTCCACCAAGATCTATAACCGTGAAACCGGCGAAGTGACGTACGGCCGCGTGCCTTCCGGTTCGGTGGTGGTCTCGGGCAGCCTGCCCTCCGCCGACGGCAAGTACAGCCTGTACTGCGCCGTGATCGTCAAGCGCGTGGACGCACAGACGCGCGCCAAGACCGGCATCAACGAACTGCTGCGCGGTATCTAAAAAACTTAGGGACGAGGGAGACCACACCATGGCAATGGAGCGCCTGTTTCAGCTGATGAAGGAAAAGAACGCATCGGACATGTTCTTTGCGGTGAATTCCCCCGTCCACATCAAGATCAACGGGAACCTCATCCCGATCAACCAGCAGAAGCTGGAACCCGAGAACATCCACACGCTGCTGGCCGAGATCTGCACCGACGCGCAGATCGAGGAACTGCGGCGCGAGCATGAGCTGAACGTGGCGATCTCGGTGCCCAAGCTGGGGCGTTATCGCATGTCCGCGTTCATCCAGCGCGGGTCGGTCTCGGCGGTGTTCCGTTTCGTTCCGGTCGATATCCCGCCGCTGGCCGAGCTGGACCTGCCACCGGTACTGTCGGAGCTGATCATGGAAAAGCGCGGCCTGCTGCTGCTGGTCGGCGCCACCGGCTCCGGCAAGTCCACCACCATTGCCTCCATGCTGGACCACCGCAACGAGCAGCGGCCCGGCCACATCCTGACGCTGGAAGACCCGGTCGAATATCTCTTCAAGCACAAGAAATCGATCGTCAACCAGCGCGAGATCGGCAGCGACGCCAAGGACTTCCATATCGCGCTGAAGAACGCGATGCGGCAGGCGCCCGATTGCATCCTGATCGGCGAGATCCGCGACCAGGAGTCCATGTCGGCGGCGCTGGCGTATGCGCAGTCGGGCCACCTGGTGGTGGCGACCCTGCATGCGAATAACAGCTACAACGCGCTCAACCGCATCATCAGCTTCTACCCGATCGAGAACCGTCCGGCACTGCTGCAGGACCTGTCGGCTGCGGTCAAGGCAATCGTCTCGCAGCGCCTGGTGCGCGCGGCTGCCGGCGGCCGGCGCCACGCGGCGGTCGAAGTGCTGGTCAATACCCGCTACATCGCGGACCTGATCGAAAAGGGCGAAATCGGCCAGATCAAGGAAGCGATGGAAAAGAGCCTGTCGCCCGGATCGCAGTCGTTCGAAGGCGCGCTGTTCAAGCTGGTCAAGGACGGCCGCATCACGCAGGAGGAAGCGCTGGCCAACGCCGACTCGGCCACCAACCTGCTCTGGCTCCTCAACAACGGCCCGGAAAGCGGCGCCGAAAAGCCGGAAGCCGAACAGGACAAGCCGCCCGAGACCTCGTTCACCGAGTTCACGCTCAATACCTGACCACGGTGCTGCAGCGCCACCTGTAACGGGACATCCCGCTTCAGGAGTCGCGCACGACCACCCGGACCGGGGTCACGCACCAGTCGCGGAAGCCCATCTTCCGGTACAGGCCGTGCGCAGTGGCGTTAGTGGACATCACGTGCAGGAACGGCGTCTCACCACGCTCGAGCATGCGGCGCACCAGCTTGAGGGTGAGATTGCGCGCGAGTCCCCGCCCCTGGAAGTCGGGATGCGTGCACACGCCACTGATTTCGCGCAGGCCGGGGGCGCACATACGCTCTCCCGCCATCGCCATCAGGCGCTCGCCATCGAAATAGCCGAAGTACTCGCCCAGCTCGATCGTGCGCCGGCCGAACGGGCCCGGGCGCATCATCGTCGCCAGCTCCAGCGCCCGTTCGGCATGTTCTGCCGTGAGGGGCACCGCGTCGGGCGCGGGGTCCTGGTCCGGCGCCGGCGCATCCCACAGCATCCGTACCATGGTCGACTCGAAAGCGATGCTCCAGCCGGGCGGTGCGGCTCCGGTCCAGCCATCGCAGTAGAACTGCTCGCCAGGCGCGCAGAACGCGGCCAATGCCTCGAAATCGGGGTGAGCCTTGTCGGGGAAACCGACGATTGGCGAGAAGCCGGTCGCATAGCGGCGCGCGGCATCGCTACCGCAGGAAAAATGCAGGTGCGGCCCCGAAAGCGAATTCCAGAAGATGTTATCGAGTGGATGCGTCATCGAGGCGCAGTGTATTCCCGATTTCGCAACTCCTGCAACTGCCGCCTCAGCAGGCATTGCCCGGACAAGCGGCCTGCGCAAAGGGCAACGCAGCCATATCGAACGTATAATGTCGGCCTGCCCCTCTACCCATTGCCCGTTCCTGTATGAAACTATTCGGCATTCCCAATTGCGACACCGTCAAGAAGGCCCGCACCTGGCTGGCCGACCAGCAGCTCCCGTTCGACTTCCACGACTTCAAGAAGCAGGGACTGGACCGCGCCACCGTCGCCGGCTGGCTCGAACAGCAGGACTGGGAAGTGCTGGTCAACCGCAAGGGCACGACCTGGCGCGGACTGCCGGACGATCGCAAGGCCGCCGTCACCGGCAAGGCCAGCGCGCTCGACCTGATGCTGGAATACCCGTCCGTCGTGAAGCGCCCTGTCCTGCTGGATGCGTCGCAAAAGGTGCACGTCGGTTTTTCCGATGCGATGTACCGCC
>DASWYE010000143.1:0-5677 GCA_036405115.1 Telluria sp. | reverse complement strand
TTCAGGCGGTATGGCTTGTTGGCGCCGTCGGACACGATGTAGATGCCGAATTCGCCCTTCGGATGCTCCACCGCGCTGTACGCTTCGCCCGGCGGCACGTGCATGCCCTCGGTGAACAGCTTGAAGTGGTGGATCAGCGATTCCATATTGGTCTTCATGTCCACGCGCGACGGCGGGGCGACCTTGTTATTGCTGGTCATGACCGGGCCGGGATTCACGCGCAGCCAGTCGATGCACTGCTTGATGATGCGGTTCGACTGGCGCATCTCTTCGATGCGGACCAGGTAGCGGTCATACGAGTCGCCGTTGGTGCCGACCGGGATGTCGAAGTCCATCTTGTCGTACATCGCGTACGGCTGCGTCTTGCGCAGGTCCCAGGCGATGCCCGAGCCACGCAGCATGGCGCCGGTGAAGCCCATCGCCTTCGCGTCTTCCGGCGAGACCACGCCGATGCCGACGGTACGCTGCTTCCAGATGCGGTTGTCGGTCAGCAGCGTCTCGTACTCGTCGACGTAGCCGACGAAGCGCTTGCTGAAGTCTTCCAGGAAGTCGAGCAGCGAACCCTGGCGGTTCTCGTTGCGCTGCGCCAGTTCCTTCTCGTTGCGGATCAGCGATGCGCGGTACTGCGGCATCGAATCCGGCAGGTCGCGGTACACGCCGCCCGGACGGTAGTAGGCCGCGTGCATGCGCGCACCGGACACCGCCTCGTAGGCGTCGAACAGGTCTTCGCGGTCGCGGAACGCGTACAGGAACGGGCCCATGGCGCCGACGTCGAGCGCGTGCGCGCCCAGCCACATCAGGTGGTTCAGCAGGCGGGTGATCTCGTCGAACATGGTGCGGATGTAGAGCGCGCGCACCGGCACTTCCACGCCCAGCAGCTTCTCGATCGCCATCACGTAGGCGTGCTCGTTGGACATCATCGACACGTAGTCGAGGCGGTCCATGTACGGCACCGATTGCAGGTAGGTGCGGGTTTCCGCCAGCTTTTCGGTGGCGCGGTGCAGCAGGCCGATGTGCGGGTCGGCGCGCTGGATCACTTCGCCGTCCAGCTCCAGCACCAGGCGCAGCACGCCGTGCGCTGCCGGGTGCTGCGGACCGAAGTTCAGGGTGTAGTTCTTAATCTCAGCCATTATTTCGTCCCGTAGGTTTCTTCGCGGATCACGCGCGGGATGATCTCGCGCGGTTCGATCGTGACGGGTTGGTAGATCACGCGGCCCTGCTCGGGGTCGTAGCGCATTTCGACATAGCCCGAGATCGGGAAGTCCTTGCGGAACGGATGGCCGATGAAGCCGTAGTCGGTCAGGATGCGGCGCAGGTCGTTGTGGCCTTCGAACAGGATGCCGTACAGGTCGAACGCTTCACGCTCGTACCAGTTGGCGGCGCGCCAGATGCCGGTGATCGACGGCACCAGCGGCATGTCGTCGTCCGGGGCGAACACGCGCACGCGCAGGCGCCAGTTCTTCTCGACCGACAGCAGGTGCGTGACGGCGGCGAAGCGCAGGCCGTCCCAGGTACCTTCGCCGTAGGTCGAGTAGTCCACGCCGCACAGGTCGATCATCTCGTCGAAACGCAGGCTCGCGTCGTCGCGCAGCGTCTGCATGACATTCAGGTAGTCGGCCGCCTTGACGACGATCGTCACTTCGCCGAGCGCGGTCGTCATCGCGATGCGCTCGCCGAATGCCGCGACCAGCGCGGCTTCGAGTTGTTGGATTTTTGCGGTCATGATCAGCGCGCGATGGTGTCGTTACGTTTAATCTTGTTGTGCAGCTGGAGGATGCCGTACAACAGCGCTTCCGCGGTCGGTGGGCAGCCCGGCACGTACACGTCCACCGGCACGATGCGGTCGCAGCCGCGCACCACCGAATACGAGTAGTGGTAGTAGCCGCCGCCGTTGGCGCAGGAGCCCATGGAGATGACCCAGCGCGGTTCCGGCATCTGGTCGTAGACCTTGCGCAGCGCAGGGGCCATCTTGTTGCACAGGGTGCCGGCGACGATCATCACGTCGGACTGGCGTGGCGATGGACGGAACATGAAGCCGAAACGCTCCAGGTCGTAGCGGGCAGCGCCCGCGTGCATCATCTCGACAGCGCAGCAGGCCAGGCCGAAGGTCATCGGATACATCGATCCGGTGCGGGCCCAGGTGATCAGCTTGTCAGCTGTGGTGGTGATGAAACCTTCTTTAAAGACGCCTTCAATAGACATGGCTCATTCCCAATCAAGGGCACCTTTCTTCCAGATATACCAAAAACCGACCACGAATTCGGCAATGAACACCATCATCGTGACGTAGCCTTGCCAGCCCAACTCCTGCATGGAAACGCCCCATGGGAAGAAGAATGCCGTTTCGAGGTCAAACAAAATGAACAGGATCGCCACCAGGTAGTAGCGAACGTCGAACTTCATGCGGGCGTCTTCGAAAGCTTCGAAGCCGCATTCGTACGGGGAGAGTTTTTGTGCATCCGGCTTGTTGCGACCCAGCACGAAGCCGAGCGCTTGCGGAATGACGCCGACCGCAAGGCCGACGAGGATAAACATTAGAACGGGGAAGTAATTCTCGAGGTTCACGTGAAGAGCCCTGGTAGTCGGTTAAACAAACGCTGCTTTTGATCGCAGCGCCTGCCGTTTAAACCTGGCTTTTGGCCTACTAACCAGGATCGAACGGCTGATCCTCGTAAAAAAGCCAGCTTAGGCATGAGCACTATTCGTGCGCCCTTGCTGGCCCTTAGATAATTTCTGGTGCCGACGGCGAGACTCGAACTCGCACAGCTTTCGCCACTACCCCCTCAAGATAGCGTGTCTACCAATTTCACCACGTCGGCTAAGAGACCGCTATTCTAACCTCGGGAGCACAGTTTGCCAATGCTAAATTTGCGCTGCCGCAAGGAAAAAATAGATTAATTGCTCTTTTCTTCCACTATGGAGAGGCCTGCTCAAGAGCCCCTCCCCTTCGCCGCGATCACGCCCGGAACGGTCACCGATACGCAGTGTACGAAGGGGTAAGACAAGATGCCGCACGCTTGCCCGGCGGCTATCCGGAAACAGCTTAGCGCGCTGGAGCTGGCGCCGGGGTTTGCGCAGGCGCAGCAGGAACATCCGAAGGTACCGCCTGGGCTGCCGCCGGAGCAGCCGCGCCCGGCACCGTGGCGTCGGCCGCCGGTACGGCCGGCGCAGGCACGGTTGCAGTCGGAACGGCCTGGCCGGCGCGCTCCATCAGGCCGCCGCCTTCGACCGGCGCCGCGCTGCGGTTGCCGCCGAGGTAAGCCAGGCCCAGCGTGGCGCTGAAGAACACCACAGCGGAGACCGCGGTCATTTTCGACAGGAAGTTGGACGAACCGGACGCGCCAAACAGCGAGCCGGATGCGCCGGAACCGAACGCTGCGCCCATGTCGGCGCCCTTACCGTGCTGCAGCAGCACCAGGCCGATAATGGCCAGTGCAGAAATCACCTGCACCACAACGATCAGATTGAACAAGGTGTTCATGTTATTCCATTCCAAGTTGAGTTAATTGTTTATGCTGCCTGGACGATGGCCAGGAAGTCGGCCGCTTTCAGCGACGCGCCTCCGATCAGGCCACCATCGATATCCGTTTGCGCCATCAGTTCGCGGGCATTGTCCGGCTTCATGCTGCCGCCGTACAGGATCCGCACGCCTGCGCCGGCGTCCGCGTTCTTTTCCTTGAGCTGCGTGCGCAGCAAGGCGTGGACTTCCTGCGCCATGTCCGGGGTCGCCGTCTTGCCGGTGCCGATTGCCCATACCGGCTCGTAGGCCACGACGATGCCCGACAGCTGCACGCCATCGAGCAGCGCCAGCACTGCCTGCAGCTGCGCCGACACCACCTGCGCGGTGCGGCCGGCTTCGCGCTCTTCCAGCGTTTCGCCGACGCAGACGATCGGGGTCAGGCCTGCGGTCATCGCGGCGACTGCCTTCTGGGCCACCAGCTCGTTCGATTCGCCATGGTAGGCGCGGCGCTCGGAGTGGCCGACGATGACGTAGCTGCAACCGAAGTCCATCAGCATCGAGGCCGACACCTCACCGGTGTAAGCGCCGCCAGCGTGGCGCGACACGTCCTGCGCCCCCCAGGCTACCGGCGTACCGGACAGCAACTGCTGGCATTGGGCCAGGTAGGGGGCGGGAGCGCACACCGCGCAGTCCGCATTGGCGGCGCCGAAGCCTTCGGCCACGCCCTTGAGCAAGGGGGCATTGGCAGCCAGGCTGCCGTTCATTTTCCAGTTTCCGACGACGAGTTTGCGACGCATTGCCAGCCCACGAGTCAAATAACCCGTTATTCTAACCTTCGGGCCAGCAACGGGTCAAACTTGGGGACAGTCCCCTCCGGGAACAGTCCCCCTTCCCTTTCACAGCGTCAGGACGATTTTGCCGATGTGGGTGCTGGACTCCATCAATACGTGGGCTTCCGCGGCCTGTTCCAGCGGGAACGTCTTGTATACGACTGGCTTGATGCGGCCGCTTTCCAGCAGCGGCCAGATGCGCTCCTTCAGCTGCGCGGCGATCGCGGCCTTGAACGCTACCGGGCGCGGGCGCAAGGTCGAACCGCTCACGGTCAGGCGCCGACGCAGCACCTGGCCGAGGTCCAGTTCCGCTTTCGCGCCGCCCAGCAGCGCAATGATGCCGAGCCGGCCATCGTCCGCCAGGCAGTCGATCTCGCGCGGGACGTAATCACCGCCGACCATGTCGAGGATGACGTCGACGCCGCGCCCGCCGGTAAGCTCCTTCACGACCGCGCTGAAATCTTCGGCCCGGTAGTTGATGCCGCGCTCCGCGCCCAGCGCTTCGCAGGCGCGGCATTTGTCGTCGCTGCCGGCGGTCGCGAACACGCGGTGGCCCAGTGCGGCGGCCATCTGGATCGCAGTCACGCCGATGCCCGAACTGCCGCCCTGCACCAGCAGCGATTCGCCCGACGCCAGGCGGGCGCGGTCGAACACATTGCTCCAGACGGTAAAGAAGGTCTCCGGCAGCGAGGCCGCTTCCACCATGGACAGGCCGGCCGGCACCGGCAGGCATTGCGCGACCGGCGCGGTGCAGTATTCGGCGTAGCCGCCGCCCTGCACCAGCGCGCATACCTTGTCGCCCGCCTTGAAACCGCTCCCTCCAAGGTCGCCTTCCACGATTTCGCCGGCCACCTCCAGCCCGGGCAGGTCGGATGCGCCTGGCGGCACCGGGTATTTACCGACGCGCTGGAGCACGTCGGGCCGGTTGATACCAGCCGCGTGGACACGGAGCAGGACCTCGCCGGCCATCGGAACCGGCACTGGCCGCTCGGCCGGCTTCAGGACATCCGGCGGGCCGGGCCGGGTAATTTCGATTGCGCGCATGGTGGTTGCTTGTTCTTTCGTTAAAAGCTGATTGTAAGGCAGCGCGGGCAAGCGTTGGATCGGCGCCAAGGTATGTATATTTAAAATTGACACTTGGTAGTCCGGCACCGTATTGTCGCCATTCCAAAACAAATAACGATGGGAAACCTCATGGATCAACAAGTGAGTCCTGTAATGACAACGGAGACCAGGCTGGAATTTACCGGAAGCGGTAGCGAATACTTCCGCATCTGGATCGTCAATATCCTGCTCAGCATCGTCACGCTGGGCATTTACTCGGCCTGGGCCAAGGTCAAGGCAAACAAGTACCTGTATTCGTGCACGCGCCTGAACGGCTCGAGCT
>DASWYE010000142.1:0-15928 GCA_036405115.1 Telluria sp. | reverse complement strand
CGCGCTGCCGCGCACGTGGTCGAGCAGCCAGTCCATCGCGTGGGCGGCGGTGCGGCGCAGCTGGTCCAGGTCGGCCAGCAGGCGGTCGGCCACGTGGGTCAGCTTGCGCACGGCCGGAATCAGGAACAGCTCGACCTTGCGGCAGCCGAATGCGTTATACAGGCGCTGCATGGCCAGGCAGGCGAAATCGACCTGGCCGGACGACAGCGCGGGTTCCGGGGCAAAGGTGGTACGGATCAGGGCCTGAAACGCATTCAGGCTGGCGCGCACGTTCGCGTGCTCGACCGACATGGCAACAAGTGAATAAGTAGCCGTAAGCATGCATTCTCCTAAGCAACGAATCGGCAATCAACAGTAGTCCAGTGTAGGGTTCGGGCCCCCAAGCGGATTTGACCTCGCTCAAATCCGTACATATCCCCCAAGCCGAATCGTCGCCCCGCCCCCTTTGGGGTCAGTCACCTTTTTCGGAATCGTCCCATACCCTTGTTCGGAAACCACCCCGTTTACGGAACTTTCTCCGACAGCCGCTCGCTGACCAAACCTATCGGACAATTCCTCTCGACTTTGCTTCGCTACAAGCCGGACCTAGACGCGCCCCGCGCCAACGCCACCTTGGGGGTCAGGCACTTTTGCAGGAATTGTCTGAACGGTGATTTCGGATTCGATGCCGGCTGACCGTGCCGAGAAAAGCGTTCGGACGACTCCTAAAAAGGTGACTGACCCCGAGGGGTTAGCGGAGCGCGGCGCGCAGTTGTTGGGCGAAGGCGACAGGTTGCGCGGAGGAGACCTCAATCTGCGCACAGGCATGCCAGCCCGCGAAGCGCCGGACCGCCGCAGCGACGTCCTCGGTGAAGGCGGCGCTAATGCGGGTGCCAGGTTCGAGCACGATGGATTTGAGTTCGAGGCGGCCGTCGCGCCGGTGCGCTTTGGCGTCGATGCGGCCGGCAAGCGCGCCACGCCGCAAGATTGGCAGTGTGAAGTAGCCATATTTGCGCTTCGCGGCCGGGGTGTAGCACTCCAGCCGGTAGTCGAAGCCGAACAGTTCCTGCGCGCGCCGCCGGTCCCAGACGATCGGGTCGAACGGGGACAGGATCGTGGTGAGGGTGGGCGTCAATGTGCCCGCGGCCGCGCTGTCGAGGAGGCCGGCGTGCTCGCGGTGGATGTATACAGGTTCGTCCCAGCCGGCGACGCGCGCGCGCAGCAGATCGCCGCCCGCAACAAGCGCTTCGGGGTTGAAGCGCGGCGGCTTGGTGCGGTAGTAGTCGGCGATCCACGCCGATTTGCACACGCCCAGCGCCTTCACGGTCTGCAGGGTGAAGCGCCGCATCACGTCGTCCATCGACAGTTCGGTGTCATGACGGCGCGGATGCACGCGATCGGCCAGGTCGTACACGCGATGGAAGTTGTGGCGCCGCGCGATCATCAGTTCGCCCGCTGTGAACAGGACTTCGAGCGAGCGCTTTTCCGGCTTCCACTCCCACCATCCGCCCGCTTTGCCATCGGTGCGGGCGAAGTCGGAGGATCGCACCGGCCCGTTGGCGCGGATGTGGTCAAGCAGCGCGTCGACCTCGGCCCGCCGCTCGCGCATCCACGTCGCGGAATACTTCCAGCCCATCGCTTCAGGGTCGCGCATGCGGTGGCGGAACAGCGGATAGTCTTCGATCGGGACGAAGCAGGCTTCATGCGCCCAGTACTCGAACAGCCGCCCTTCGGCGAGATGCTGGTCGAGCCACGCGGGATCGTAAGCGCCCAGCCGGCTCCACAGCACGAGGTAGGGACTGCGTGCGACGACGCTGATGGTGTCGATCTGGAGCACGCCCATGCGCCGGATCGCATCGAGTACATCCTCCCTGGTCGCGGCCTTGCGGCGCGGGTTCAGCATGCCCTGTGCGGCGAGATGGAGCGCGCGCGCAGCCGCGAGCGAGAGTACGGGTTCGGTCATCCTCCCATTGTAATTATGAAATCGCTTCGGCGGGTGATGTCGACAGCGTCAATTCCGGTCCAAGCAGCTCTGCTATAGTACCGGCTCACCGCGGCCCCATTGCTCTCCATGCGCATCCTGCACACCTCCGACTGGCACCTTGGCCAGGCCCTCCACCATTACGACCGTACCTACGAGCACCAGTGCTTCCTCGACTGGCTGGTCGAGCAGGTCGTGGCGCAGGATGCGGACGCTTTGCTGGTCGCCGGAGATGTGTTCGACAATGCGAATCCGCCCGCCTCCGCGCAGAGGCAGTTGTACCAGTTCCTGCATCGCCTGCACATGCGCGCGCCCCGCCTCGATGTTGTCATCATCGCCGGCAACCACGATTCCCCTTCGAGGCTGGAGGCCCCCGGCCCGCTGCTCGAGCTGCACAACGCGCGCGTGGTCGGCGCCCCAATACGCAAGCAGGATGGTTCGATCGACATCGAACGCATGCTGCTGCCGCTGCATGACCGCAGCGGCGCGGTGGCGGCGTGGTGCGTCGCGGTCCCCTTCCTGCGGCCCGGCGACGTCCCGCGCGCGGACACCGACACCGAAGGCGACCCGTACCTGAACGGTATCGCCCTGCTCTACCGCCAGGCCTTCGAGCTGGCGCAGCAGCGTCGCAGCGCAGGCCAGGCGATCGTCGCTATGGGCCACTGCCACATGCTGGAGGGCCAGAGCTCGGTCGACTCCGAGCGCCGCATCATCATCGGCGGCACCGAGGCGCTTCCCGCCACCATCTTCGATCCCTGCGTCGCATACGCGGCCCTCGGCCACTTGCACCTGGCCCAGCGCGTCGGGCGGCAGGAGCATTTGCGATACTCGGGCAGCCCGCTGCCGATGTCGTTCTCGGAAGTGAATTACCAGCACCAGGTGCTGCGCGTCGACCTGGCGGATGCGCGCGCCACCGCGGTCGAAGCGATCCCGGTGCCGCGCTGCGTGCAGCTGCTGCGCGTCCCCGAACAGCCGGAGCCGGTGGAGGATGTGCTGGCCGCGCTCGAAGCGCTGGACCTGCAGCCGCTCGAACCGCACTGCCAGCCCTACCTGGAAGTGCGCGTGCTGCTGGAGCGCCCCGAGCCGGGCCTGCGCGCGCGCATCGAGGCCGCCCTCAAGGGCAAGCCGGTACGCCTTGCGAAGATCGAGCCGGTGCGCAAAGCCGCAGCCCAGGGCGTGGTGGCGCCCGCGCTGTCGCTGGACGAACTGGCGCAGCTGCAGCCGGACGACATCTTCCGCCGCCTGTACCAGGACCGTTATGGCGAAGCAGCGCCCGACGACCAGCTGGTGGCCTTCAACGAGTTGATGGGCGAGGCGCAGCAATGAGGATCCTGCGTATCGCCGGGAGCAACCTCGCTTCGCTGGGGGAGCCGTTCGAAGTCAATTTCGAAAGCGAACCGCTCGCCTCCGCGGGCGTGTTCGCCATCGGCGGCCCGACCGGCGCCGGCAAGAGCACGCTGCTCGACGCACTGTGCCTGGCGCTGTACGACGCCACTCCGCGCCTCGCGAGGGCCGGCCGTAGCGCCGGCACGCTGCCCGATGTGGGCGAGGAAGTCGTCTCGCCCTACGATCCGCGTACGCTGCTTCGCCGTGGCGCGGCAGAGGGCCATGCGGAAGTGGACTTCGTCGGCAGCGACAACGCGCGCTACCGGGCGCGCTGGAGTGTGCGCCGTGCGCGCACCAAGGCGACCGGCGCACTGCAGAAATCGGTCCTCTCGCTGCTGCGCCTGGCGGATGGCGTGGCGCTCGGCGGCACCAAGACCGAAGTCGCGCAGGAGATCGTGGCCCGCATCGGGCTCTCGTTCGAACAATTCACTCGCGCCGTGCTGCTGGCGCAGAACGAGTTCTCCGCTTTCCTCAAGACCGATGAGAGCGAACGCGGCGAGCTGCTGGAAACGCTGACCGGCACCGAGGTCTATACCGCGCTGTCGCGCCGCGCCTTCGAGCGATACAAGGAGGAACAGGCCAGGCTGCAGCAACTGTCCTCCCGCCTGGCCGACGGCATGCCGATGCCGGCCGAACAGCGCGAACAGATGGAACAGGCCGCGCACGTCGCAGCCGCAGCACTGGAAACGGTGCGCGTCGTCCGCGACGAAGCGGAAGCAAAGTGGCGCTGGCAGCAGGACGACACCCGGCTCGCCGCCAGCGTCTCGCAGGCCGAACAGGCTTTGGCAGCCGCAAGCGCGGGCCATCTCGACGCACTGCCCCGCAGACGGGCACTTGCGACCGTCGACGCAGCCCAGCCCGCACGCCCGCTCGCAGCAGACGTATCACGCCTGCGCGCAGAGGGTGCCTCGATCGAAAAGTTGATCGCGGAGTCGACCGTCGCCCTGGAACGTTCGCAGCTGGTGGCGCGCGACGCACACACCCTGGTGGAGGCCGCGCAAGGTGAACTGCAGGCCGCGGAACAGGTGCAGTGCGACTCGCTGCCGCAACTCGACGCGGCCAAGGCCCTCGATGCCCGCATCGGCGCGCTGGCGCCGGGACACGACGCAGCACGCAAGGCCTCCGAAGAGGCTGCAATCGTGGCGGCGCTCTCCCAGGTTGCGCTGGATACGCTGGTCGCCGAACGCGCAGCCCTGGTCAAAGCGCAGGAACAGGCTTCGCAATGGCTGGCAGGCCAGCGCGAGGTCGAGCCGCTCGCCACGCAATGGACGCGCTGGCAGAAGATGCTGGCAGACGCTGCGCGCGCGGCGGCCAACATCGCGCAACTCGCTACCGCGCGGGACGCCGCACTCGCCCATGCCAATGTCGCCCACGACGCGACGCAACGCGCGCAGGCTGCCTTGTCACACGCTGTCCAGCGTACGCTTGAACTGGAAGAAGCACGCCGACAGGCCGCCGAAGCACTCTCCCTGTTCGATTTCGATGCGATGCGCAAGCAGCGCCAGGAGATTGACCGGCAGCGCGCGGGCCTTGCCGCAGCAGAGAAGCGCTGGCGCCAGCTGGATGCAGCCGCCGCAGCGCTGCGCGAGGCGCAGGAGCAGCGGCAGAAGGCGCAGGCTTCGATGGAGTCTGCCGTAGCAGCGCGTGCTGAAGCGGCAGCGACAGCGGCGCAGCTGGAGGCTGCACTGGCACAAGCGGAAGCATCCCACTCCGCCGCGCAGTCGGCTTGCGCGGACAGCGTGGAGCGCCTGCGCGCCACACTGGAGGACGACAAGCCGTGCCCGGTGTGCGGCAGCGAATCGCATCCCTGGCACCATCAGGATGAAATGCTCAAAGCAATGTTCAGGAGCCTGGCCGCCCAGGTCACGCAAGCCCGGAACGCGGCAGGCGCCAATGCCGCGCGCGCCGCGGCGCTGACTTCCACCATCGCCCATTGTGGCGAGCAGCTGGCAGCACTCGAGCGCGACATCGCCGGTCTCGGCGAAGCGCATGCCACTGCCGCACAGGCATGGGCCGCCGATCCGCACAGTGCGCACGACAACGTCGATGCCCTCTGGTTCGACCAGCAGGCAGAGGCCGCCAATGCAACCGCAGCCACGCTGGAGCAGCGTGAGGACGCTGGCCGGGCAGCGCTTGTTGCCCGCGATCGCGCGCAGCAGGCATGCGACGCCGCCGCCGGCGCACGCCAGACTGCACAGGAGGCCGCGGCGGCGGCACAAGCGGCCAGCACACAGGCCGCCGCCGCGCGCGACGCTGCCGCAGAGCGCCACCAGTCGGCCGTCGCCGCGCTGGATGCCTTGCTGGACGACCTGGATGCGGCGTTCGAGCAGTCGGCGTGGCGCGATCAATGGCACGCCGATCCGGATGCTTTCATGCGCCAGTGCGCCAGTGCAGTCGAGGCCTGGACCTTGAGGTCGCAGGCCCTGGCCCAGGCCCGCGACAAGCTCGCCGAACTGGAAGCCGGCCATGCGGCTGCGATCGAACGCCAGTCGTCCTCCAGCGCCGCACTCGAGACGGCACGCAAGTCCTTCGCACAGGCCGACGCGCAACTCGCGGCCCTGCGCTCGGAGCGTCAGGCTTTGCTTGGCGGACGTGCCGCTGCCGAAGTCGAACAGGCGCTTTCTTCGCGCGTCGCGCAGTGCCGCGATGCGCTCGCAGCCCGCCAACTGGGCAGCCAGCAGGCCTCGCACGCCGAGGTGCGCGCGCGGGAGGCACTGGAGCATGCCCGTGCGCGCGGCCGGACAAACGGCGAAGCGCTGGTCCTCGCCACGGGCAAACTCGATGCATGGATCGCCAGCTTCGACGCGACCGGCTGCGAGCTGGACGACATCACCGGCCCGGACGCCCTGGCTGCACTGCTGGCCATGGATCCCGAATGGATCGAGGGCGAGCGGATAGCACTGGGCCAGCTGGATGCCGCCGTGTCGTCTGCCACGACAGTACTGGCCGAACGGCGCGACCAGCACGCCCGCCATCGCGCCGCGACGCAGGCAACGGACACCGCGCCCGAGCTGCTGGCCGACGAGACAGCGCGCGCACGCGCCCAGTGGGAAGAAGCAAACAACGCACTCATTTCGCTGCGCCTCCAGCTGTCGCAGGACGACGCCCGCCGCGAAAGCGCGCAGACCATCATGGGCCAGGTCGAAAAGCAGCAGGAAGTGGAGCGCCGCTGGGGCAGGATGAATGAGCTGATCGGCTCCTCTGACGGTAAGAAATTCCGCAACTACGCGCAGCAGTTCACGCTCGACGTCCTGCTTGGCTACGCCAACAGCCACCTGTCGCACCTCGCGAGACGCTATCGCCTCGAGCGCGTGCCAACCGCCGGCGGCCCGTCCCTCGGCCTGCTGGTGCGCGACCAGGACATGGGCGGCGAGGTCCGCTCGGTCAACTCGCTCTCCGGCGGCGAGTCCTTCCTCGTCTCGCTCGCCCTTGCGCTGGGCCTCGCTTCGCTTTCGTCGAACCGCGTGCGGGTCGAGTCGCTGTTCATCGACGAGGGCTTCGGCAGCCTCGATAGCGATACCCTGCGCGTGGCGATGGACGCCCTCGACAGCCTGCAGGCGATGGGCCGCAAGGTCGGCGTCATCTCGCACGTGCAGGAAATGGCCGAACGGATCTCGGCCCGCATTATCGTCCAGCCGGGCGGCGCAGGCCTGAGTACCGTGACCGTGCCGTAAGCGGCCCGCCCCGAATGGTAGAATCGCTCCTTTTCCACGCAACCGCTCCAGCATCATGAACAAACCAGCCCGCTTCCTGACCTTCAAGTGCGAAAAGTGCGCCAAGCCGGTCAAGGTCCACCTGCAGAAGGTGTCGGCCTGTTCGCACATCCAGCCATACCAGGGCATGTGCAGCTGCGGCCAGCTCAAGCTGCACGCCACCGGCAACCCGGAAACGGTCGCGTCCTACCTGGCTTCCGGCGGCGACAACTGGTCGCACCACCATCACTGATCCGGCCACCACGATGCAAGCCGCCGACACCAGCATCCCTGCCCTGATCCACTGGACCGAGGGCGGCGAAGAGCGCAGCGCGCGCTGGCGTTCGGAGAGCGGCATGCCGCCGCCGAAACGCGTGGTCATCGCGGACGACAAGACCCCGGCCGACAGCGCCTACAAACTGGCCTGCGAAGGCACCGCGCTGCTGTGGCGCGGCGACTTCCAGAATGCGCGCCAGCTGCTGCAGGCGATGGCGCGGCGCGCCGACCACAAGGGCAGCCATGGTAAGCGCAAGGCCGCCAAGGTCCCGGCCAGCATCACTGAAGCGTTCCACCTGCACCGCCAGGCGCAGTCGCAGCGCGCCCGCACGCTGGCCATGCTGCTGATCCCTTTCGAGGCCGATTATTCGATCCCGCTGCGCCGCGCTCCCGATGTAGCACAAGCCTGCAATGAAGCCTACGGCCGCGGCACGGAGCCGTTCGTCGCTTCGCTGCGCGAGCTGCTGGGCGTGATCGGGGCGCACGAGTGGCGCAAGAACGGCGTCGAGATCCCCGCGCTGGGCGCGCGCATCCACCCGTGGTACGGCGTGTTCTCCCCGATCCGCGGCGAGTACATCGACCTGGTCGCGCAGGCGCCGCTACCGCCCGGAACGAAGCGCGCCTTTGATATCGGCACCGGCACCGGCGTGCTGTCGGCGGTGCTCGCGCAGCGCGGCCTCGAACACGTGACCGGCACCGACCAGGACGAGCGCGCGCTGTCCTGCGCGCGCGAGAACATCGCCCGCCTCGGCCTCGCCGGACGCGTCGATATCGTGCGCGCCGACCTGTTCCCGGAAGGCCGAGCAAAACTCATCGTCTGCAATCCCCCGTGGCTGCCGGGCCGTCCCAGCTCCGCGATCGAGTACGCGATCTACGATCCGGACAGCCGCATGCTCAAGGGCTTCCTGAATGGCCTGGCCGCACACCTGGAGCCCGGCGGCGAGGGATGGTTGATCCTCTCCGACTTCGCCGAGCATCTGGGATTGCGTTCGCGCGCCGAGCTCACTGCAATGTTCGACGCAGCCGGCCTGGAAGTGGCGGGCCGCCATGACGTGCGCCCGGTCCATCCACGTTCGAGCGATGCCACCGACCCGCTGCACGCAGCGCGCGCCGCGGAAGTCACCTCCTTGTGGCGCCTCGTCCCTCGGTAAATTCGCGACGCAGGTTGCGCAGCTGACTTGCAGTAGGTACAATTCGCCCACTCAGACGCGGGGTGGAGCAGTCTGGCAGCTCGTCGGGCTCATAACCCGAAGGTCACAGGTTCAAATCCTGTCCCCGCAACCAATGCCATAGAACGCGCGACGCTTCCGACCATGAAAGATAAAAAAGATAACGCGACGTTTGAGCTGCCCGGTCTCGGTGCAGCGTGGTTTGCTCCGCCCTCTCCCAAGGATTCGGCTCCCGAAGCGCGTCCACGTGTCCGCCGCCCTGCCCTCAAGCAGGAACAGCTCCAGCTGCTCGACGAGACCGATACGACCGGCCTGCCGGTCTGGCGCCGCGACGATGGCCTCGACCTGACCGGCCTGCCCGTCTGGGCGAGCACCTGATTTTTCCGCTTTCGAGCACGTTCACTGCCCGGCTTTTGCTAGACTGGGCCCAATCCTTTTTCGGTTCGCCCCTATGACGCAGCTCGCCTTCTCCACCCTCCCGCTTGACCGCGCCTTCCTCGACAACCTGGAGTCGCTCGGCTACAAGGCCATGACCGACATCCAGGCCGCGTGCCTGCCGTCGGTGCTGGAGGGCCGCGACCTGATCGCACAGGCCAAGACCGGCAGCGGCAAGACCGCGGCCTTCGGCATCGGCCTGCTCAACCGGATCAAGCCGGCCTGGTTCGCGGTGCAGGGACTGGTGCTGTGCCCGACCCGCGAGCTGGCCGACCAGGTGGCGAACGAACTGCGCCGCCTCGCGCGCTCGCAGCCCAATGTGAAGATCCTGACACTGACCGGCGGCGTGGCGATGCGCCCGCAGATCGCGTCGCTCGAACACGGTGCCCACATCGTGGTCGGCACGCCGGGCCGCATCCGCGACCACCTGTTCCGCCAGACCCTCATCCTCGATAACGTCCAGACCCTGGTGCTGGACGAAGCGGACCGCATGACGGACATGGGCTTCTACGACGACATCGCGCAGATCGCGAAGGACTGCCCGCGCCAGCGCCAGACGCTGCTGTTCTCGGCCACCTACCCGGACGATATCCGCCAGGCCACCGCGCCGTTCCTGCGCGACCCGGTCGAGGTGAAGGTCGAGGCGCAGCACGACAACACCCGCATCGAGCAGCGCTTCTATGAAATCGCTTTCGACGAGCGCGACCAGGCCGTGGTACGCCTGCTCAAGCACTTCCGCCCCGTGTCGGCGCTGGCCTTCTGCAATACCAAGGTGCGCTGCCGCGAAGTGGCCGATAACCTGCGCGCGCAAGGCATCTCTGCGCTGGCCCTGTACGGCGAACTGGAACAGCGCGAACGCGACGAGATCCTGGTGCTGTTCGCCAACCGCAGCTGCTCGGTGCTGGTGGCAACCGACGTGGCCGCGCGCGGACTGGATATCTCGAGCCTGGACGCGGTCATCAACGTTGACATCTCCAAGGACACCGAGGTCCACATCCACCGCATCGGACGTACCGGCCGTGCAGGCGCGGGCGGGCTGGCATTGTCGCTGGCCGCGCCGAACGAAAAGAAGTGGGTGAAGCTGATCGAGGAATACCAGGATGCGCCGGTCGAATGGCACGACCTGAAGGAATTGGACGAAGGCGACCCGCACGTGGAGCCTGCGCCAATGGTCACCATCTGCATCATGGGCGGCAAGCGCCACAAGCTGCGTCCGGGCGACGTGCTGGGCGCGCTGACGGGCGACGCGGGCCTCGCCAAGGAGCAGGTCGGCAAGATCAACGTGTTCGAGTTTGCGACCTACGTGGCGATCGACCGCAAGGTCGCGGGCCAGGCCTTCGACCGGCTGGCAAAAGGCAATCCGATGGGCCCGGACTTCGGCGCCATCAAGGGCCGCAACTTCAAGATGAAGTTCGTCGAGGTCTGAGATTCCACCGTCATCCCCGCGTTCGCGGGGATGACGGTAACTAGGCTGGCTTGACCGAAGGCAGGAACCGCGGCGCCTTGCGGTGCAGCGTCGCCTGCTCATAGGCGTACGCCATCCCGATCAGGCTAGCCTCGCTGTACGCACCACCGACGAACGACAGCCCAACCGGCAGCCCGTACACATACCCCGCCGGCACCGTCACGTGCGGATACCCCGCCACCGCCGCCGGCGACGAGAAGCTGCCGCCATAATGGTCGCCGTTGATGAAGTCCGTCAGCCACGCCACCCCGCCCGTCGGCGCGACCAGTGCATCCAGCCGGTGCTCCTTCATGACCTTGTCGATACCCTCCTCGCGCGAATAGCGATGGTTATTGGCCAGCGCCTTGACGTACTCCTTTTCCGACAGGCTGCCCTTCTCGTTCGACGCAATCAGGTGCTCCTGGCCGAACAGCCGCAGCTCCTTGTCGCGATGCTGTTCGTTGAACGCGATGACGTCGGCCATCGTCTTCACCCGTGCATGCGGCGCATAGCCCGCCAGGTAGTCCGCCAGGCCAGGCTTGAACTCGTACAGCAGCACCGCCATCTCGCTCTCGTCGTACTTGTCCGTGTTCGGCACTTCCACGTCCACCAGCACCGCGCCCTGTGCCTTCAGCACCGCGAGCTGCTTCTCGATCTGAGCATCGACGGCCGGATTACGGCCGAAGAAATCACGCGCCACGCCCAGCCGCTTGCCCTTCAGCGCCCCCTTGTCGAGCGCACGCGCGTAGTCGGTCGTCTTGCCGGCGCTGCCTTTGGTGGCCGGATCGGCGTCGTCCACGCCTGCCATCGCCGTCAGGAGGTAGGCCGCATCGGACACCGTGCGCGTCATCGGCCCGGCGGTGTCCTGGGACGCGGAAATCGGGATGATGCCGCTGCGGCTGACCAGGCCCACGGTCGGCTTGATGCCGACCAGGCCACAGGTCGATGCCGGCGACACGATCGAGCCATCGGTCTCGGTGCCGACCGTCAGCGTGGCCAGCCCGGCCGCCATGGCCGCCCCGGAGCCGGAACTGGAGCCACTGGTGTTGCGGTCCAGCGCGTACGGGTTGCGCGTGAGCCCGCCGCGCGCGCTCCAGCCGCTGGTGGAGTGCGAGGAGCGCATGTTGGCCCACTCGGACAGGTTGGTCTTGCCAAGGATGACCGCACCGGCGCGGCGCAGCTGCGCGGCGACAAACGAGTCGCGCGATGCGCGCACGCCTTCCAGCGCCAGCGAGCCGGCGGTGGTGCACATGGCGTCGCCGGTGGCGAGGTTGTCCTTGAGGAGGACGGGGATGCCGTGCAGGGGGCCGCGCACCTTGCCGGCGGCGCGTTCGCGGTCGAGTTCCGCGGCGATCTTCAGCGCGTCGGGATTGGTCTCGATGACGGAGTTCAGGCGCGGGCCGGACTTGTCGATGGCCTTGATGCGGGCAAGGTAGCCGGACACCAGCGCTTGCGCGGACAGTTTGCCGCTCGCCATCAGCGCCTGCTGCTCCTGCACGCCCAAGTCGAGCGCGGCGTCGCTGGTGTTGGCGGATATTGCGGAGCCGGATGCTGCGAACGCGCTCGCCCCGAGGCCGATCTTGACGAAATTCCTGCGATCCATCCCTGTCTCCTTATTGTTGAGTTGGAATAGCATAGCAGCAGCCAAGGCCAGCGTCACCACCGCCCCGTCATCCCCGCGGACGCGGCGACCCATGCTGAGCTGCCGGGCGCTCGGAAGCTGCACCTCGTTCCAGAATCACCAGGGGTCCCCGCCTTCGCGGGGATGACGGGGATAAAAAAAACGCTGCCAGCGGCAGCGTTATTCTTTTGAAGCGCCGGGCAATTAAGCGCGAACGACCTTCTTATACTCGTTGGTACGGGTGTCGATTTCGATCACGTCGTCGGTCGAAACGAACAGCGGCACCTGGACGGTGTGGCGCTTCGATTCGATCGCGTTTTCGATCTTTGCTTCTTTCAGGACGTTGCCCGAAGTGTTGCCCTTGACTGCTGGCTCCGAGTACACGACCTGGCGTGCGATCACGGTTGGCAGTTCCACGGAGATTGCCTTGCCGTCGTAGAAGACAGCTTCGCATTCCATGCCGTCTTTCAGGTAGTTCAGCGCGTCACCCAGGTTTTCTTCTTCGATTTCGTACTGGTTGTACTCTTCGTCCATGAAGACGTACAGCGGGTCGGCGAAGTACGAGTAGGTCACTGGCTTCTTGTCCAGAACGACGACGTCGAACTTGTCGTCACCGCGGAAAACGTTTTCCAGCGGCGCGTTCGTCAGAAGATTCTTCATCTTCCACTTATAGGTAAAGCCCGTGCGGCTCGAGCCGTTGACGTCGGAACGCAGCACGATGAAAGGCTTGGCATCGACCATGATGATGTTGCCAACACGAATTTCTTTTGCGGGTTTCATATTAAGAGAGTGAACTGTGAAAAGGGGTTGCAGTAACCGAGCATCATACCATGTTCTTGCAGGGAACGCCTACCGGTGCGACCGCGCGAACTGAAGAATATTGCTCGTAAAATCGCCTAGATTAAGCATTTGGCGCTCCCACTCCGCCGCGCGTTGCGCGAGCAGGGGCAAATCGGCATGCAATAAGGGCCATTGCGCCTTTAATCCGGCTTCTTCCAATGCCCCATTCCATCCCAGCGAGAATACGAACAGGCTGTCGATATCGGCCGAATAACGACTCAGGAAGGCACGCAGTTTTTTATGGTGCAGGTTTTCCTCCTGATGATAGATATGCCAGACAAATGGCTTGCCCGCCCATTGCGCGCGGACGAATGAATCCTCGCCGCGCACGAAATTCAGGTCGCAGGACCACAGCAATTGATCGTAATCGGGCTGCGCCACGAAAGGAATGACGCGCACCGTCAGCGAACCGCGGGTTGCCACAGCACCAGCAGTTGGCGCGCTGCCGAGGAAAGCTCCCACGGCATCGGCTGCGGCGCCTTCCGGCGCCAGGCAGGTGACCGGCCAGGCACTACCCTGCCAGGTATCGAACAGCTCCGCCACAGGCGCGTGCGGATAGCAGAACAGCGAGACCTTCAGCGATGCCATCTCTGCCGCCGTCACGCCAAGACCGGACAGGAAGGCCGCGGGCGCGGCGGGGTCGGCCTGGAACTGGCGGCGCCGCTCCAGCAATGACGCTTCGCGCAGCAGGCCGCCCGTCTTGCTGGTAAAGCCGGGAAAGAAGAAGTACTTCGTCAGCGGCAGTTGCGGATGCGAAGACGGCAAGGTGTGGCAACCCTCGACCCACTCTTCCGCGCTCAGGCCCTCGAGGTTGAGCCAGACGGGTTTCGGGTTGCATTGCGCCATCGCCGCGACATAAGCGGGCGGAATGTCGACGGCGAAGAATTCGATGACGATGTCGGCCACGTCGGCGGGCGCAAACACGCCGCTCTGGTCGCGCCAGTGGCGCACAGTCACGCCGGCGACCTGCTGGACGCCTGCATTGATGTTCACATCGGGGCGGATGCGCTGGAAAGTGCGCAGGTCGTCGACCCACAGCGTGACGTCGATGCCATGTTCCTCGTGCAGCTGCAGCGCAAAGCGCCAGCAGATGCCGATGTCGCCGTAGTTGTCGACGACCTTGCAGAACAGCGCGAGGGATTGAAGGGGGTGAGACATTCGAGCGAACCTCTCCTGCATGAACGACAAGCCAAATGAAAAACCGGAGCACCTGTCCGCGTGTACTGCGGTGGTCTGCTCCGGTCTTAACTGGCGTCCCCACGGGGATTCGAACCCCGGTACTCACCGTGAAAGGGTGATGTCCTAGGCCTCTAGACGATGGGGACAGAAATCTGCCCTGGATGCCTGCGCATCCGGCCTGTGCTCCGTGTTGTGTGCCGAGTTGGCGTCCCCACGGGGATTCGAACCCCGGTACTCACCGTGAAAGGGTGATGTCCTAGGCCTCTAGACGATGGGGACCCGGACTACAACATTTACTACCTCTTCGCAGACTTGGTGGAGGTAAGCGGGATCGAACCGCTGACCTCTTGCATGCCATGCAAGCGCTCTCCCAGCTGAGCTATACCCCCGTTAGCGCGAAGAAGCAGTATTATAGGGGACGCCTTGCTTCTTGCCAAGGGCATCCTCTAAAAATTTTCAAATAAATTTCTTCACGCGTGCGATGACGGTCTCGCGGCCGAACAACTCCAGCACCGCGTCGATCGCAGGCGTCTGCAACTGGCCGGTCACGAACAGGCGCAGCGGCATCGCCATCTGCGGCATCTTCAGGCCGTTCGCCGCCAGCACTTCCTTGATCATGGCGCTGATCGCGGCCTTGTCCCACTCCACCGTCTCGCAACGCTCGGCAAACTGCGCCAGCGCGGGCTTGACCGCATCAGTCACGTGCTGCTCGAGCAGCGCGGCATCCGGCTTCGGCTCGCGGTAGAACAGCATCGCGGCGTCGGCCAGCTCGTTAATCGTATTGGCGCGCTCCTTCAGCAGCGCGATCACCGATGCCAGCGGCGGCGCGCCCTCGAGCACCGCGCCGTCGCGCTGCAGCTCCGGCATGGCCAGCTGCGCCAGGCGTTCGTTGTCGGCCTGCTTGATATAGTGGTTGTTCACCCACGCCAGCTTCTCGAAGTTGAACTGCGCCGGCGACGCGGTCAGGTTCGACAGGTCGAACCACTGGCAGAACTGCTCCATCGAGAAGATCTCGTCGTCGCCGTGGCTCCAGCCCAGGCGCGCCAGGTAGTTTAGCATCGCTTCAGGCAGGTAGCCCTCGTCCGCATAGTTAACTACGCTGACGGCGCCGTGGCGCTTGGACAGCTTGGCGCCGTCCGAACCCAGGATCATCGGCAGGTGGCCGTATTCCGGCAGCGGAGCGCCGATCGCGCGCAGGATGTTGATCTGGCGTGGCGTGTTGTTCACGTGGTCGTCGCCGCGCAGCACGTGGGTGATCTTCATGTCCCAGTCATCGACCGCGACGCAGAAGTTATAGGTAGGCGTGCCGTCCGGGCGCGCGATGACCAGGTCGTCCAGTTCCTTATTGGCGATCGTGATCGGGCCTTTGACCACGTCGTTCCAGGTAACCTCGCCATCCAGCGGATTCTTGAAGCGCACCACAGGCTTGCGGCCTTCCGGCACCGGCGGCAGAACCTTGCCCTCCTCCGGGCGCCAGGTGCCGTCGTAGCGCGGCTTTTCGCCGGCCGCGCGCAGGCGCTCGCGCATCGCTTCGACTTCTTCCGGCGACGAGTAGCAGTAATACGCGGTGCCGGCTTCCAGCATCTGGCCGACCACCTCGCGGTAGCGGTCCATGCGCTGCATCTGGTAGAACGGGCCCTCGTCGTGCGACAGGCCGAGCCACTGCATGCCGTCCAGGATCGCCTGCACCGCTTCCGGGGTCGAACGCTCGACGTCGGTGTCCTCGATGCGCAGGATGAACGTGCCGCCGAAGTGGCGGGCATAGGCCCAGGAGTACAGCGCGGTGCGGGCGCCGCCGAGGTGGAGGTAGCCGGTCGGGCTGGGTGCGAATCGGGTGCGGACGGTCATGGTGAGAGATGCGAAATAGATAAAGGAGTTATTTTACCGCGTCGCCCGCTCCTCACCACTGCGCCACACCGCAAGACC
>DASWYE010000141.1:0-12092 GCA_036405115.1 Telluria sp. | reverse complement strand
GGGACAGTCCCCTGCGGGGACAGTCCCCAGACCGGCTACGGGCGGACCCAGCCGCGCCGGATCGGCACCGCGAACAGTCTCCGATAGACCGGCACCGCCAGCGCCAGCACGGCCTTCACCGCATCGTGCGATCCGGGCCTTACCGACAGCATCGTCACCGCCAGCGCCATCAGCAGGGCGCCGATCATGTCGAGCGGGAAGTGAACGCCCACATACACCCGCGCCAATGCGGTCGCCAAGGCGGCTACCGTGAGCCAGGCGCCAATCACGCGCGTCGGCGCGCACGAGAAGAGCACGAAGGCCATGGTGAACATGATCGTGGCGTGGTCGCTCGGGAAGGAACTGTCCGCATCGTGGTTAAGGACGTTTTCCGACAGGCCAAGCACGAAGGGCCGCTCGTTGAACCACACCACCGCCAGCATGCCGTTGACCAGCAGCGCCAGCGCGACCGCCAGGGCGGCTCGCAGCGCGATCGCGCGTACCTCGGGCGTGCCGCGCAACCACATCAGGACCAGCGTCAGCGGGACCAGCATGATCAGCCACTCTGCCATGGCCACGGCCATGAACAGGCGCATGCCGCCCAGGTCGGGGCCGGCATGCATCAGGGAAAATAGCGAATGATTAATGTTTTCAAACATGCCATAAGATTACCTCACCTGGAAAAATGCTGAGTTGAATCGTGCTCAACAGTAAACGTCATTTTTCAGGCGGGCCGGATCCAAGCCGGGTCCGCAGTTTGGGGATGAGGTCGGCCTGGCCGGACAGTTCCATGGCGCGTTCAAGCAGGGTTTTTTCGTCCTCCTTCGACATGGTCCACTGGGTGAAGTATTCGTGCACGGTGCGCCACGGCGGGAAGTCGGGCGGCAGGCTGCGCCAGGGGATGCCGGTTTCCAGCAGGTGCAGGATGGCGCGGAAGACGTCGAGCAGGTCGTGGACGCGCGGACGGGTGCGCCGGCGCGTCCCTTCCAGCAGCGTGCGCGCGGGGGCGAACTGGTCGGGGGTGAGAGGGGCCATGGGGTGCTCCAAATACTGCTTGGAGCGGGGAGATGGGCGACAAGTTCCGTGAAGGAGTTGCGCATCTATGGAAGCTGGCTGGGGGCAGACTCAGCATGGGTCCCCGCGATGCAGCCACCGTCATCCCCGCGCACGCGGGGACCCATTCTGAATCCGCGGCCAGGTAACTCTTCCGAAGTTAATTACTCAGCATGGGTCCCCGCGTTCGCGGGGATGACATTTGCGTCAGTCGCGGGCGAGGGCGAGGAATTCGGTGCGCAGGGCGAGGTTGGGCTGCAGTTCGCCCAGCATGGCGGAGGTGATGGTTTCTTCGCCCGGGGTGCGGATACCGCGGCTTTCCATGCACATGTGGCGGCACTTGACCACCACGCCCACCGCCTTCGGCTCCAGGGCACTCATCAGGGCTTCGGCGATCTGGATGGTCATGCGCTCCTGTACCTGCAGGCGCTTGGCGAAGCAGTCCACCAGCCGTGTCAGCTTCGACAGGCCGACGATCTTGCCGTTCGGCAGGTAGCCCACGGTGGCCTTGCCGAAGAACGGCGCCAGGTGGTGCTCGCAGTGGCTGTACACGGGAATGCCGCGCACGACGATCAGCTCGTTGTACTGCTCGGCGCCATCCTCGAATGCCTTCAGCAGCTCCACCGGGTCCATGTGGTAGCCCGACGTCCAGTGCTTCCACGCCTTGGCCACGCGCGCCGGGGTCTCGTGCAGGCCCGGACGATCCGGGTTCTCGCCAAGGCTCTCGATCAGGCGGCGCCAGTCGTTTTCGGTGAATGCGTCGTTGGACATAGTGTGGGCTGCAAAAAAATCGGTTGGGACGACAGTATACAGGCATCCCCTTTATTCCGTTGAACGAAGGAAGGTTTGATGTAAGGACATCCAGAGGCGGGCGCGCGGGATTATGGTAAAACTATCAACCCTTCCGGGAGACCGCCATGTTCGGAAGCACCGTTCTCGAAGTGGCCATCGGCATGACGTTCTGCTATGCCTTCGTTGGCCTGCTGGTCACCACGCTCCAGGAAGCGCTTGCCTCGGCCCTGCGCCTGCGTGCCCGCACCCTGATGACCGCCATCAAGGCGATGTTCAACGATCCCACCTTCACCGCGCTGGCACGCGACCTGTACTGCCATGCGCTGGTCAACCCGCGTGACGACGGCACCGCGCCGGTGCAGTCGGCGCTGCACAACAAGCCGTCCTACATCGCGCCCAAGCACTTCGCGATGGCGCTGGTCGACATCATCCAGAGCGTGCCGAACAACTGGGAGCAGCTTAGCCGCGACATCGACGCGATCGAGGACCCGCAGGTCCGGGTGGCGCTGCAAAGCATCTACGTGCGCGCCGACGGCAGCATGGAGAAGTTCCAGCAGTACCTTGCCAACTGGTTCGACAACACCATGGAGCGGGTGTCCGGCACGTACAAGCGCCGCTCGGCCATGTTCAGCCTGCTGATCTCGCTGGCGATCGCGATCACCTTCAACATCGACAGCATCCACCTGTTCAGCACCTTGTGGCAGCAGCCGACGCTCGCGGCGCAGCTCAAACTGCCGGAAGCGACCATCAATGGCGACGCGCTGGCCGCGCTGCGCACGCTGCCAGTGGGATGGGCGGAATTCCCGCCGCGGCTGGACTCGGCATTCCTGGTGCAGGTGGCGGGGTGGCTGCTGACGGCGGCCAGCAGCATGTTCGGCGCGCCGTTCTGGTTCGACCTGTTCCAGCGGCTGGTCAACATGCGCGGCACCGGCGGCAAGCCGAAGGAAGCGGAGCCGGAACCGCTCCGCACGTAGGGGACTGTCCCTACGGGACTGTCCCCGGCTCTTTAGCTTCCGGAGTCCTGCATGCAGAAGATCGGGGGACCGTTCCCGGGCGGTGGGAGTCGACCAGCATGGCGGAGATGGAGTGGTGCGCGATCTGTTCGGGCCATTCATCGTTCGGGCCGAACCACCGCGCATCGGAGATCTCGCTCTCGTCGATGCGGATCTCGCCATCGAGGTAGTCGGCCGTGAATGCCAGCATCAGCGAATGCGGGAACGGCCACGACTGGCTGCCGAAGTAGCGCAGGTTGTGCACCCGCAGCCCCACCTCCTCGTACACCTCGCGGTGCACCGCCTCCTCCACCGATTCGCCCGCTTCCAGGAAGCCGGCCAGCGGCGTGTAGCGCTTGGACGGCGAGTGCAGGTGCATTGCCAGCAGCACGGAGTCGCCCTTGCGGATCAGGACCATCATGGCCGGCGAGATGCGCGGATAGGCCAGGTGGCCGCACTCGCACCTGGCGCAGCGTTCATGCGTCGCCAGCACGGTCGGCTGGCCGCAGGCCCCGCAAAAGCGGTGGGTGCGGGCCCACTCCGCGACCTGGGCGGCGCGCCCGGCCAGCCCGAGCAGCTCGTCGTCCACGCTGCCGAACATCGAGCGCAGGCTGCGGAACGCGTGGCCCGCCGGCGCTTCGGCGCCGCTGTCGGCCCAAGTGGCGCGCACGTAGCGGCCATCCAGCAGGCCGACCGCCTGCATGCGACCGGCCGGCAGCGCCAGCTGCGCCACCACGTCTTCCGCGGCGAACGCCAGGTCCGGCTCGCGCACCAGCACGCGGCCGTCGGAGAACACCAGCGTCAGGGGATCGGGATGCGCCACGGGCGCCATCAGGGGCGTGAATGTTGCGGGTGTCTTCAGCATGGAGATGTTTCTGGTCTTGTTGGCGGCGGCGGAACAGGCCGCCGGCGTCAGGTAGCGGCGGGGAAGTACAGCTCGACCGAGGTGCCGGCGCCTTCTTCGCTCTGGAGTACGACTTCACCGCCGGACTGCACCATGAAGCCGTGCACCTGCGACAGGCCCAGGCCGGTGCCCTTGCCCACGTCCTTGGTGGAGTAGAACGGCTCGAACGCCTTGCGCCGCGTTTCGGCGGACATGCCCATGCCGGTGTCGGCCACGCAGATGCGCACATAGCGCGCAGGCTGCAGCGTGCCCGCTTCGTTCGGGCCGAGCGTCACGTTGGAGGTCTTGAGCGTCAGCTTGCCGCCGTCCGGCATGGCGTCGCGCGCATTCACCACCAGGTTGAGCAGGCCTGCTTCCAGGCGCGCCTCGTCCACCATGACCGGCCAGACCTCGTCCGCCAGTTGCAGCTCGAACTTGACGCCCGACGTGAGCGCGCCGCGCATCACCGGTTCGAACCCGGCGATCAGCTGGTTCACGTCGCAGCGACGCGGCGCCAGCGGCTGCTGGCGCGCGAAGGCGAGCAGCTGCTGCGTCATGGTGGCGCCGCGCTCCACCGCGCGGCGCATGGTGTCGAGCACCGCCTCCGACTGCGGCGCCTGGATCTCCAGCACGTCCAGGCCGCTCAGCAATACGTGCAGCAGGTTGTTGAAGTCGTGCGCGATGCCGCCGGTGAGCTGGCCGATCGCTTCCATCTTCTGCGACTGGAACAGAGCCGCGCGCGCCTGCTCGAGCGATTCGGCCGCCTTGCGCCGTTCCGTGTTGTCGCGCGTGATCTTGGCAAAGCCGATCAGGTCGCCCGTGTCGCTGCGCAGCGCGTCGATCACGACGTGGGCCCAGAAGCGGGTGCCATCCTTGCGCACGCGCCAGCCTTCGGCCTCGAAGCGGCCTTCCGAGGCTGCCGTCGCCAGCGCACGCTTGGGCGTGCCCGCAATGCGGTCTTCTGCGGTATAGAAGCGCGAGAAATCCTGGCCCAGGATCTCGGCGGCCTTGTAGCCCTTGATGCGCTCGGCGCCGGCGTTCCAGTTGGTCACTGCGCCGGTCGGCGACAGCATATAGATGGCGTAGTCGGTCACGCCCTCGACCAGGATGCGGAAGCGCTGCTCGCTGGCCATCAGCTCTTCCTGCATGCGCTTGCGCTCGGTGATGTCGCGCGTGATCTTGGCGAAGCCGACCAGCCTGCCGTCGGCGTCCAGCACACGGTCCAGCAGCACGCTGGCCCAGAAGCGCGTGCCGTCCTTGCGCACGCGCCAGCCTTCGCTTTCGTACTTGCCCTCGGTCAGGGCGGTCTGCAGCGCCAGCCTGGGCACGCCGGCGGCCTGGTCTTCGGGCGTGTAGAAACGGGAAAAATGCGTGCCCAGCACTTCCTCGAGCTTGTAGCCCTTGAAGCGCTCGGCGCCTGCATTCCAGCTGGTGACAAAGCCGTCGGCGTCCAGCATGTAGATGGCGTAGTCGCGAATGCCACCCACCAGCAGCTCGAGTCGGTGCTGGTGCGGCATGTCGCCGTCGCGGCGTACTATCGCTTGTTCTGATGGGTTCTGCATGGGCTCGCAAGGAGATCAGGACACGGAACTATACGCCCAAACAAAAAAGCTTGCTGCTGTGTATTTTATGACAGGCGCAAGGGGACTTCCCCCCGCCCTGGCGCCGGCCGGGGACAGCCCCCCTACTTCGTGGCCTACTTTTTCTTCTTCGCGTCTTTGGTTTCGCCGTGCTCGGCGCGTTGCTTGTTGACAATACGGGCCGCCACTTCCTCCTCGCGGCCCGGATAGCGATGCTCCTTCTTGAATTCCTCCTTTAGTTCCTTGTACTCGCGCTCGCGCTTCGGGCTCGATCCTGTAGGCATGATGTTCTCCTGTGACTGTAGGAGTCCTACCTTATCACCGGGCCGCCGGGACGAACGTGCGGCATTCAACAAAGCCCGGGGTACGGTGGCGCACGGTTGGATTTTCCCGCCGTGCTTAACATGGCCATATCGCGCCATCACAACCGGACCAGTGAACGACCCTACGCCTGCTTCCACCCTCGTCTGCACCATCGGACATTCGAATCGTCCGCTGGAGGTCTTTCTCGAGCTGCTGGCGATCAACCAGATCGAGTGCGTGGTGGACATCCGCACCGTGCCGCGCTCGCGCCACAACCCGCAGTTCGGGCAGGACCAGTTACCGCACTCGCTGGCGCAGGCCGGCATCGACTACTGCTACATCGAAGAGCTGGGCGGCTTGCGCCATGGAAAGGCGGCGTCCCTCCTCAACAGCGGCTGGCGCAACAAGTCCTTCCGCGGCTACGCGGACCACATGCAGTCGCAGGAGTTCGCGGACGGCATCGCCCGCCTGACCACGCTGGCCGGCAGGAAGCGTTGCGTCCTGATGTGTGCCGAAGCGGTGCCATGGCGCTGCCACCGCTCGATGGTCGGCGACGCGCTGGTGGTGCGCGGCTACACGGTGGAGCACATCATCGGCCCGAAAGGGCGCAACCGGCACAAGCTGACGCCGTTCGCGCGTGTCGACGGGCTGACGATCACCTACCCCGCCATCGAAGGCGACACGCCAGCATAGGGGACTGTCCCTATGAGACAGTCCCCTTTAGCGACGAGGGATACTGACGGTGAACGTGGTGTGCCCATCGGCGGACTCCACGTTCACAGTCCCTCCATGGCTCTCGACGAACATCCGCACGATGTACAAGCCCAGCCCAAGTCCCTGGTTCGGACGGTTGATCGCCTGGCGGCTGTGGAAGGGCTGGAAAATGGCCGGCAGCGCCGCCTCAGGTATCGAGCCCGCGTTACGGATGCGAATGCCCAGGCGCCCCGGCTCGGTTCCATCCACTTCCAGCTCCACCGGGTCCTGCGCGGCGCCGTGCTGCAAGGCGTTTGAGAGCAGGTTCGACACCACCTGCGCCATGCGGCTCGCGTCGGCGTCGGCATGTACGTCGCCGCTGCAGCTGATATTCACCCTGGCATGCGGATGCGCTGCCGCCAGCTCCTCGACGATATTCCGGCACAGCGACTCGATGCTGGTGCGTTCGCGCCGCAGCTCCAGTCCGCCCGCGCGGATGCGCGCCACGTCGAGCAGCTGCTCCACCATGTCGGCCATGCGCTTGCCACTCGACTTGATGCGCCCGGCGGTGGACACCACCATCGGCTCCGGCGAGCTGCGCGCCAGCAGTTCGGCACCGTTCAGGATGGCCGACAGCGGATTGCGCAAGTCGTGTCCCAGCACGGCCGTGAACAGCTCGTTCAGCGACAGCGCCGCCTTCAGCTCCTCGAGCTGGCGCGACAGCTGCCGCTCCTTGGCGAACAGCTCCACGAACACGTTGACCTTGCTGCGCAAGATCGTCTCGTCGATCGGCTTGAACAGGAAATCCACCGCGCCCGCCTCGTATCCCCGGAACCAGGACGTGCGTTCGCGCGCCCCGGCGGTCAGGAAGATCAGCGGCACGGTGCGGGTGCGCTCGCTGCCGCGCATCAGCTCCGCCAGTTCAAAGCCGTCCATCTGCGGCATCTGCACGTCGATCAGCGCCAGCGCCACCCGTTCCACCAGCAGCACTTCCAGCGCCTCCTGCCCGGACTGCGCCTGGATGATGTTCAGCCCAGGCCGTTCCAGCAGCGCGCTGATCGCAACCAGGTTCTGCGGCACGTCGTCGACCACGAGAATGTTGATGGTGTCGGTCTGCATTGCCAGTCTCTCCTCAGTCATGCGCGCCCCGCCAGTCCGGGCAGCAAGTCGGCCATGGCGGCCAGGCGCAGCACCTTGTCGGCGCCCGCGCGCCGGATCGCCGCGACCGGCATGATGCTGGCCTGCGCCTCTTCCGGGTCCTGCACCCACGCCTGGCCGCCCAGCCGGCGCACGGTGGCCAGCCCTTCGGCGCCGTCCGCGCTGGCGCCGGTCAGCAGGATCGCCAGCAGCCCGTCCTTGTGCGCCAGCGCCGCGGACTCGAACAGCATGTCCAGCGAGGGCCGCGAGAAATGCAGCGGCGGGTCGCACGACAGCGACAGCAGGCCGCCCGGTTCCAGCATCAGGTGGTAGTCGGGCGGGCCGACGTAGACAGTGCCGCCGCGCAGCGGCTGCTTGTCCTGCGCCTCGGTCACCGGCAGCGCGCAGTGGCGCGAGAACAGCTCCGGCAGCAGGCTGGGCCTGTTGGGCGGCAGGTGCAGCACCACCACCACCGGCAGCGGGAAGCTGGCCGGCAGGGCGCGCAGCAGCTGGCTGACGGCTTCGATGCCGCCGGCCGAGGCGCCGATCGCAACCAGCGCCGGATGGGGAGTGGATGGCTTTTCCACGGTCAGATCCTCTGGTAGATGCGCTCCGCCGGAGCGAAATCGGCAAACAGGTCGGCATGGCGGTTGAAGCGCAGCGTCTCCCGGGTGCCAAGGCCGAGGAAGCCCTTGTGCACCAGCGATTCGGAGAACAGCTGGATCGCGCGCGCCTGCAGCTCCGGCCGGAAGTAGATCAGCACGTTGCGGCAGGAGACGAACTGCATCTCGGAGAACACGCTGTCGGTGGCCAGGCTGTGGTCGGCGAACACCATGCGCTTCTTCAGGCGCCGGTCGAACAGCGCCTCGCTCTGGTCGGCGGTGAAGTAGTCGGCCAGCGATCCGGTACCGCCGGATTGCTGGTAGTTCTGGATGAATTCCGGCAGCCGCTCCAGCGAGTAGATGCCAGCCTCCGCCTTCTCCAGCGATTCGGTATTGATGTCGGTGGCGTAGATCAGGGTGCGGTCGAGCAGGCCTTCCTCGTCCAGCAGGATCGCCATCGACCAGACTTCCTCGCCGGTGCTGCAGCCGGCGATCCAGATCTTGATCGAGGGGTAGGTGCGCAGCACCGGCACCACCTGCTCGCGGATCGCCCGGAAGTAGGCAGGATCGCGGAACATCTCGCTCACCTGGACGGTCAGGAACTGCAGCATCTGCGCGAACACGTCCGGCTCGTGCAGGATGCGGCTTTGCAGCTGCGACACCGTCTCGCAGTCGAACTTCTGCATCGCCGACAGGATCCGGCGCCGCAACGACGCCACCGAATACTGGCGGAAGTCGTGCTGGTACTTCAGGAACACGCCTTCCAGCAGGAGCCGCAGCTCGATCTCGAAGTTGTCGTCGAATTCGTCCATGGCGCTAGCGGCGTGGCATCCACACGCGGCACAGCGTGAGCAGCTTGTCCACGTCGATCGGCTTGGCGATGTAGTCGTTGGCGCCCGCTTCCATGCAGCTGCGGCGGTCGTCCGCCATGGCCTTGGCGGTCAGCGCGATGATCGGCAGGCGCGCCCGCGCCGGATCGCGGCGGATCTCGCGGATCGCGGTCAGGCCGTCCATCTCGGGCATCATCAGGTCCATCAGCACCAGGTCCATTTCGGCATCGTCCTCCAGCGCCTTGAGCGCCTCGATGCCGTTGCGCGCGATCTTCAGCTCCGCGCCCAGCGGCTCGAACACGCTGCTCAGCGCGAAGATGTTGCGCACGTCGTCCTCCACCAGCAGGATACGCCGTCCTTCGAAACCTGCATCGCGCTGGCGCGCCTGCTGCAGCAGCTTCTGCTGGTCGGGCGGGATCGACGACTCCACCCGGTGCAGGAACAGCGTGACCTCGTCGACCAGGCGCTCGGGCGACTTGGCGCCCTTGATGATGATCGAGCGCGAGTAGCGGCGCAGCTGCTGCTCTTCCTCGCGCGTGATCTGGCGCCCGGTGTACACGATCACCGGCGGGAACGAATAGCGGCCGCCGCTGGCCATCTTCTCCAGCAGTTCGTAGCCGGACGAATCGGGCAGGTTCAGGTCCAGCACCACGCAGTCGAAGGTGCGGCCGGACACCAGCTCCAGCGCTTCCGCGGCGGTGCCGGCGGTGGTGATCTCGATGTCGTCGGCCGCCAGCAGCAGGACCAGGTTCTCGCGCAGCGTGCTGTCGTCTTCCACCACCAGTACCTTGTGCGCGCGGTGCTGCAGGCGCTGCTCCAGGCGCTGCACCGCATCGACCAGCTCTTCGCGCGCCACCGGCTTGAACGCATAACCGACCGCGCCCATCTCGAGCGCCTTCTGCACGTGGTCCTCGACCGACACCATGTGGATCGGAATGTGGCGGGTGCGCGGGTCGCGCTTCATCTCTTCCAGCACCGTCAGGCCGGACTGGTCGGGCAGGCCGACGTCCAGCAGGATGCCTTGCGGGGCGTATTCGCGCGCCAGCCGCATCGCTTCGGCGCCGCTGTTGGCGACCACGCAGTCGAAATTCAGCTCGTGCGCCAGGTCGACCAGGATCGAGGCGAAGTTGGCATCGTCCTCGATCACCAGGATCAGGCGGTCGCGCGAGCGCTGGGCGCGGTCGTCGGGGACCAGCGTCACCGGCGCCGGCGGTGGCAATGCAGCTTCGGCGTCGCGGCTGCGCACCGGCGGCGCCACTGGCGGCGGCGCCGGTTGCGCGGCGCCCGTTTCTGCCGGCGCCTCCAGCGTCAGTCCGATCTCGAGCGTGAAGGTGCTGCCCAGCCCCGGCGCGCTCTGCACGTGGATGCTGCCGCCCAGCAGGCGGGCCAGCTCGCGCGAGATCGACAGGCCCAGGCCGGTGCCGCCGAACTTGCGGCTGGTCGTGCCGTCGGCCTGGCGGAATGCCTCGAAGATGACCTGCTGTTGCTGTTCCGGGATGCCGATGCCTGTGTCGCGCACCGCCAGCAACAGACGGTCGCCGGGCGCGCGCGAAATCTCGAGCGACACTTCGCCGGCCGTGGTGAACTTGAATGCGTTCGACAGCAGGTTCTTGAGGATCTGCTGCAGGCGCTGGCGGTCGGTGACGATGCTGGCCGGCGTATCGGAACTGACGGCGATCCGGAAGGCCAGCGACTTCTCCCGGGCGACCTGCTCGAACATGTCGCGCAGCGAACCCACCACGGAGGCGACCGGCACCGGTTCGGGCTGCACGTCCGCGTGGCCCGACTCGATCTTGGACAGGTCGAGGATGTCGTTGATCAGCGCCAGCAGCTCGTTATTCGACGAATAGATCGTGCGCGCGTAGCGCACCTGTTCGTCGTCCAGCAGGCCCTTCTTGTTATCCATCAGGATCTTCGACAGGATCAGCGAGCTGTTGAGCGGCGTGCGCAGCTCGTGCGACATATTGGCGAGGAATTCCGACTTGTACTGGTTGGCGCGGCTCAGCTCCGCCGCATTCGCTTCCAGCGATTCCTTGGCGCCGATCAGCTCGCGCGCCTGCGCCTCCAGCTGGTCGGTCTGGGACACCAGCTGCAGGTTGGTCTGCTCCAGCTCGGCCTGCTGGTTCTCCAGCATCGCCTGCGACTCCATCAGGGCGCGGCTCTGCTCCTCCAGCTCCTCGTTGGTGACGCGCAGCTCCTCCTGCTGCGTCTGCAGTTCCTCGGCCTGGTGCTGGGTCTGCGCCAGCAGCGTGCGCAGGTGCTCGCGGTATTCGGCCGACTTGAGGGCGCTGCCGACGGTGCTGGAGACCATCTGCAGCAGCTCCGATTCCGCATCCGCCCCGTCGCTGCGCAGGAAGCCGAATTCCATCACGCCCGCCACATGGCCGTCGCTGGTGATGGGCACGATCACCACCTGGGCTGGAACGCCGTCCGTGGTCGCGGAGCCGATACGCAAGTACGCGGCCGGCAGCTCGCGCAGCACGACCGGCTCTCCGCTCCTGGCGACCTCGCCCGCCAGGCCGGCGCCGGCCGACAGCTCGCGGTCGCTGCAAGCTTCGGCCAGGCCGAAGGATGCGGCACAGGCGAGCCGCCCTTCTTCGATCCGGTAGATCACCGCAACCTGCGCATCCAGGTAGCGCGCCATCGCCTGCAGGATCTTTTCCGACACCTCCTGCACCGTCAGTTCGCCAAGCATGTTGCGGGACACCTCCGCACGGCCGCGCTCCAGCCACATCAGGTGCTCCGCGCGCACGCGCTCGCCGATCACCATGCGCGACAGCCAGGCCACACCGGTCACGACGACGAACGCCATGCAGCGGTTGAAGATCGCCACCGTCTCGTCGGCGCCCGGAGGGGACAGGTAATAGCCAGCCAGCATCAGCGGCATCAGCACCGCCACCACCACCAGCGGGAACTCGCGGTTGCGCTGGAAGATGCAGAGCGCAACCGGGATGAAATAAAAGATCCATTCCGCGAAGCCCAGCGGGGTGAAGGCGTCGAGCAGGAAAACCAGCAGGGTCACGCCCGCGACGGCTGCGTGGACGGTGCGGTTCTTGTCTAGTTGAAGGCTCATATGATGGGACGATCCGTTTCAGGTACGTACACAGCCGGCGTCCTGTGCAGAAAGTGCAAACCGGAAAATATATCAATTTTTGAAACTTTGCGGCGCACGGCATGATACGCGCGGAAAGTTTATTTTTCATCATTAAGTGCATGTTGCTCGCCTGGCACGGGTGGTAAACTCCACC
>DASWYE010000140.1:0-2759 GCA_036405115.1 Telluria sp. | reverse complement strand
GGTCATCCTGACCCATGGCGTGCGCAGCGTGGAAGACCTGGCGTACCGGGATTATTTCGAGAAGGAACTGCCGCAGCACGAGTTCCTGGGCGAGACCATCCGCGAGAAGCTGCTGTACTACCCCGCGGTCACCCGCGAGGACTTCCCGAACCGCGGCCGCCTGACCGACCTGATGGCCAGCGGCGACATGATGCAGGCGCTGGGCATCGAGGCGCTGGATCCCGAACATGATCGCGCCATGATCTGTGGCAGCCCGCAGATGCTGGCCGATTTCCGCGCGCTGCTGGATGGCCGCGGCTTCACCGCTGCGCCGCGTATCGGCACCGCGGGCCAGTACGTGTTCGAGCGCGCGTTCGTCGAAAAGTAAGGCTCGTCACGGTCGCGCGCACGCCTTGGTCGCGGCCGGCAAGCGAGTGCCGGCCCGCACCAGCGGCACCAGTTCGGCATCGCGGATCGGCGTGATGCCGGCATCGAACCGGCGATCCATCAGTTCGACCAGTGCCTGCGCCCACAAGCCGTTCCATGCCGTGCCGGCGTGGCCGTCGGCCAGCACGGCATGGCACGGAGCATCGCCTTGCGTATTGCTCACCCGGATGCCGCCCAGCACGACATCCCGGTATGCGGGGGTGCCCTCCTTTGCACGTCCGCCCCAATGCGCGGCGAACCAGGCACGATCATCGAAGAACGCCAGGCGTGGGTCGTTCTTCACCATCGCCTTGAGCGCTATGTCGTAGCGATCCAGCGCCCTGCCGATGTTCTGCAACGCAAGCGGCGAATACCGGCGCTGGAGTCCCTCGCTGATCTGGCTGTTGTCGAACACCCCGACCAGGACCATCCGCAGCTCCGGGCGGCCCTGTCGCAGCCGTTCGATGGCTGCGCGAACGGCGGCGATGCAACGGTCGATCTGCGCATGCACGGCGGGATCCCGCGGATCGCCCGCCAACCGCGCCAGACTGTCTTGTTGGCCGAAACTGTTCACGCCGATGCGGATCACCACGATGCCGTCGCGCCACTGTTCCGGCGAATCTTCCATCAGGCGGGCCAATCGCGGCACTTGCCGGCGCCCTTCCATCAGGTCGTCGCACCCGGCACCTGAGACGGCGAAGTTATAGGCGAAGTCTTCCTTCTCCGGCGTGCGCGTGGACCAACCCAGTCCATCCCCCAACCGGGCAAGGAGCGGATGGACGCCATAACGTCCCCACCTGCCCTGGTCGACCTCAGTGCGGCGCAGGTGGTGCAGCCACTCCGTCCACTGGAATGTCGTCGCATGGAAGGCACCGCCGCGACGCCCGTCGCTGCCGGGATAGTGGATCGCATCGTGGTAGGCGTGGCTGTCCGAATCACCCACCACGGCCAGGCGCACCGGGACCGCTGCGGACGCACTGCCCAGCGCCACCAGCAAGAACGCCCCTCCCACCCATCGCAGCAACTTCATTCTCGCGCTCCGGATCCCACCCTCTCTCCGCAACAACGACGACCTCCGCTCGAGTGGGACATCATGGTGCGTGAGTGCTACGCTCCCCCCCAACGTCCTGGGGAGGACAAGCGAATGATGCGTAGCCTTTGGCTGACGGTCCTGCTGGCCGTGACGACGTGTGTCCATGCCGCCGAACCCGTGAAGCAGCCCGGGATAGGGGAAACCCCGCCACCCATCGACCTCAAGGATCGCGATGGCAACCCCATCGACCTCGCCACCCTGCAGGGCAAGGTAGTGGTGGTGACGTTCTGGGCATCGTGGTGCGGCCCGTGCCGTCGCGAACTGCCGATGCTGGGCAAAGTCCAGGAGATCGTCGGCCGCGAGCACCTGGAAGTCATCGCGGTCAATTTCAAGGAACCTCGGCGCGATTTCAATGCCGTGATCCGCGCGAACAAGGACATTAAGGTCACCTACGTCCATGACGAGAGGGGCGTGGTCAGCGACCGCTACGGCGTCACCGCGCTGCCCAACATGTTCATCATCGGCCAGGACGGCGTGATCGCGCAGACGCACCGTGGATACTCGGAGAACGTCCTGCAATCCTTCATGCAGGAACTGCTGGAGTTGCTGCCTGAAGAGGCCCTGCAGCGCGAAGTGGACCGTCCCGCCGCATCAGGCTGACGGTGAGCGGTCAATCACCACCGTAGCGCAACCAGATCACCGCGGCGGCTTCATCGCCGAAGATCTGTGCGTGGAACCCGTGCTCGTTGGCCAGCAGGCCGGCGAACTCGACCTGCGGGATCTGGGCTGCGTGGCGCTCCACATACGCGATCCGCACCGTCTCCATGCCCTGCCCCTGCATGGCCTGCACGAATTCCAGCAACTGTGCCGGCGGCGGCGGTTCGCCTTCCATGTCGTCCACGACCAGCAAACCCTTCGGCCGCACCCGGCGGACATCTTCGGCGATCAGGCGCCAACAGGCCAGCGTAGTGTCCAGTGTGCCGTTGACGCCTGTTACCCAGGCGCGCAGGCCATAGTCCGTCGTGGCGAACTCGATATGGAACAACGGGCCGTCGCCCGTATCCATCAGGGGACTCACGCGAGCGCGGCGCGGATGTTGTCCGCGAGGGATTCCGGCGTATCGGTGGGGGCGTAGCGCTTGAGCACGCGGCCATCGCGACCGACCAGGAACTTGCTGAAATTCCATTTGATCGCACTGATGCCCAGCAGCCCGCTCTTTTCCTGCTTCAGCCACTTCCAGAGCGGATGCGCGGCGTCGCCGTTCACGTCGACCTTGGCGAACATCGGGAAGGTCACGTCGTAGTTGAGCGAGCAGAAGTTG